>CP076546.1:3775384-4090000 GCA_018889975.1 Bacillus sp. NP157
GGGCGGCTTTTACTTCGTCCCGGCCGACCAGCGCGACACTTCGGAAAAGATCGGCGCGATGTTCTGGCCATTCTTCCTCGGTGGCCTGGTCGGCGGTTGCATGAAACTATTTGGGGTCAAACGTTTCCGCTGGATCATGGCCAGCACGGCGACGCTCGCCTGCCTTCTGACGGTAGCCATGCATACGCGCCAGGACCATGAGCGCCAGGAAGTGCACGACGCTATCGTCCAGGTCAACGAACTCGCCGAAGCCAACGCCAACGGTAAGGCCGCGCCGACGCCCTCGGCAGGCGTCTTGCCGGAAAGCCCGATCGCGCAAGCAGTGCTAAAGATCCGCGATCGCGCGGCACAGCTTTCCCACCAGGTGGATGGGCGCATCGCCGCTATCGCCGTGCTGCAGATCGAAACAGTGCTGCAACCCGCAAGCCTTGCGAGCACCTCGGTCATAGCGGACAGCCGCGTGCGCATGGCGAACTATACGAAGCTGCAGCATGCGGTGAAGGACGACTACGTGGCTTATATCCACGATGTCCGCGCCCTGATCGACGGCGTCCCGCTCTCACAGCGCGCGGTCATCCTCAATGGCTTCGACGGAGCGGCGGCACGCCTTACCAGCGCACTCGACCAGTTGCTCGGGGTGGAAGACGAGTTGACCCGCGACGTCATCGGTATCCTCGACTTCGCCGAGAAGAATCACGCACGCATCCTGCTGAAGGATGGCCACCTGCTCATGGCAACCAACACCCTCGCCGAAGATTACAACGCCCGGATCCATGCCATCCAGGCGCTGGTCCCGCGCGAGAAAGCGGCGCAGGACCAGCTCATCCAGATCGACCGCGATGCGCGTAGCAAACTCGCCGAGGCAGAGAAGGCTACACGCTAAGGGGAGCTACGCGGCGTGCTTAGCGGCGCCAGCCGTCGTGGCAGCGGTCACCGTCGTGGTCGCAGCGGTAGCCGTCGTGATGGTACGGACGGTCGTCATGGATGATGCAACCACTCAGGGAAGAGGCGGCCATCGCTACGGCGAGCATGAGAAGGATGCGTTTCATGGAGGGTTCCTCGTGCATGCGCAGTAGTGCGCCACGATGACAGCGTGGACCGGCGCACGCGAGGGATCCATCGAAAACACGTCACGGTGGCGCGACGACAAAGCGTCCGTTCAGGGTTATTAACGAAACCTGATTCCATGCGATGCTTCCCGCTGGCAAACCCAGGGAGTCAGCAAGCATGCCGTTACCCGACATCATCGCGCCGGGGCTCGACGTGCTTTTCTGCGGGATCAATCCCGGGTTGGTCGCGGCGGCCAGCGGCGAGCACTTCGCCGGTCGCTCGAATCGGTTCTGGCGGGTCATACACCTCGCCGGTTTCACCGACGAGCAACTCACGCCAGCGCAAGCCCGATTGATCCTCGACTACGGTTACGGCCTGACGACGTTCGTGCAACGGCCAACGGCTGGTGCAGACGAAGTCACCCGGGAGGAGTTCGAAGCGGCCGGCGACGCCTTCCGCAAACGAGTCGCCCGATACAAGCCAAGGGTCGTCGCCTTCCTCGGCAAAGCCGCATACGCATCCCTATCGAACCAACGCATCCTGCCGTGGGGACGGCAGTCAACACCGATCGCGCAATCGATCGCGTGGGTATTGCCCAACACAAGCGGTCGGAATCGTGCGTTCACCCTCGACCAGCTCGTGGAGGCGTACAGCGCGCTGCGCGAGGCCATCGGGCCAGCCAGGGATTGAGCTTGAAACCGGCGCGTCGTGATCGTATATTCGACCTCGATCCGACCAACCCGCACTCGTCGACAAGAGCCCCTGGGCGCTTCCTCGGATAGACGATGATGTGGGTTGGTCATTTTTTTTAGTAATAGTGCACGTCGCTTCGTGCGTAGAGATCGTGGCAGCTGACGACGTTGTGAGCGATCTGAGATAGCCGGCGATCGTCGCCCCGCTCATACGCGCGCTGGATTGCCCAGGCGCAGTAGTCAGCCACCTGCAAGCATGGGTCGCTGCTCGCTGACCAGAACGTCGTTTCCCAGCGCACATCCGGCAGGACTTGCTGGGCGACATCGTTGATGGCCGCACGAAAAGCGGATCGTTCCTTCTTGGTGCCGATGGACGCTGCCTGGATGAGGAGTTCGTCTCCCGGCCGCGCAATCTGGCGTCCGCAATGCCTGAAGTGGAAATACCACGCGTGCCGGTAGAAATCGAAGCGATCGCTTCGCACGCTCGGGTACGCCTTGGACTTTTCGAGCAGGGTTGCATCCACACGGAATGGCTTGCCGGCCAGAAGCTCGAAGACGGCGCTCCTGACGGCCTCGGGATCCTTCGTCGCATGGAACTGTTTTGCATCGACGTTGATTCCTTTCCAGGCCAGCTCTCGGCGAAGTTCGAGCATGTCCGTCCCGATGGAGCAGTCCTCGGTGTTGACCGTGCAGATGAGGAAATACTTAGACACGTGGGGCTTCCTTGCGAACTCCATGCAGCCTGCCTCATCGGCGAACAGATAACGCACCATCTCTCCTTCGTCGTCCTCTGGCGGCGATGAAAGCACGGAGCGTAAAGATGTCGAAACCGAAGGCGGCTTAACCGCGGTAGCGCTACCCGTTCGTCCAACGTCTTCGGATGTCAGGTGGCGAAATTACGCAGAGTGAGGCGAGTAGTGGTCTAGCGACGTGCGTGTCGCGCAACAGCGCGATGTGCGTAGAGTTCGTCGTCGGCGCGTGCGATGACGTCGTCGACGGTGTCGCCCGAGCGCGACACCGCGCTGCCAAGGCTAAGCGACCAGTCCATGCCGCGCATACCTTCTTCGACCCGCGCAAGCACCTTGCCGAGATCGCCTGCGTGCTCGACCACCAGCAGGAATTCGTCGCCACCCATCCGGACCACGACATCGTCCGGGCCGCTGCTGTCGCGCAGGTGCTGCGCGACAGCCACGAGGATCTCGTCGCCACGGGCATGCCCGTGGGTATCGTTGATCGTCTTGAAATGATCGAGGTCGGCGACGATGCAGCCCCATGCGGCACGGTCGCGCGCCCGTTCGTCCATGCGCGCGAGGTAGCGCCGGTTCATCGCATGGGTGAGTGGATCGCGGGTCGACCATTCGAGCAGGGTGCTTTCATACCGACGCTGTTCCGTGACGTCCTGCGCGTGTCCGAGGATGTAGGGATCGTCGGCGTCTTCGTCCAGGACGTTCTGGTAGCGCCAGTAGCGCAGCGAACCATCCGCCGCGACCAGCTCGAGCACGCCCATGTCGATACGGACAGCCTGGATGCGTTCGAGGTATGCATCCAGCAATGCATGCCGCGAAGGCAACATGAAATGCTTGAAGTTGCGGCCGAGCATCTCGCCGATGTCGTAGCCGAGCGAAGCGGCAGCGGCGGGGTTTACCGACAGCACGTCGCCATGCAGGTCATGCGTGCAGATCAGGCCGAGTGAATACTGGAAGAGTTTGCGATAACGCCGTTCGCTGGCTTCCAGCGCCAGCGTCGCCGTCTTGCGCTCGGTGACATCCTGCACGGCGCCAGCCAGCCGGACCGCTTCGCCGTTCTCCCGCTCCACCTCGCCCACGGCGCGCATCCAGATAGGCCGGCCGGTGGCCGTCGTCATCGGGATGGTCATGTCCCACGGCGTGCCTTCGGACTGCGCGAGGCCCATGGCATCCGCGAGCGCAAGCTGCACTTCCGGCGTGAAGAATTGCAGCGCCTCGTCGAGCGACGGCTCGAAGCCGGGCGGCAGGTCGTGGATGCGACAGGTCTGTTCAGTCCAGCGCAGCTTCTGGCTCTTCAGGTCGAATTCCCAACCACCCACGCCGGCGACGCGACTGGTCCGCTGCAGGAACTGCTGGCGTTCGTCGAGTGCTCGCTCCAGTTGCTTCGCGCGCCGGGCTTCGGCCCGGGCCACTTCGCGCTGGTGGATCAACGCGCCGCGCTGCTCCAGCGCCATCGACGCCGCGGCGGCGAGGTTGCGCAGCACGCGCATCTGGTCGGGCCGCAGCTCGTGCGGCTCGCGGTCGATGACGCAGAGGGAGCCGAGGTGCGTGCCATCGCTGAGGGTCAATGGCACGCCGGTGTAGGCACGGATGTTGGGATCGCCGGTGACGAACGGGTTCTCGGCAAACCGTGGATCCAGCCTGGCGTCGTGCACTTCCATGGCGGCGCCGGAGCGAACCACGTGGTCGCAGAAGGCGTATTCGCGAGGCGTTTCCCTGACGCCTTCGAGGCCGACGTTGGCCTTGAACCATTGCCTGTTGCGGTCGACGAGGCTGATAAGCGAAATCGGCATACCAGCCACTTCGGCGGCGACCCGCACCAGGGCGTCGAAAAAGTCTTCGGCGTCCGAGTCGAGCACGGCCAGGTTGTGCAAGCGCTCCAGGCGCTCAACCTCGCTAACGGGCATGTCAGGCCTTCCGGTTTCCGCGACAGGCTAGCCCATCATCGACCGGCCGCGTGAAACCTGCGTCGCAAACCGGAAGGTCGTTTAGCGAGACGCGCCGTCGGGGATCCGGGCGATCACCTTGATCTCGAAATCAAAGCCGTACAGCCAGGTGACGCCGACGGCCGTCCAGTTCGAATACGGCGGCTCACCGATCATCCGGCTGCGCACGGCGTCCATCACGGGCCACTGGTTTGCCGGATCCGTGTGGAAGGTGGTGACGTCGACGACGTCATCGAAGGTGCAGCCTGCCGCGGCGAGCACGGCGTTGAGGTTGTCGAAGGCAAGCTGGACCTGCTTGCCGAAATCGGGCTCGGCCGAGCCATCCTCGCGGCTGCCGACCTGTCCGGAGACGAACAGGAAGTCGCCGGAGCGGATGGCGGCGGAATACTTGTTGGTGTCGTAGAGGGCCTGGCGGCCGGCGGGGAAAACGGCGTCACGCTTGGACATGGGATATCTCCGAACAGTGGGATATAGCCGGCCATGGCTGCGCGCATGCGCACGGCCGGCTAGGGGTTTCGTTGATATACGCAGCGTATGTGGGCATAGTACGACATACGCACCGTATGTCAAGTTCGCGTACGCCGTGTATGTGAATCGAGGAAGCCATGCCCACCAAACGCCAGGCGCAGATGGAAGAAACCCGCACCAAGCTCATCCAGGCCGCCCGCAAGGCGTTCGCCACCAAGGGCTACGCCGCATCGTCGATGGACGATTTCACCGCCGAGGCCGGCCTCACCCGTGGCGCGCTGTACCACAACTTCGGCGACAAGAAGGGCGTGCTACAGGCGGTGATCGGGCAGATCGACGGTGAGCTCGCCGAGCGCCTGCGCCTGGCGCGAGACCCTGCCCGCTCCGATTGGGAAGCGCTGCTCGACGAGGGCGTGGGTTACATCGGCATGGCACTGGAACCGGAAGTGCAGCGGATCATGCTGCTCGACGGCCCCTCCGTCCTCGGCGACCCGTCGCAGTGGCCAAGCCAGAACGCCTGCCTGCAGACGACCACGCAGATCCTGCGAACCTTGATCGCCGAAGGCGTGGTGAAACCCGTCGACGCCGAAGCCGCGGCGCGGCTGATCAATGGCGCGGCCATGAACGCGGCGCTGTGGATCGCGGCGGCGGACGAACCGAAGCGTGTGTACGACGCGGCGGTGGAAGCTTTCATCGCCCTTGCGTCCGGCTTGTTGCAGGTGCCGGGGCACGGCGAAGGAGCGGGCGCATGAAACGCTGGTTCGCCGCTGCGATGTTCGCGTTTGGCGTGGCGATGACTGGCATGTCGTCGGCAAGCGCCGCGGACGGTCCGGCGTTCGAGCTCGTCGCACTCGGCGTCGGTGGCGGCGTCGGCACCGACGATCTCTCGGCCTACCTGCTACGCGCCCATGGCGACACGCACTTCCTCGCACTGGATGCGGGGACGCTGGTTACCGGCATCGACAAGGCGCGCGCCCAGGGATCGCTGGCGGGTAGCACCGGCGGGATCCTGCACGACAGCATCAGTGCCTACTTCATCAGCCATGGCCACCTGGACCACGTCGCGGGCCTGCTCATCGCGTCGCCCGAAGACCATGGCAACAAGCCGATCTATGGCCTGGCCTCCACGCTCGACGTGCTCAGCCGCGACTATTTCAACTGGGAGACGTGGCCCAACCTCGCCGACCGCGGCAAGCCACCCGCGCTCGGCTGGTACCACCTCGTCGACGAAGCGCCCGGGCAGTGGTTTCCCGTGCAGGGCACCTTGATGACGGCGCAGGTCTGGCCGCTGAGCCACGATAGCGTGGTCTCGTCGATGCTCCTTCTCCGTGCCGGCGATGTCTACTACGCGTACTTCGGCGATACCGGTCCGGATGCGCTGTCGAAGGGCAAGCACGACCTGGCCGACGCCTGGAGCACACTTGCACCGCTGGTCCGTCGCCACGCGCTGAAGGGCATCCAGATCGAAACGTCGTTTCCGAACGACGTTGCCGACGCAAAGCTGTTCGGTCACCTGACGCCGGCGTGGCTCCAGCGTGAGTTGCAGGTGCTGGCCAATGCCAGCGGCGGCCGTGACGCACTGCGCGGCCTGCCCGTGGTCGTCGATCACATCAAGCCCAGTCTGGAACCGGGCCGCGACACCCGCGCCCTGGTCGGCGCACAACTCGCCACCGGCAACACGCTGGGTGTCCATTTCATCCTGCCCAGCCAGGGAGAACGGATCGCCCTGCCATGAGCGTTCAGGCGGCGGCGCGCGGTGCCCGCGACACCTTGAAGGTGATCCACAGGGCCGAGAGCAGGAAGTAGAACCCGCCGAAGGCGGCATACGGGGCGAGCTCGACGAGCCCCGGCGCCTGGCCGAACGCCTTCATCGAGAAGATGACGCCGGCGAGGGCCGACTGCGCGCCGCTGATCATCATGAACACCTGGCCGCCGAGCTTGCGGCGACGGATGCCTACCGCGAGCTGGAATACCCCAGCCGCCAAAGCCCACAGGCCGAACACCAGGACACCGCCGGCATTGCCGTTGTTGGCGACGCCGATGGCCATGGCAACGGCGGCGATCGCGCTGGTGATGGCGTTGACCCGCTGGCCGGGGTTGGCCGCGAGGCCGCCGCTGCGGCGGGCGTCGATCAGGTTGGCGAGGGCATCCCAAGCGGGATAGAGGACCAGCAGGGTGCCGGCCAGGAGGGGTGCGGCGGGCGCGTTCAGGACGACGATCGCGACCCAGGCGAAGGCGACGAGGGCGCGGAGGAAGTAGTAGTTCTTCAGGGAGGACATGGGGTTGGCCTTGGGGTGAGTGGTGTCACCCTACTAGTTGGTAGGCTAGCGGTCAAGGGCTTTGGATCTGGTTTCGTTGGGTGGGTGGATGGGCTGGAAGGGTGAGGGGTGCCATCGCGCGCGGGCGCGCTCCTACCTATTGGGTGGTAGGATTTGGGGATGAGCACGCAGCAGAAACTGATCGATTCGGCCCGCTTCCTGATCCAGACCCGCGGATATAACGGCTTCAGCTATGCCGACGTGGCCGAGGAAGTCCAGGTCCGCAAGGCGAGCATCCATCACCACTTCCCGGCCAAGGCGGACCTCGCCAGGGCGGTGGTGGAGGAATCGCGGATGGGCATCGTCGAGCACACCAGGGGGCTCGCCGACGGCAGCTTCGACCCGACCGAACAGCTGCGCTTCTACATCGGTTATTGGGAGAAGTGCATCGCCGACGACACGGCGCCGTTCTGCGTCGCCGGCATGCTGGCGACGGAACTCCCCACCCTGCCCGCCGACCTCGCCGGGCACGTGCGCGCGCACTTCCGCGACCTCTCGGCGTGGCTCGAGATCGTGATGACCCGTGGCGCGGCGCTCGGCCAGTTCCACGTGCATGGCTCACCGCGCGAGGAAGCGGAAGCCTTCATGTCGACCATCTATGGCGCGATGCTGACGGCCCGCGCGTTCGGCGATGCAGGTCGGTTCGCGACGATCGCCGAAGGCGCGCTGGCGAAACTGGTCCGCCAGCCGCGCTGATCCCGGCTGCCGCGCGTTACGCGAGATGCCGGCTTAGCCCGGCATCATGTTCGCGTCCATGTGGTACATCACCCAGACCGACCCGACGATGGTGATCACCACGATGATCGCCGTGAACAGGAACGAGAGCAGCGTCCAGCCGTCTTCGCTTTTTGCATCCACGTGCAGGAAGCACGCCACGTGGACCACGATCTGGGCGAGCGCGAAGGCGAAGATCGTTGCGATCGTCGCACTGGGGCTGTGCAGCACGCCGGCCATGACCAGCCAGAACGGGATGGCCGTCAGCACGATGGACAGCGTCGAACCGACCGCGAGGCTGCGTGCGCTGCCGTGGCGCTTGATTGTCGTGGCGGAAGCGGTCACCGGATGACTCCCAGCAGGTAGACGAAGGTAAAGACGCCGATCCATACGATGTCGAGGAAGTGCCAGAACATCGACAGGCACATCAGCCGGCGACGGTTGTCTTCGACGAGTCCGCGTTTGCCCACCTGCACCAGCAACACCACCAGCCAGAGCAAGCCGAAGGCGACGTGCGCCCCGTGCGTGCCGACCAGGGTGAAGAAGCTGGAGAGGAAGGCGCTGCGATCCGGGCCCGCGCCTTCGGCGAGCAGGCTGGCGAACTCGTGCAACTCAACGCCGAGGAACACCGCACCGAGCACGCCGGTAACGGCCAGCCACGCCATCGTCGCGCGCTGCCGTCCCGCATCCATCGCCAGCATCGCGATGCCGAAGGTGATCGACGAGGCCAGCAACAGCCCGGTATTGACCGCGACGAGGGTGAGGTCGAACAACTGCTTCGGGCCTGGGCCGCCGGCATAGTTGCGACTCAACACGCCGTACACCGCGAAGAGCGAGGCGAAGATGAGCGCGTCGCTCATCAGGTAGATCCAGAAGCCGATCGATGTCGCGCCGCCGGCGGCGTGCTCGTCGGCCTGGCCATGCCAGGTGCGTACCGGCGCCGGTGCGGTGGTAGATAGCGTCATGTCAGGCTCCTGCCAGCGCGCGGGTCCGCTCGCCTTCGGTCGCTGCGACCTCGGCGGCGGTGAGGGTGAAATCACGGTGGTAGTTGAAGCTGTGCACGATCGAGACGAGCACCACGCCGGCGAACGATGCCGCGGCTAGCCACCACATGTACCAGACCATCGCGAAGCCGAGCACGGTGCAGAGCGCGGCGACGATCACGCCCACCCCGGTGTTCTTCGGCATGTGCACCGGCTGGAAGCCCGTGGTAGGCCGGGTGTAGCCGTGCTCCTTCATGTCCTGCCACGCATCCAGCTCGTACACCGTCGGGGTCAGTGCGAAGTTGTATGCGGGCGGCGGCGACGCCGTGCTCCACTCCAGCGTGCGGCCCTGCCAGGGATCGCCGGTGTGGTCGCGCAGCGCCTTGCGGCGGACGATGCCCATCACGATGCTCATCACGAAGCCGAGGATGCCGACGAGGATGATCACGGCACCGACGGCGGCGACGATGAAGTACGGCCGCAGCGACACGTCGTCGAGGTGATGGATGCGCCGTGGCACGCCCATCAGGCCGACCACGTAGATCGGCGTCCACGCCACCCAGTAGCCGACGACCCAGCCCCAGAAGGCGACCTTGCCCCAGAATTCATCGAGCTTGAAACCGAACGCCTTGGGGAACCAGTAGGTCATGCCGGCGAACAGGCCAAACACCACGCCACCGATGATCGTGTTGTGGAAGTGCGCGACGAGGAACAGGGAATTGTGCAGGACGAAGTCCGCGGCCGGCACCGCCAGCAGCACGCCGGTCATGCCGCCGACCACGAAGGTCAGCATGAAGGCCACCACCCACATCATCGGCAGCTCGAAGCGGATTTCGCCGCGGAACATCGTGAACAGCCAGTTGAACACCTTCGCCCCGGTGGGGATGGCGATCACCATCGTTGCGATGCCGAAGAACGAGTTCACCGAGGCGCCCGAGCCCATGGTGAAAAAGTGGTGCAACCAGACCAGGTACGACAGCAGGGTGATCACCACCGTGGCGTAAACCATCGAGCTGTAGCCGAACAGGCGCTTGCCGGTGAACGTGGAGGTGATCTCCGAGTAGATGCCGAACGCCGGTAGCACCAGTACGTACACCTCCGGGTGGCCCCAGATCCACACCATGTTCCAGTACATCATCGGGCTTCCGCCCAGGTCGTTGGTGAAGAAGTGCGTGCCCGCGTAACGATCGAGGATCAACAGGAAGAACGCGGCGGTGAGCGCGGGGAAGATCGCGATGGCGAGGATGTTGCTGCACAGCGCCGTCCACGTGAACACCGGCATCTTCATCATGGTCATGCCAGGGGCACGCATCCTGATGATGGTCGCCACCATGTTGATCGCCGAGAGCGTCGTACCCACGCCTGCGATTTCCAGCGACCACAGGTAGTAGTCCACGCCGGAGTCGGGGCTGTATTGCAAGCCCGCGAGCGGCGCGTACGAGAGCCAACCCGTCCGGGCGAACTCGCCGACGAACAGCGACACCATCGTCAACACGGCACCGGATGCGGTGAGCCAGAAACTCAGGTTGTTGAGGTACGGGAAGGCGACATCGCGCGCACCGATCTGCAGCGGCATGACGAAGTTCACCAGGCCAACCACCAGCGGGATCGCCACGAAGAAGATCATGATCGTGCCGTGCGCGGTGAAGATCTGGTCGTAGTGGTGCGCGGCGAGGTAGCCCTGGTTGGCGCCGAAGGCGACCGCCTGCTGTGCGCGCATCATCAGTGCGTCGGAGAAGCCACGCAGCAGCATGATGATCGCCAGCACCACGTACATGATGCCGATCTTCTTGTGGTCGACGCTCGTCAGCCATTCGCGCCACAGCCAGCCCCAGCGCTTCAGCCAGGTCAGCGCGACGACCACGGCGAGGCCGAGCACGGCGACCGTGATGAAGGTACCGACGAGGATCGGCTCGTGGAGTGGGATGGCGTCGAGCGTGAGTCGCCCGAGCAGCCCGTTGGGAGAGCTTGCAGCTTGCATGGTCTGTCCGTGGTCAGGGGCCGCGGGCGCGCGCGGCGCCAGCGCTGGGAAAGGGAAGAGGGCGTGGCATCAGTGGGCCGCGTGCGCGGCGTCACCCATCGGCGCGTCCGCCATCGGCATGGGCATAGGCATCGGCATCGCCGCATGCCCGGCGCCATCCTTCGTCGCGTCGAGGCGCATCAGCTCGTTCTTGCATGGCGTGCCGGGGGCGACGCAGAGATTCAGTGCACGCTGGAACAGATCGGTGGAGACCTGGCCAAAGTGCATCACCGGGACCTTTTCGCTCGGCGCGTCCAGCGCGAGGTAGCGTTCGGTCGACAGCGCGTCCGGCGATGCCTTGACGCGGGCGATCCACTGGTCGAAGCCGGCCTGGTCCATGCCGTGCAGCCGGAAACGCATGTCCGTATAGCCCGCACCGGTGTAGTTGCCGGAGTAGCCCCAGCTGTCGCCGGGCTGGTTCAACACCGCGTGCAACATCGACTGCATGCCGGGCATCGCGTAGATCATGCCGGCCAGGGTTGGCGCGTAGAACGTGTTCATCTGGCTGGTCGAGGTGATCGTGAAGCGCACCGGGACGTCGACCGGCAGGGCCAGCTCATTGACCGTCGCGACGCCCTGGCCGGGATAGATGAACAGCCACTTCCAGTCCATCGCGACGACCTGGATATCCAGCGGCTTCGTACCGGCCGGGATCGGCCGGCCTTCGCTGATGCGATCCAGCGGCCTGAACGGATCCAGCGTATGCGTCGTAACCCAGGTGATCGCGCCGAGGATGCCGATGATCACCAGCGGGATCGTCCACACGACCAACTCGATGCGGGTCGAATGAGTGAAGCCCGGATCGTAGGCGCTTGGGTTGCGACCCTTGCGATAGCGCAGGGCGAAGGCCACCGTCATCGCCAGCACCGGCACGATGACCAGGAGCATCAAGCCCGTGGCGACGAGGATGAGGTTGCGTTCGCGGAGGGCGATGTCCCCGGTGGGATTCATCACCACCATGTCGCAACCCGCGAGGAAGGGGAGCACGGCCGCCGCAGCAGCGCGTCTTGCCCATTTTGTGGCGAAAGATTGACCGGTCATGAGGGGCAAGGCTAGGCCCATGCCCCCCAAGCGGTTTTGATCCTGCGCAGGATTCGACGCGTGCTCGCCGCCTGCGTCGTCCTGTCACGTCATTACTGCAACAACCGATTGATGTCCTCCACATCCTTCAACTGCGCCGTACCCACCGTCCGCTTCAGCAACAACTTGTTGAGGATGAACTGGTGCCTCAGCGCCGTGTACTGGTTACGCACCTCGGCAAGGATCTGGATCGCAACCACCACGTTGGTCAGGCTCTGCGTGCCGATGTCGTAACCGGCGCGCAGCGACGCCAGCGACTTCTTCGCCGCATCCACCGCATCACGCGCATCGCTCACCTGCCCGACACCAGCGGTGACCAGGTTGAAGTAGTTGACCGCGTTGCGCGCCGTCTGCCGGCGCAGCGTTTCCAGGTCGCTCTGGTCTTCGTCACGCTGGTGCAGCGCCTGGCGTACCTGCGACTGGGTCAGGCCACCGCTGAACAACGGCACCGACAACACCAGGCCGACGGTGGTACTGCCCGGGCCGTAACCGGCACCGCCGCGATACGCGTTCGACCACGCACCGAGTTTGTCGTAGCCCACGGAGAGGTTGATCGTCGGCAGGTGGCCGCTGCGTGCCGCGTTCACCGAGTGTTCGTCGGCGCTCACCAGGTGCGTGGCAGCGACGACATCGGGATTCGTGTGCATCGCCTCCTCCACCCATGCGTTCGCATCGTTGGGCGAAGGCGGATCGAGTGGCATGTCGTCGCGCAGTGTCTTCAGCGTGCCGGGTTCCTTGCCGGTCAGCTGCTGCAGCGCGCGGCGCGCGTCCTTCAATGCGTTCTCCGCATCCACGCGCGACGACTTGATGAACAGGTAATACGCGCGTGACTGGGTCAGGTCGGCCTGCGGGGCGAGGCCCTTGTCGTTCAACACCGTCGCCTGGTCGTACTGCTGCTTGTACGCGTCTTCATAGGATTTGAAGACTTCGAGCTGGTCCTGCGCCACCAGTACGTTGAAGTAGGCCGTGGCGGAACGGACATAGAGATCCTGCAGCTCGCCTTCGTAGGTCGCGTCCTGCGACGCGGCCGTCTGCTTCGCCTGGCGTTCGCGCGCGAACTTCGACAGGTCGACCACGGTCTGGTCGAGGTTGAGGGTCAGGTCGCGCTGGCGGCTGTGCCCATCGGTCGTGTTCGTGTTCGGCGTGCCGTCGCTGTTCGTCGCGCCCGAGTAAGCCGGGTGGAACTGCTGCAGGCTGAGGCCGGCGTTCAACTGCGGCAGCAAGGCGGCCCGAGCCTGCGGCACGCCTTCGGCCACCACCAGCCGCCGCGCATCCGCGCTGGCCAGCACCGGGTCGTTGGCGACTGCTTCGCGATAGATGTCCATCAGGTCTTCGGCGCTCGCCACGGCGGGAAGGCCGCCGGCCAGGGCCAGCAAACCGGAGAGACAGGCCGAGAGGGTTTTCGTTTGCATGGGTGTTCCCTGGACGCACGGAGGCTTCCCGGCGGGGAGCAACTCCCGTGCCACGTCGAGGGGCGCGGCGTAGGCCGCTGTTTCTTAGAGTGTTTATCGGCAGGCCCTGGACCGGGCCAGCGGTGCTGGGCGTGTCCGCGGACAGGCCGGGGCGGACAACGGCGGTCACCGCCCGTTCGGGCCCGCCGCCATCGACGCCTGCAGGCGGGCCCCGCGGGAGCGGATCCCGCGAGGCCGGCCGTGGGCTGTTACCAGGGCAGGGTCTTGCCCAGGTAGGTGAACGTGCCCGAAGGGCCGTTCGCGTCGAGCAGCGCCATCTGCACGCTCGACTTCGCACCGGTCGGCACGTCGATCTCGCCGTGACCGCCGTTCATTTCGGTCTGCACGTAGCCCGGGTGGATCGCATTGACCTTCACCGGCGTATCGCGCAGCTCATAGGCGAGGTGGATGGTCCACGCATTCACCGCGGTCTTCGACACGTTATAGGCCGGGATCTTGAAGCCGTAGATCGACGAGGACGGATCCAGGTGCATCGCGATCGAGCCGAGCTGGCTGGACACGTTGACGATGCGGCCGGCCGGCGAGGCCTTGATCAGCGGCAGGAAGGCCTGGGTGACTTCGACCACCGCGAACAGGTTGGTGTCGAACGTGGTGCGCCAGGTTTCGATCGACTGCTCGGACGGCTTCTTGTCCAGCGCGTCGACGAGGATGCCCGCGTTGTTCACCAGGATGTCGAGGCGGCCATAGGTGTCGGCGACCGTCTTCGCCGCCGCGGCGATCGATGCCGGGTCGGTCACGTCCAGCACGATCGGCTCGACCGGCAGGCCTTCGTCCTGCAGCTTCTTCGCCGCTTCCTTCGTGCGCGCGGCATCGCGGCCGGCAAGCAGGGTCTTGATGCCGGTGGCGGCCAGCTGGCGGACGGTTTCCAGGCCGATACCACGGGTCGCGCCGGTGACCAGGGCCACCTTCTGTGCGTCGTTCATTGCTGTGTATCTCCCAAGCAGTGGTGAGCGGATCGAATCGTTGCCTTCGACCTGAGGGCATCGCTGGTGCATCACAACCGTCGCGATGGCATTCGCTGTCCACCGCGGCGGGGGCATGGCCGTTAGCAGCGTGGCAGCGGCCCCCGCGCCGCGCCGCATCCCTTCGTCGACCACCGCCAGAACCCACCCCATGCCACGCATCCCCCAGCGCGCCCTTACCCACGCCGCCATCTATGTCGGCCTGCTCGTCGCGGGCTGCGCCAGCAACCGCATGCTGCCGCTGAAGCCGGCACCGGATACGCCCGTCGACCTCAGCGGCCAGTGGCAGCTCGACCCCTCGCGCAGCCAGGATCCGTCGACCGCCGGGAACACCTCCGCTGGCGGTGTCGGTGGCGGCCATCACGGGCATGGGGGCCACGGCGGCGGCGGGATGGGCGGTGGCGGGTTCGGCGGCGGTGGTGGTGGCGGAATGGCGGGTGGCGGTGGCATGGGCGGCGGTGGCGGTGGCCAGCACGGCCATGGTGGTGGCGGTCCCGACGGCAGCACGCGCCAGCTCGCATGGCCGGTCAGCATGACGATCAGCCAGGACGCCACGACCCTGCACATGGTCAACGACGGCGTCCACCGCGACCTGCCGCTGGTATCGCAGCCCGCGAAGGATGCGCACGGCATCGCCACCGGTTGGTACGACAGCGAGTTCGTCGTCGAGTCCGGCGGCGACGGCCGCATGCAGGTCACCCAGCGTTACTCGCTGTCGCCGGATCGGCACCAGCTTTCCGTACGGACCGAGATTGGTTCGAAGCAGCGTTCCGAACCGGTCACGGTGTGGCGGGTGTTCAACCGGGTGACGCCGGACGCCCACTGACGCCGCGCCCGCGGGCGCTGCACGCACTCGCTAGCGCCGGCCTACCAGTGCGCCGATGGCCTCGTCGACTGAGGTCGTGCCCTTCGTCGTCCCTGCGCCGAAGGCGATCCAGCCTTCGTTGAAGCCATCGACCATGCGCATCCGCGGCGTCGGGTTGTGCATGCCTTCCGCCCTGAAGCGCGCTTCCCATGCGTCGCGCGGCACGATGCGTGCCTTTACGTCGTGTCCCAGCACCCGGGCCAGCGCGGCGGCGAGGTCGTCGGGGCTGGTCCTTTGCGGGCCTTCCAGTTCGACGATGCGCACGCCTTCGCTGGGCTCGCCGAGCAAGCGCGCCGCCGTTTCGCCGACGTCCTTCGTCGCGACCATCGCGATCTTCCGGTCGAGCGGGGCGAGGAAGCTGTCGATGACCCCGTGCTTACGCGCGGCGTCGAGGTCCCACTGGGTGTTCTCGATGAACCAGCCGGCGCGCAGGAAGGTCACCGGCATCGGCAACGTGGCCAGGACGTTTTCCATCCGGCCCAGCCGCGAGAGCAGGTTCGGCTCGGCGGCCTGGGCACCGATGGTCGACAGGACGACCACGCGGCCCGGCTGGGCGGCGAGGAGCGCGGCATGGATGCTGTCGATGACCGGGTCGGCGGCCGTGAGGAAGTCCACGGCGGGGTCGAACGCCGGCGGCAACAGGATGAAGACCGCTTCGGCGCCTTCGAAGGCACGGGTCAGTGCCGGCGTGTCGTCGAGCGCGGCGACGGCGACCTCCGCACCGCGGTCGAAGAAGCGTTCCGCACGGGCCGCGTCGCGGACGACGGCGCGGAATGGCTTGCCTGCGGCGAGCAGCGCATCGGCGAGCGCACCGCCGACCTGGCCGGTGATACCGGTAATGGCGTACATGGTCTTTCTCCTCGGTTCGTGGGGACGGAGGGAAAGATAGGCCCGTGGCTTTCGTGACTGAAGCGACGAACGGGCAGTTCTTTAGTGATCTTTTGTCACGACTGGACGTGGTAGAACCATGCCATCACCGCCCATCGACGACCGCCCATGACCACCGACACCCGCCTGCTCGGCAACCTTTCCATCCTCGTCTCGGTGGTGGATACAGGAAACTTCGCCCGCGCCGCGGAGGCCCTCGGCCTGACCCCGTCGGGCGTGAGCCGCGCGGTCGGCCGGCTCGAGGCGCGGCTGGGCGTGCGCCTGCTGCACCGGACCACGCGCTCGGTGACGCTGACCGACGAGGGGCAACGGCTGTATGCGCAGGTCGGCCCGCTGTTGTCCGGCCTGGAAGATGCCGCGCTATCCGCCGCCGGCGACGCCCAGGGCATTCGCGGCCGGCTGCGGGTAAGCCTGGACCCGATGTTTTCCTGGCAGGTGATCGCGCCGCGCCTCGGTGAGTTCCTCAGCCGCTATCCGGACCTGCAAATCGAGATCATCACGCGCGACGAACTGGGCGACCTCGTCGCCGATGGCATCGACGTGTCGGTGCGTTTCTGCGAGCCGCCGTCGTCGTCGCTGGTCGCGCGCAAGCTGCTCGACACGCGGGTGCTCACTGTCGCCGCACCGTCGTACATCGCCGCGTTCGGCAAGCCAAAGGCGCCCGCGGACCTCGCGTCGCATCGCTGTATCCAGTTCCGCGATCCGGTCACGCGGCGGCCGTTCGACTGGGAGTTCCACCGGCGCGGCAAGGTACTCGCAGTACGCACCGAAGGCCCGTTGCTGGTCAACGACTCCGGCACGATGTATTCGGTCTGCCTCGGTGGCGCCGGCATCGCGCAGGTGCTCGCGGTGAGCGTGCGCGATGCGCTGGCCGACGGACGCCTGGTCGAGTTGTTTCCCGAGTGGACGGGTGAGACGTTCCCGCTCTACGCGTTCTATCCGTCGCGCCGCCATGCATCGCCCAAGGTGCGCGCGTTCGTGGATTTCTGCGTGGAGCTGGCGGGCGCCGGGCACGCCTGACGGCCCGGCGCCCGCCGCACGGTGCGCTAAGGCTCGATGCCGCGCTTCTCGCCTTCGAGGAAGTGGCCGAAGGCCGCCAGCGGACGGATGCGATCGCAGACGATCTTGGTGATGGCCAGCATCGGCACGGCGAGGATCGCGCCGGGCACGCCCCACATCCAGTCCCAGAACAACAGCGAGATGATCACCAGCACCGGGTTGAGCGTGAAGCGGCGCGCCAGCAGCATCGGCGTGATCGTCTCGCCTTCGATCACGTGGATCGCACCGTAGAGGATCATCGGCATGAAGGCTTTCCACAGCGGATCGAGGCTGAGCATGCCCACGCCGAGGAAGGTGACCAGGCCGACCAGCGGACCGAGGATCGGCACGTAGTTGAGCAGGAAGGCCACCGCACCCCACAGCACGGCGTCGGGCAGGCCGAGCGCCCACATGGCCAGGCCGGTCACCACGCCCACGGCGGCATTCATCACGGTGATGGTGACGAGGTAGGACGACACATCCGACTCGACCTGCTGCGAGATGTCGATGACCTGGCGCTTGTCCTTGAAGCGCGGCATCACTTCGACCAGCCGTCGCAGGAAGGTGTCGCCGGAGTTGAGCAGGAAGAACAGGACGAGGAAGGTGGTCAGGAATTCGGAGGCGAAGGTCTGCACGCCGGCGAGGATGGTCGACTGGATATCGGTCGCGCTGGCCGGCGCCGCGCTCGCTGCGGCCGGTGCCGCATGGCCCGCGTCACCCGCGCCGACCATGCCCTTGGCGTGGTCGATCATGCCCTTCAGGCTATCCAGCGGGCCGCTGACCACTTTCACCCGCTCCTGCAGGCGCGGCAGGCCTTCGGGCAGGCGCTTCGCCCAGTTCGCCGCCGGGCCGCTGAGCGCGCTGCCCAGTCCACCAAGGATGCCGAACAAGGCGACGATCATCAGCAACGAGGCCAACACGCGCGGTACCCGCATCCGCTCGAACAGCCGCATCACCGGCTGCAGCAACAGCTTCAGGATGAAGGCCAGCACCACCGGCAGGATCACCTCGCGGGCGACGAACGAGGCCGCCAGCATGGCAAGCACGAACAGCCCACCCAGGAAGACCGTCTTCGGGTCGCTGGGCAGGGGCATCTCGGCATCGTCGACCGCTGCGTCGAGCGCGTCGGAGACCTTGGGTTCGACGGTAGGCGCCGTGTCGGGTGTTGGGCTGTGCATGGATTCCCCCGGATCGTGCGGTAAGCGATGCGGAGTGGAACATGCAGGGTGAGCGAATCGCGTGAAGGCGATGCCATCGCGCGGATGATCCCGTATGGGTACGATCCAGCCTATCCAATGCCTCGACAAGGACACTCCGGCATGAAGTCTGTTTTCCTGCTCCTCGGCGGCATCGTGCTCGGCGCCATCGCCATGGGCGCCCTCGACCGCCACGCCTCGCGCGTCTATGCCGAGGCCACCACCATGCAATCCGCGCAGGTCCTGACCGATAACGCCGTCCATGCCTACGGCGAGGGAAAGCTGGAGCAGGCCGCGGCGTTCGCTAAAGCGTCCAACGCCATCGCCTTGCTGGACCGTGACGCGTGGGACCTGGCATGGCCGTTCCAGGTCGCGTGGTGGAGCGTCGATGGCCGCGACAAGACGCGGCTCGACGCCAACTACAACGCCTACCTGGCGGCTTACCTGTCCGCCCGCATCGGCGATGCCCAGACGGCCGACACCTACTACAAGCTGTTCGACCAGACCGACTGGACGCGCGAGCGACTGGATGCGTCCGCCGCGCGTTACCTGGACACGGCGTCGCAAGCCATGCGCGAAACCGATGCGCGAACCGGGTCGCCGTGACTCAGTGCAAGCCGGCGATCCACCGTTCCAGCGCCGCGGTGTCGGCGAGGTCGCCTTCGTACGGATAGCGCGGCACCCACGGCACGTTGCTTCCGCGCGGGCGGCCGCGATAGACCTTCATGGCGACGGCCAGTGCGACATGGCCGCTGGGTAACGTGCGCTGGCGGATATCCATGTAGGCCGTGTCGGCACTGGTTTCCTGGCCGACATGGATCGCGCCGAGGGCGAGGAACAGATCGGCGGCGTCCAGGCAGGCCGAGGCACATCCACTGTCGGTGACCATGTAGATGCGCGCGTGCGTGGCGGGCGGCTTCGGTGTCGGCGGCGCGGGATCGCTCACTTCGCTGTAGAACGGCTGCCCATTCGCCATCGCCGTTTGCATGCCGGCGATGGTCGTCTTTGCCCAGGTGATGTTCCCGGCGGGGGAGTCGGGATGCGCCGACCACATGGCCAGGTAGGTTTTGATCTGGGTGATGTTGTCTTTCGAGGCACGCCAGTCGACGCGCTTCGGACTGAGGTTGACCGCACGCGCCGCCGGCGTTCCCCAGAGCGCCGCCGCGATGCCATCGCCCCAACGGGAATCGCCACCGTCATTGCCACGCAGGTCGAGCACCACGCGTGGAGCGGCAAGGATCGTCGCGCGCTGCGCCTGCACCCGTGCGATCAGTGGCTCCAGCGCTTTGGCCGCCGCGTGCTCGAGGTTACCGTCGAAGTCGCTGAGGGCGATCCACACCGTGCCGTCCGGCAGCGTGCGCATGCCGATCGGTTCGGCCTTGCGTTGATAGGCTGCGGCAAGGCGCCTGCCCAGTTCGCCCTGGTCGATCGGATGCCACGCGAGGTCGACTTCGTGCTGTTCGCCGTCGTAGGCGAAAGTGCAATGCGTGGGACGCTGGATCCACGGGTTACCGATATCGGTGAACAGACGCCGCCCGCGTACCACGCGCGACGCATGCAGGCTCCATCGACCGCCTACGGAACCGATGTTGTCGGCGGCAAGGGTGGCCGCGTCCTTGCCGTCGCAACCGACAAGCAACGCACCGAGCGGCACGGGTGCATCGTCGGCGCGCGTCACCACGCGTTGTTCGTCCTTCGCGTTGAACGCGGTGAGGAAGCCCGGCCAACGGGTTTCAACAGGTGGCTCCTTGATGCCTTCCGGGACGAACACGCCGAGGTGGCCGTCGTTGAACACCGCCGAGTAGGCCGCCAGCGCGTAGAAGTAACCCGTGTAGTCGGTCGTCTGCTCCGCGCGTTGCAGCGCGAGCGCCAGCCCCTGGTCGTTCTTCGCGGCGAAACCGGGGTTTTCCGGATCGACCGGGCCCGGGTGGTTCACGGCGATATCGTCGTGCATGGCCTGGGCATCCATGCGCAGGCTGGCGGCCCAGTCCTGTGCCGAGGCGGCGGGCAGCGCGAGCAGCAACGCGGCGGCGAGCAGACACTTCATACCGGATCCCTTTGGTCGTGGCTTGGGCCATCGCGTTGTCGTGTGACTGCGCAGAGCATTACCGACAACCCAAGTTTCGATTTTGTCGCGAAAGTGTCCGCGCTTGTCAAAACACGGGGTCACTTTTTTGCTCTCCTGATCGAATTTGCTACTGCCGCGCAAACATCGGCTGTTTGATTAAACGTGAGTTCGCCCAATGCGCCAACCATCCACGAAAGCGCACCTTGCTGTCGTCGCGCGTTGATCCGCTCTTCCATCGCGCGCCTTTCTAGGAGCGCCAATGCATTGAGATCAAGCCCTCTAACCGTTCGCCTTCCTTTGGCAGTACGCCACCGATAAATCCAGCCTTTTAGAATCGTTATATGTTGACTGTATCGGTCGTGATGAGGGTGCAGCCACCGATAGTCACTTTCCGATACCGGAAGCGATGAGGGCGAAGGCGAGATATTCTTCAATACCTGGCTGATTCTGCTTCCAGGATCAGGAAACACGTGCTTCGATACCTTCGCTTTGATCAACGATTGAAAATGACGATACGCGCGATATTTCTGTGTGTTGCATGTCGCGCAGCTCAAGCCAAGGTTTAGAATTTCGAAGCGATATTCTGGAAAAGACGCCTTCTCCAGTACATGTTCAAGGTGGGTCACGTTGTCATCCGAAAGATGCCGCCTACAGTAGCAACATCGACCGTGCTGTGCTCTGCGCAGATCGGCTTTCAAATTCACCTTGAAGGCGCGCACGACGGTGGCATTGCTGTCCCAATCGAAGCGAAGCAAACGCGCCATAGTGACATTGCCCGTCATTGTCGGAGAAGGAGAAATATGTTCGAAGCCTGGACGAATAGTCATACTTCACCCAGACTGATTAGTGCATCAATCACCTCAACGAGCGGATCGCCCTCGTCCAGTCTGATTCGAATGCTTGAAAGCTCCTTCTGCAGAGCTTCAAACTCCGACGATTGATGCTCGTTACGCTCTACGAGCCCTACCGCCTTTTGAACAACGTCGACGATAGCTTTGTTTCTACTTGAAGCAATGCCAAATTGTTCGAAAAGGATCTGGTCAGAAGACTTACCATAGGCTGCTTCGCCGGGCTCGCTCGCCTCGGGGGCGTCCATATCTACTACTGCCGCATCTTCAGGCGCATTCGAAACAATAAGCGGCGAGTGCGTGGCTGCAATCAAATGGCAGTCTCGGTGATCTTGAACAAGTGAAGAGAGCAAATCCATCAATTGAAGTTGCCATTGTGGATGCAAGCTTCCCTCGGGCTCATCGATCAAGAGGACGGCGTCATCTGCCACCGCAAACAGCGCGCCCATCGCAACTGTGAAGTAGTGGAACTCGCCTGAGCTCAGTTCAAAAATCGATATTGATTTCGAGGTCTCAAATTTATTCGCGTTATGAAGCGGACGAACCTCAATATCAAGAATGCGAAGATAGTCATTCATTAGACCGAGCCTGATCGCACCCGGAGAGATCGCTACCTTGCCACTGTTTACCAAGGGATCTTCTCCTCCGAGGCTCAGCACGCTATGACGCCCTCCGGCGCGCACAAACTCGTCGAGGTTTTCAAAATCGTCGTAATGAGTTGTTGAGAGGATGTACGCGGCGCGTTCTTTCGAAACTCGCGGTCCTTTCACCCCTTCATCCGCTTGAGATCGAGTCCCACTAGCAAGCCGCTGCATGTATCGGAGTGTGTACTGATCTCTAATAAGCTTGCGATTGAGATGGGTCGATGTTTCGACCCTGGCGCTTAGTACAGCAGAGAGACCTATCGTCTTCAGTGATTCTGAGAACACCGGGTGAGAGAAACGCGCCCAATTCTCCTCAGCAAGCATGAGGGGAAGAAGGGCCTCCATGGGCTCCCTTCTACTCAGGAGATTCGCGCCAACTAGCTGTCCGAAATATAGATAGTTTGGCTTGTCAAAATCCGTGGGCCTGCCGCCCTTCGACTTTGCCGGAAATCGATCCACAGCGGAGCCGGAGAAACATATAACCCGCGTACTACCGGTATCGACCGAAGGCTTTACAAGCTCCACGGAATCCAAATGGTCCGATGAAATCAGAGAAGAGACGATTGTCTTGAGTAAGGTGCTTTTCCCCGAGCCATTTCTCCCCGTAACAATCGTCACCGCGGATTCGCTACCCTGGGTTGGCAATAGGAGAATATTCGTTTCTGGCCCGTTCTTCGGTCGCAGCCATACCGACTCAATCCTTGGCATTTTTTCCCTTTGTTCGCGTGTGATCGCTTGGTGGGAGCGGCCCGACAATGTTGCTACGAAATGCAACACGAGCCTTTGAGCTTCTGACTTGTGATGTCTTGACGTGTTCAGCCGTAGGCGCCTCTCTCTTTGTTCGAATGGGAGGCGTCTCCGACTGGCTAGCGAGGGCTCCGAAAGGCTGACACGAACTCTCGCTGTTGCCGTAGTTCATCGTCAAGGTTTTACCGTCCCATATCCATACGGCGGATTGAGGCACCGTCGTTCTGCGTCGTCTGGGCATCCATGCGCTGGCGGGTTGCTAAGTGCTGTGCCGAGGCGCTAGGCAACGCTAGGAACAGCCCAGCAGCGAGGAAAGACTTCATACCGGATCCCTGTGGTAATGGCGTGTGCCATCGTCGTTATGGCGGGTGTGTGCGTCAAGGGCCCAAGGTCGTTGCGGCCCCTTGTCTGTCGGCGCATGATCCACCAAGCGAACGGCCCAGCCACGACGACTGCCTACCGGACATCACGACCAGCGTAGCGAAGGAGGAAGGGATGCGCACGACCCGATCGATGTGTGTCGCTGCACTTGTGTCATTTCTCAGCACATTTTCCGCCATGGCCGCGGATACCTATCCGCGCATGGCCCCGATCGATGCCTATCTGATGAGCCGTGCCGACGAGATCGCGCTGGCGAAGAGCGCCGCGCCACCGTCGGTCTCCGATCACGCCACGGTGCTCGTCATGACGCGCACGGGTTACGAGACGGCGTCGACCGGCACCAACGGATTCGTCTGCCTGGTCGAGCGCGGTTTCGCGGGCGCGCCGGACTGGAACGAGCGCTGGAATCCGAAGATCCGCGCGCCGGCCTGCCTCAACCCACAAGCCGTGCAGTCGATCCTGCCGATCGACACGCTGCGCACCCAGATGACCCTGGCCGGCAAGTCCGATGCCGAGATCTGGACCAGCATCAAGGCGAAACTGCACGGCAAGGCGATCCCCTCGCTGGCGTCGGGCGCGATGTGTTTCATGATGTCCAGGGGCGCCTATCTCACCGACATGGGCGAACACCACATGGCGCATGTGATGTTCTACATGCCGTTCAAGGAGGGTGCCGAGTGGGGCGCCAACCTGGACGGTTCGCCGGTGATGGGCGGCAATTACTGGTTCTTCGCACCCGAACACGCGAAGGATGCCGCGGCCCTGCCGCCGGTCTCCGTGCTGCTGGTGGGCACCAGCACCTGGTCGGACGGGACGCCCGCACCGCCGCCCGCCATGCCGCAATAAGGCGCGCCGGGCGGCCTGCAAGCTTGATAATTGCTGCAATGCACTAATATTCAGGGCATCCCCTACGTGATGCCCCTGATGATCGATCTCATTGCCATCGACATGGACGGAACGCTCCTCGATTCCGCCCATACCATCCCCACCCGGGTAAAGGACGCCATCGCGGCTGCCCGTGCCCGGGGCGTGCGCATCGTGCTGGCGACGGGCCGACCGTTCTCGGGTATCGAGCTTTACCTCGAAGAGCTGGGCCTCGCCGGCGATGCGGACTACTGCATCACCTTCAACGGTGCCGTGATCCAGAACGCCTCGGGCAGCAAGGTCATCGCCGAGACGACGCTCGGCTACGACGACTACATCTACTGCGAGAAGGTGGCACGCGAGCTCGGCGTGCATTTCCACGTGCTCTACGAACGCAGCATGATGACGCCGAACGCGGACATCAGCTCGCACACGGTCCGCGACGCCTACATCTCGCGCACGCCGCTGATCTATCGCTCGGTCGAGCAGGTGCAGCCGGCGTGGCGCTTCCGCAAGTTCATGATGGTCGACGACGCCGCCGTGCTCGATCGCGCCATCGCCCACCTACCGCCGGAAATGACCGAGCGCTACACGGTGGTGAAAAGCGCCGCGGACTTCCTCGAGATCCTGCATCCGGAAGCCGGCAAGGGCCGTGCCCTCCAGACGCTGGCCGCGCAGCTGGGCGTTCCGGCGGAACGGATCATGGCGATCGGCGACCAGGAGAACGACCTGGTCATGCTCGAGTTCGCCGGCGTCAGTGTGGCGATGGGCAACGCGATCGACAGCGTCAAGGCCGTCGCCGACCACGTGACCGCCACGAACAATGAAGCAGGTGTCGCGCTCGCCATCGAGCACTACGTGCTGTCGGACGATGCCGACCGGTCAGCGGCTCGGCGGAAGGCTGTCGGCCAGTGACGCGCACCGCGTGCGGAGGAAGTCACGCAATTGCGTGATGGCGGGCGTGAGCCGCGAGCGATGCGCGCAGACGAGGTTCAGTGGCGAGGGCTCGCAATGGGCGTTCGGAAACACTTCCCGTAGCCGGCCCGCGGCGAGGTCGCGGATCAGGTCCAGTCGCGACTTGTAGATCAGGCCTTCGCCCGCCACCGCCCAGCGACGCACCGCATCGGCATCGTCGCTCACGCGATTGCCCGAGACGGTGACCGT
Source organism: Bacillus sp. NP157 (assembly GCA_018889975.1). Lineage (NCBI taxonomy): Bacteria > Bacillati > Bacillota > Bacilli > Caryophanales > Bacillaceae > Bacillus > Bacillus sp. NP157. The sequence goes on from CP076546.1 coordinate 3,800,539, forward strand.
CTTGTCGCCGCCGGGCAGCGTGAAGCGCCAGCGTTCATGCACCTGTTCGCTCCAGACGAAGCGCAGGCAGTTGTGGCGACGCAGGTCGTCCACGCTCGTCGGCACGCCATGCTGTTCCAGGTAGGCCGGCGCGGCGCACAGCGAACGCCGGTTGTCCTCGATCAGCGACATGGCCACCAGCGACGAATCCGACAGGGGCCCATAGCGCACGGCGGCGTCGACGGGATGCCGGACAAGATCGGTCGCGCGATCGCTCAGGCGCAGATGGATCGACAGACCCGGGTGGCGGTGCTGGAACTCGTCCAGCCAGCCCAGCAACACGTTGCGGCCGAAATCGGAGGAGACGGACAGGCGCAGCGGGCCGGTCAATGCTTCCTGGGTCTCGGCCAGCGCCTGCCTGCCCTGGATCTGGGCGTCCAGCATCGCGCGGGCATGCGGCAGGTAGCGTTCGCCATCTTCGGACAGCTGCATGTGCCGGGTGGACCGGGTGAACAACCGCGCGCCGACCGCCTTCTCGAGCCGCTGCACGGCCACGCTGGCCAGGCCGGGCGCGACATTCAGCTGCCTGGCGGCCTCCGAAAAGCTCCCTGCTTCAACGGTCTGCACGAACATCTGGACGTCGTCGAGCCGGATCATTTTCCCGATTCCGCAGAAAGTGTTAACGATGCAGGCCGATTTTTACTCGATTCCGATAAAGACACAATGAAGCCTTTCCTGCCCAAAGGATCTCCATGAAAGCGATCGGATTCTCCAGCAACGAGCGCGTCGACCACCCGGATGCGCTGCGCGACTTCGACCTCCCCGAGCCGACCCTGCGCGAGCACGACATCCTCGTCGAGGTGCGGGCCGTGTCGGTCAATCCCGTCGACACCAAGGTTCGCCGGAATGGCGATATCCCCGCCGACGGCCCGCGCATCCTCGGTTGGGACGCCGCCGGCATCGTCCGTGCCACGGGTCCTCTGGCGACGCGCTTCAAGCCGGGCGACCGCGTCTGGTACGCCGGCGACATCACCCGGCCGGGTAGCAATAGCGAGCTGCACGCCGTCGACGAACGCATCGTCGGGCCGATGCCGCGGTCGCTGGATTTCGCCGAGGCGGCGTCGCTGCCACTTACCGCGATCACCGCGTGGGAACTGCTGTTCGATCGCCTCCGCGTGCACGAAGCCGACCCGACCGACAACGGCGTGCTGCTGGTCACCGGTGCAGCGGGTGGCGTGGGCTCGATCCTGACCCAACTTGCCCGTCGACTCACCGGACTGACGGTCATCGGCACGGCATCGCGACCGGAAACCCGCGAGTGGGTGCTGGAGCACGGTGCGCACCACGTGATCGATCATCGCAAGCCGTGGGCTGCGCAGCTGGAAGCGCTGGGTATCGAGCACGTCGATTACGTCGCCGGCCTCAACGAAAGCGCGGGCTACGTGCCGCAGATCGCCGAGGTGCTTCGCCCCGAAGGCCAGTTCGCGCTCATCGACGATCCGAAGAACCTCGACATCGGGCCGTTCAAGACGAAGTCGATCTCGATCCACTGGGAGCTGATGTACACCCGCCCGATCTTCACGACCCGCAGCATCGCGCGCCAGCATGCCTTGCTGCGTCGCGTGGCGGAGCTCGTCGATCGCGGCGACCTGGTGCATACGCTCACGCGTCGCATCGATGGCTTCGATGCCGCCGGCTTGAAGGCAGCGCATGCGCTGGTCGAGGCTGGCAGCATGATCGGCAAGGTCGTCGTCGTTCGCTGATCGGTTACAGGACACTCTCCGATGAATGCACCAGTGAACGTGAAGACCGTCGCTACCCATGGGCTTAGCCTGGAAGCGGCTTACGCCCTGCTGGCCGAGGCACGCCGTGCCTGCGAAGCACGCGGCTTTGCACCGACGATCGCGATCACCGACGCGGGAGGCCATCTGCGTGTGCTTGAGCGCGCCGACTCGGCGCCATTCCTCACCGCCGAGGTCGCGGCCGACAAGGCATGGACGTCGGCGTCGTTCGGGCTATCGACGCATGACTGGAACCGCTACATGGGCGAACCCACGGTCGCCCCGCTGGCACACCACCCACGGCTGATGCCCGTGGGCGGTGGCTTGCCGATCTATGTCGACGGTGCGCTGACCGGTGGTATCGGCATTTCCGGCGGGACGTCGGTGCAGGATCACGAGGCGGGGGAAGACGCGCTTCGTGCGCTGGGGCTGCTGGCCTGATTCGTCTTTCCGGGAAGGCGATGCCAGGGAAGGCTGCTGACAATTCCAGGTAGTGGGGGGTGGTATTCCTTGGCGGGAACGTTCTTCCCACACTGCCTTCAAAGGAAACCCCATGGTTGCCCTGTCGCCCACCGCCCTCGACGCCTTCCTCACCCAGCAAGACGACGCGCCCATCGTCATGCTGAACCTGATCCGCTTCGAGCCCGATGGCGGGCGCGAACGGTACCTGCAGTATCTCCAGATGGCCCGGCCGATCCTGGCGCGGTTCGGCGCGAGGATCGTGTTCGGCGGCGATGGGCTTGCCGTGCTTACCGAGGGGGATACGCAGGGCTGGGATGCCGTCGTGCTGGTCGAGTATCCGAACCGGACCGCGTTCAAGACGATGGTGGCCGATGCGGAGTATCAGGTGGCTTTCAAGGTCGGTGTTTCGGCGATTGCGGATATTGTTTTGCAGCCGACCAAACCCTTTGGAGATGTCGTCTCGACTGGCCAGTAGTTGACGTGCAGCCAGCGTGCCGCTCGTGGCGCCGGAAAAGCTACTTCTTCGATACTTTCTTTTTCGGCACGGGCAGCTCGCTGGCGGTAACGATCATGAGCTTCGATAGCCAGTCACGGTCGTCCCACTTGTCGCCCGGGACGAGAATGCACGGCTTCGCGCCTGGATAAGGAAGGCCTTCTTCCCACTTACCGAGGAAGGCCTTGCCTCCATCGGTCGGCTTGACGAAAAGCTGGTCATCCGCGATCAAGGCAATCACCTTTTCGCCGTGATAGATCGCATATTCACCGAACATCTTTTTCGCCGAGACTTTGCCGAGCGATGAAAGCTGGTCGAGGATGAAGTCTGCCGTGCGTTGCTGTGAGCCCATGTGTTTCCCCCTCGTCGCCCTGCGCAGTGTCGGTGATAAACGGTATCGCGATGCGCGATGTCAGAACAGCTCCCCTTGCGGCGAAACAATCCGCGGCGCCACGAACCGCGACGTATCCAGCACCGTATCCCACGCCTTGTGCAGCTCCGCCGTCCGCGTGGCCATCTGCACCTGCTTGCGAATGACGTCTGCGAATACCAACACCACGTTGCGTTCGGCCATCGGCGCGAGGATGCCCAGGGCGCGTTCACTAAGCGTGTTCTTGGTAACGTTGGTGAACTTATGCTTGCATTCGTTGAGCGGCGCCAGCGCCCCACGCGTGAACCGCCATTGCTTCTCGACCGGCCGATACGGATCGGTTCTCCTGCCGATTCTGACCGGTTTGCGAATGTAGTTCATCTTCGCCGGATCGCCGCGCAGAAGCTCAACGAGGTTGGTCTTGGTGAACAGCTTGGCCTCGAAGTCTAGGCCGGTCGTCAGGTTGAGTCAGCCGTGCGAGGGGCGGGCGTAGCAGTGGATTCAGCGATGCAGCGATGCCGCGATGCCGTAGCGTGTTCAAACCTTTTCTGAAGTGCCCATTTCTGAACAAGCTATTGGTTCGAGATCGACACACTCTAGGACCGGGATGCTCGAATCGCCCTCGATGTTCGGCAGGATCGCAGACGATAGCCTCCTCACCCCTTACCACGTTGAATCCCAGCTCTTCTATCATCACGCGCGTTGAGTTCATCGGAGAGCCGCTGAATAATGCACGACGGCTTGCGCGATGAGGCATCAGGACCAGACTTGTGGCACTTAGCCTCAAGATCGAGGACGATTATCAGCTTGAGAAAGAGGCGCGAACTGACCCGTGGAGAGCCTAATTCGTGGATGCTAAAGAAATCACAAGGCGAATCTGTGCTGGCGTACTAAATGCTCTGGATACTAAGCGACTACTTTTTGGCATCGAGGGCGACAGCACCAATAATCCGGAGCTTCGTCCAGAGTACATTACGACAATCGAAGTAGCCAAGTCGCTCACAGATATCGATCATGATGTCTGTGTCGAGGCTCCTATGAAGGATCTGCGTGCGATTGCTCTTATCTTCTCGATGTTGAACGAGCAACCCGGCGAGGTACGAGAAGAAATACGGGCGAAGTATCTTTTCGGAAAGAAAGATAGTAAGCGCTTGGATGTCTTGGTAATGCCGGGGGGTGTGACCGGCCTTCCGTTGCTTATGGTCGAAGCTAAGCTGAGTGTTGGCAATTTCTCTGGCATCAAGAAAGACATAGATCGACTGATCAGGATATTCGATATGTTCAGCGAAGTCGGCGCGTTTAAACCTGGAAGGACGCTATACGCTGCGGCGGTATTTCACGAATGGATCGAGGGTAGTGATGGCGGACGCGCAAGCGAGGCTGGTGCGCGAACGGTAGCAGACATTAAGTCGTACTTATGCACCGTCCAGCACGGCCGTCCATGGCTTTACACAAACGCCGCCCTGCTTGACACAGCAGCACTGATTGTCCCGGCCGTCACTTACGTGGAGTCGTATCCGGACGACACGTACGAAGAAGTTCTCACGAGGAAAAGCCTTACCTTTCTCCCAGGCCTCGTGTTGATGGGTATCAGCCCAGACGTTTCCGACGCGTTCTAGCGGTAGTCTCCATCGAACTTAATCGCTGTGTGGATTCCTGAGTGGGCGCGGCGATGCGGAATCCGGCAGCTGCGCTAGGTACATTTCCATTCGGTTCGCTACGCATCGGTGCAGACGTAAACTGGTCGTTGTCCAAAGCTTCAGGCGAGTAATATCCTTGCCTCAATTCGCAATGCTGTCTTCAACCGACGGCATTAAATTCCCCAGCTCTTGCATGGCTGGCTCGACCGGGGCCTCCTTTCTTGGAAGCCTTTTCAGTTCATTTTGACTCACGCGCTTTAACGTATAGACCTGTTCAAGCATGTGGTCGATCACTGAGAAGGCCGCAGTCACCTGTTTCGGCGTCGCCTTCTCTGCGCTGTGAGTCGCGCTGTTGCCTAGCTCTCTGATGGCATGCAGGCACTGCTCGCCATCCTCGGTGATGAGTGATCGCTCGCGGAGCTTGGTTATCTTCTTGTCAAGGTCGCGACCTTTAACGTTTAGGACTCTACAGAAAGTTTCGACGATATTCCTGATGCCTTGACCCGTCAGGACCATGAGCCCTCCATCGAAGGCCTTGATCGTTTCGCGATAAATCTCAGCAAGCTCGAAAGGCAGTTGCCATATCTCCGCGCGCGGTGTGTAAACATTGCGATGAGGATACTGCTCGCGCGTCGTCAAATATTCTTCTGAACGAGGATCGTAGTCCTCAGAGTTTGTCGAAAGGCGCTGAAAGGACAGCTGATCGCAGCCCTGACACTGGACAATCATGTTTTCCTCTGTCCAGTGGTAGACGTAGCCTGGGGAGTGTTCGCTTCCATGCTCCGTCACACCGGTTATCCTTCGATGCCATGTTTCAACGCGGCAGCGATTGCATGAGTGTTTAAATCGTTCACCTTCACCCGTAGCCTCATATCGTGTTGTTGCGCTCATAATCTCATCCTTCCCTGTGCAGCCTTGTGTCTGGCAACGGCGCTATCATCGACTGTCTCATGACTTCGTGGTCTCTGCCTTATACGTGATCACTACATCACCGCTTGACCCAAGGTGTCTCTGAGAATCTGCACAACTATCTGCTCCTCGTTTCCAAATCCTTGGACGGAGGCGACTGCATCTCGCGCGAGTATGACGGCTCCGCGCCTATCGGACGTACGACGTGCCTTTATCTTATCGATCGTATGGGGTTTCCGCCCGACAAGATCAGATACCGAATCGACGACGTTACCAGTACCGGAAAGCACCGCCTTGGCTGATATGCTTGGCGTGATTCTGATTCCTGATAGCTGAAGTGATTCAACGCGCCATGCCTCGCCAGAATTTCGTTCAAGCAGGCGCAGCCACTGCAATGCGTCGACGCGTGATTGTTCCACGGTCAATCGAAAACCACAGACCTCAGATAGCGAGGAGATGAGTACGTTCGACGATCTAGGCTCGTTCACCATTTCCAGGATGGACTCGCCCGTATTCGCAACGAATGCGTACTGCTTATACTGAATCTGATGAGTGGTGAACTCTTCACCGAAAGGATCAATGTCAGTTATATCGAACTCTAGGCGCTCAACGTACCTGGCTTCGACGTACGTCTTTCTTACGCGGTCGACGACAAATCCTGATGCTCGTTCGGGGTCGAATGGGTTTGTACGTAGTCCTTTTGCTAGCTTCGAGGCGTCCATGGGCCAAGAGGCTGCCATCCAGCGGTGACGAGTCATGCTATTCGTCGCTCCCTATCGGCGTCACGTCCAATGCCTCTGCCTTCGCAAGGCTGCTTTCGGCTGCAGCTTCCAACAATAAAAGTAGCTGCTTTCTCTCTCCATCTTGCGGCGGTCGCTGCGATTTATTGTAGCTGCCATTAGCAAAAGCTGTTACGCCAGTGACACCGTATTTGAACCCCGTACCATCGGCCTTGCCTTCGAATGCTGCTTCAAGGGACAGAATGTGGGGAGGTTTTTCGTTCCGTACGGCCCGCCAGGAGATGGATGTCACGAAAAAACCCTTCGCAATTAGGTCCTGAAACATGCTCGACGCGACCAGATTGTCCCCACTCAGTGCCACATGCTTCACGATACCCAGCATTTCCTGTTCGGCAGCTTTGTTTTCTTCGATTGCTACGTCGAGATCATCCGCGTGAGCGGTGCCAGCTTGCAAAGTTGCGACACGAACTCTCGTGACCGTTTGAAGCTTATGTCCAGCGATGCTCACGATGAGGCTGGTGAAAAACGCCGTCCTGGCTTCGGGAGTTCCGAGGTGGGACACGCGGATTTCTGATGTTGAGATCTTCGGTCTAGAAGTTTCACTTAAGATTCGATTGATTTGAGCGACAATCGTCCGTGACTTTTCCGTGGCGGGAATGCGGACTACCGTCTTTCCTCCTTCGTTGGAGAAAGATAGCTCGGCATCACGCAGGGTCTTCTGTAGAAGACGAGTTCTCGAATACTCCGTCTCCTCGTAACCGACGGCCATGATCAACTCAGTGGTTCCGCGTTTTCGCGCAGCCACATCGTCGCGGGGGTTCAGCCCGTGGTACTTGGCTATGGCGTCTCGTAGTTCGCTCTGCGAAACCTCTTCCGAAAGGGTTACGGTAGCCATACGCTCACCTCGACGTGACGGCTCCCCACGTTTTATCATGCCAGCGACATCGTGGAAGTCATGTTGCAGGAGCGACAAGCGGTCCGCTAACGTCTCGCGAGACTCTCGGTGCGAGTAGAAGATTCCGCGATCTCTCCCTAATTCATGGAGAACGCTCGGAGTCAGACGCTGCTTGGATGCCTGCAAGAGATCGTATATGTCCTTGTCGGTGGCGAACGGGATTGATGGCGGCTTAGACATAATCCATTCCTACCGTGACCTCAGAAAATACGGCTTGGACCTGATTCAGATTGTCGATCTTGATTGCTTCGACCTGTAGCCGGAATTCGCTCTTTTTCTGAGATAGATTAGCGCCGTCACTGGACCCTGATTCCGCCGGCTCGTAATTTGCCACGTAGCGCTGACAAGCTCGTTGGAATACGGCCTTAGTGTGCTGCGCGGCGTTCAGCGTTCGAATACGGATTTCCGCTGATCCGATCAGTTGATAGTGGCGAAGATAGTCGAGAAGGTACAGAAACTCTTCTTCGGAATCACCTGCACGCCGGTAGTAGATTAGGATGCCTTCAACCGCCGTCAGTGGGCGGCGGTACTGCATGATGATCCATGGGCCGGTTAGCATCTCGAGTGTTGCGGCCTTGGCCTGATCTCTCTGCACGTTCGCGTGCCTGTCGAGATCCGGGTAATAGAACCTGCAGTGCTCGTACATAGGCACGCTGTCGTCGCCTTTACGCCCGCGCAGCTGGCGAATATCCATAGCCACGTTGTTTATCCAGAATACGTCTTCTGGCCCGAATACCGCGATAGAAGTGCCTTCGGCTAGGTCTAACTTTTCGTTGCGGTAGCCTGCTAGGTGCGTTCCGAAATCCTTATCGTATTGCCCGTCGTGGTTGTAGATGAAAAGGAGGCCTCGGACGTTTGGTGTGTGTCCTTCGTGTAAGTAGTTTTCTTGCCACGATTCGCTTGTCTCGGCGCACATGGCCTGTCGGGCAAGGCTACGCAAGGCTCCTTGGACAGATGCGCTAGTTATCGTTTTTTTTCCGTAGCTCTTGAGGTCGCAATGCACGTAGGTACGGCTTCTCGAGTACGGCTCGTCGTAGTAAAAGACAACGTCCGCTGGATGCGTCTCTGTGCCATGCAGCTCTGGCACACTGCAAGCCCAGTTGATGTTTTTCGGACCTACTCGCTCCCACATGAATTCGCCAAAGATGTCGTCGGCTAGGCGCTCAGCCATCTTGGCCTTGTTTTCGTTTTCCCCTGCCATCCTCGCTATCCCCATCCATTAGATGTACAGCTATTTGCCGATTTTTCACCTTCCTTTCCGCTGATGGTCTCAGCGCACGTCGGAACGTTTCTGGAAGGTGATATCGCCCCTACCGCTCATACGAGCCCACATCAAGACGGGCAAGTGCCGTCTCCCCCTGTCCAATCCTACTGCTTATCGATTCAATTTTTCCCGAGCGCCCTTCGGTACGCAAATGTAGATTTGCGACATCCCACGGACGGTATGGATGCGTCGCGTGCGCGCGCATGGGACAAACCCGAGCTATGTCCCATCGACTGCGCGGTAGCAATCATCTGGTCCTGGGGCCGTCCGCCGGCGGCCCGGATTTCGAATGTATCGGTATATACCAGAAACCAAACTACGATCTCATCGGGGCGCTTAGCTAGAAATGCTGCTTTCGGATCTGCTTACTCAACATGGTCAAAACAGCTCTCCCTGCGGCGAAACAATCCGCGGCGCCACGAACCGCGACGTATCCAGCACCGTATCCCACGCCTTGTGCAGCCCCACCTTGCGGGTAGCCACCTGCACCCGCTTGCGGATGATGTCCGCGAACACGCCCTGCCCGCGCATGCGGGTCGCGAAATTACTGTCGTAGTCCTTACCGCCATTCATCTGCTGGATCAGGCTGATGATGTGCGCGGCGCGATCGGGGTAGTGCAGTTCCAGCCACTCGCGGAAGAGCTGCTTCAGTTCATGCGGTAGGCGCACGCAGGTGTAGCCAATCGAGTTGGCGCCGTTTTCCGCGGCACGCTCGATGATGCCTTCCACGTCCTTCTCGTTAAGCGCCGGGATGATCGGCGCGACCAGCACGCCCACGGGCACGCCGGCGTCGCGTAGCGACTTCACCGCCTGCAGGCGACGATGCGGAGCCGATGCACGTGGCTCGAGCTTCGACGCGAGCTTGTTGTCGAGCGAGTTAACCGATACGAACACCTGGACGAGGTTGCGTTCGGCCATCGGCGCGAGGATGTCGAGGTCGCGCTCGATCAGCGCGTTCTTCGTCACGATGGTGCACGGATGGTTGCACTCGTTGAGCAGCGCCAGCGCCGCACGGGTCAACCGCCATTGCTTCTCGATCGGCTGGTACGGATCGGTGTTGCTGCCGATATTGATCGGCTTGCAGGTGTAGTTCTTCTTCGCCAGCTCACCGCGCAGGATCTCGGCGAGGTTGGTCTTGGCGAAGAGCTTGGTCTCGAAGTCGAGGCCGGCCGACAGGTTGAGGTAACCGTGCGAGGGGCGGGCGTAGCAGTAGATGCAGCCGTGCTCGCAACCGCGATAGGGATTCAACGCCTGGTCGAAGCCGATGTCCGGTGAGTCGTTGCGCGAGATGACGCTGCGCGCGAATTCCTCGCGGACGCTGGTGGCGGGGCGGCGGTCGTCTTCCTCGCGGTGCCAGCCGTCGTCCTCGGCCTGGTAACGCGTGGATTCGAAGCGGCCCTCCGGATTGGAGGCGGCACCGCGGCCCTTGTGCAGGCGGGTCATGGGGATGGGCTCTGACATGTGTACAAATGTACGTCATGTCAGTCTCACTGGCTACGACACGGCCTGTTTGGCTAAGCTCGGGTGGGAGGGCACAAGGAGATGCCATGTTACGACCACTAACGCTCTGCTTTACAACGATTTTCCTCATCGGATCGCTGCCCGCCCACGCCCAGCTCAATCCGTCGCAGAAGGCCCAGGCCCAGCAGGACATCGACCGTCAGCTGAAGGCGTTCAAGCACGATCCGAGCGCGACGACACCGCCGCCGAAGCTGAAGGCGTCGATCCACAACGCCACGCCGGAACAGTACGACGAGTACAAGAAGCTGAAGAAGGACGCGCAGGGGCGGTACGTCAACGATCCCAACGACCCGCGTAGCCCGCTCTACCAGCTGGGCCCCAAGCAGGAGGCCAGCGGGCGGTACAACCCCGCGGATGGCGGGGTGAACCATCGGTCGGATTGTGCCCAGCGGCCGCATCCGGAACTGGATCCGTGGTGCCGGACGTTGTCGCCGTCGTTGGGGCGGTGAGTGGAACGGTCGCGCCGGGGCGCGCCCCAATGTAGGAGCGCGCCTGCGCGCGATGCCCCTATCGATCAATGCTCCAGCGGCGCGTCCTTCGTCTCCCGCACAAAGAACAACCCCACCACGAACGTCATCAGCGCAACGATCACCGGATACCAGAGCCCGTAATAAATGTCGCCCTTCCACGCCACCAGCATGAAGCCGATGGTCGGGACGAAGCCGCCGAACCAGCCGTTGCCGATGTGGTACGGCAGGCTCATCGAGGTGTAGCGGATGCGGGTGGGGAACATCTCCACCAGCCAGGCGGCGATCGGGCCGTAGACCATGGTCACGTAGATAACCAGCACAGCCAGCAGCAGCACCAGCATCGGGTAGTTGCTCTGCGCCGGGTCGGCCTTGGCCGGGTAGCCTGCAGCCTTCAGCTGGTCGTCCACCTTGCCGGTGAACGCCTTCTGCTGCGCGGTGAACGCCGCCTTGTCGACGCCCGCGCCTTCGAACGACTCGATCACCTCGTCGCCGATCTTCACCGTCGCCAGCGTGCCCGACGGCGCCGCCGCGTTGCTGTACGGGATGCCCTTCTTCGCCAGCACGCTCTTGGCCACGTCGCAGGAGCTGGTGAAGGTGTGCTTGCCGACCGGGTCGAACTGGAAGCTGCACGCATTCGGGTCGGCCGTGACCACCACCGGTGCCGTGGCGGCAGCGGCTTCGATCGCGGGGTTACCGAAGTGGGTGAGGCCCTTGAAAATCGGGAACATGGTCAGCGCCGCGATCAGGCAACCGGCCAGCACGATCGTCTTGCGTCCGATCCGGTCCGACAGCCAGCCGAAGAACACGAAGAACGGCGTGCCGATGAACAGCGCGCCCGCGATCAGCAGGTTCGCCGTGGTCGGGTCGATCTTCAGGCTCTGGGTCAGGAAGTACAGCGAGTAGAACTGGCCCGTGTACCAGACGACGGCCTGGCCGGCGGTGGCGCCGAGCAGGGCGAGGATCACCAGCTTGAGGTTCTTCCACTGGCCGAACGCTTCGGTCAGCGGCGCCTTGGACTGCTTGCCCTCGGCCTTCATCTGCTGGAACACCGGTGACTCGTGCAGCTGCATGCGGATGTAAACCGACACGCCGACCAGCAGGGCCGAGATCAGGAACGGGATGCGCCAGCCCCAGGCATCGAACGTGTCGGCGCCGAGGCCAAGGCGCGTGCCGAGGATCACCAGCAACGACAGGAACAGGCCGAAGGTGGCGGTGATCTGGATGAAGCTGGTGTACAGGCCACGCTTGCCGTTCGGTGCGTGCTCGGCCACGTAAGTCGCCGCGCCACCGTATTCGCCGCCGAGCGCGAGGCCCTGCAGCAGGCGTAGCAGGATCAGCAACACCGGTGCGGCCACGCCGATCGTGTTGTAGCCAGGCAAGGCACCCACCAGGAAGGTGGACGTACCCATGATGATGATGGTGACGAGGAAGGTGTACTTGCGGCCGATGAGGTCGCCGATACGACCGAACACGATGGCGCCGAACGGGCGCACCGCGAAGCCCGCCGCGAACGCCAGCAGCGCGAAGATGAACTGGCTGGTGTCGTTCAGTGCGGTGAAGAATTGCTTGCCGATGGTCGCGGCGAGCGAGCCATACAGATAGAAGTCATACCATTCGAAGACGGTGCCCAGGCTGGACGCGAAGATCACGCGTTTGTGGCTGGTACCGATGCTGCCGTCGGCACGCATGCCGGATGCGGTGGTTGCCATGGGGACTCTCCGTCAGAACTTGTACATCGCGTTGAGGGTGTACTCGTTGCCGGTGTCCGTCTGGCGGCCGAGGCCATTGGTCGTCGTCGAGTTGAGTTTGGAATGGATCAGTTCGCCGCTGAAGTCGAACGGCCCCGTGCTGTACTGCAGGCTCAGCGCCTGCTGGCGGTTCTTCAGCAGGCCCGCGGTGTTCGCCGCGCGCCAGGCCAGCACGTCGCCTTCGTTCGGCTTGCTCTCGGAAGCGAACGCGTAAAGCGTCCAGTGCTTGTCGAACTTGTAGCCGACCTGGGCCCAGTAGCCCTTGTCCTTGATGTCGCCGAACTGAGAGAGGTCGCCGAACAGCTGGCCGATCGCGTTGCCGGTGTAGAGGGCGCCCTTGACGATGAAGTTGCCGGGCATCCACATGCCGCCCAGTTCCACGGCGGTGCTCTTGATGTTGCCCTTGATCGGCGTGACGGTGTTGCCGTCGACACCATGCAGGTCCACGCGGCTGTAGTGGCCGGCGAGGAAGACCTGCCAGTCCTTGCCCTTCGCCGTGAGGCGTGCCTGGATCTGTGGCTTGAAGCCCGCGTTGCCGGCGGTGAGGTAGTTGGTGGTCGCACCCGGGCCGTTCCAGCTGCCCTCGTAGGCACCCAGGTCGAAGCGCCACTTCACGCTGCTCTCGGAGCCCTTGTTGAGGTCCTGCATCCAGGTGATGCCCGGGTAGCGCCAGCCGATCAGGCCGGTGCCGTAACCCAGCGGGAAGGCGATGTGCGACAGCGACTGCGGTACGTAATCGAGCGGGAACAGCAGCTGCCACATCTGGCCGATGCGGAAGGTGGTGCCCGAGTCGACGTTGCTGATGTCCATGTAGGCCTGGCGCAGGCGCTGTTCCGGCTGCGAGCCCGCGTAGGCGCCGGTGCCGTTGAAGCCGCCGAAGAAGTCCATCTCGAGGCGACCGGAGCCGGTCCAGTTCTCGTTGAACCTCGCCCCGGTGAAGTCCAGCCAGAAGCGCGTGTTACGCACGTCCACGCCGGTGATCGAATTGGCCTTGCCGGCCGAGCCGGGCAACGGGTATTCCGCATTCTGGCCGTTGCCGTACTGGTAGTTGCCGTCCTGCTTGAAGCCGCTGACGTTGATGAACCCGTGCAGGGCAAGCGATACGCCCGGCGTGGTGCCGGTGGTGAAGCTCGGCTTGGCCGGCACGGCGGCCACGGTCTTCTCGACCTTGGTGACCTTCTCGTCGGTGGCCTGGGCCTGGGTCTGCGCGGCCTGGGCCGTGCTCGCCGCCTCGGTGGTCGCGGTCTTCTGCTCCTGGATCATCGCTTTCAGTTCGGCCAGCTGTTCTTCCAGCTGGTTCACCCGTTGCTCGAGCTGCGCCTCGCGACTCGTGGTCTTTTTCGACTTGGCCGACTGCGCGTGTGCGAGGTCCGGCATCGCTGCCATCGGCAGCATGAGCGCGCAGGCAACGCTGAAGGCGATGGCCTTGCGGCCACCGGAATGCGTGGTCTTCATCAGTGGTCTCCCCAACCCTTGGCACGCCGAGCATGTGACAGGGGCGTCAGCGCATCCATTCGCCAAAGGTCGAACCTCGACCAAAGTCGTAAAGGGTTCGCATCCGCGTGTTGCGCTGCGACGTTACACTCAGTGCCCACGCCCCACGAACGTATCGACGCAGGAGCCAGCATGTCCGAGATCCACCCGGTTGATCCCGCCTTTGCCGCCAGGGCGCGTATCCGCAAGGACGACTACGAGCGCATGTACGCGCAGTCCGTCCAGGATCCGGAGGGCTTCTGGAAGGGCATGAGCGAGCGCCTCGACTGGATCGTGCCGCCGACGAAGATCAAGGACGTCTCCTTCGACCCCAACGACCTGCACATCCGCTGGTTCGAGGACGGCCAGCTCAACGTGGCCGCCAACTGCCTGGACCGGCACCTGGCGACGCGTGGCGACAAGACCGCCATCATCTTCGAGGGCGACGACCCCAACGAGTCGCGCAGCCTGACCTATCGCCAGCTGCACGCCGAGGTCTGCCAGTTCTCCAACACGCTGAAGAACCTGGGCGTGGTCAAGGGCGACCGCGTGGTGATCTACCTGCCGATGATCCCCGAGGCTGCCGTGGCCATGCTGGCCTGCGCCCGCATCGGTGCGATCCATTCGGTGGTGTTCGGCGGCTTCTCGCCGGATTCGCTGGCCAGCCGCATCGCCGATTCGAAGGCCAAGCTCGTGGTCACCGCGGACGAAGGCTGCCGCGGCGGCAAGAAGATCCCGCTGAAGGCCAACGTCGACGAGTCGCTGACCCGGCCGAACACCAACAGCGTGGAGACCGTGATCGTGGTCCGCCGCACCGGCGGCGCCATCGCCTTCCAGTCGCCACGCGACCGCTGGTACCACACGCTGATGGAAGGGCAGTCCAGCGAGTGCCCGGCCGAGCCGATGAACGCGGAAGACCCGCTGTTCACCCTGTACACCTCCGGCTCCACCGGCTTGCCCAAGGGCGTGCTGCACACCAGTGGCGGCTACCTGGTCTACACCAGCCTCACCCATGAACTGGCCTTCGACCTGCGCGAAGACGACATCTACTGGTGCACGGCCGACGTGGGCTGGATCACCGGCCACAGCTACGTGGTGTACGGGCCGCTGGCGAACGGCTCCACCGTGGTGATGTTCGACGGTGTGCCGAACTATCCCGATTTCAGCCGCTTCTGGCAGGTCGTCGACAAGCACAAGGTGACCCTGTTCTACACCGCGCCCACGGCGATCCGCGCCCTGATGCGCGAGGGCGACGCGCCGGTGCAGAAGACCTCCCGCAAGAGCTTGCGGATCCTCGGCACGGTCGGCGAGCCGATCAATCCCGAAGCCTGGAACTGGTATTACCGGGTGGTGGGCGAAGAGCGCTGCCCGATCGTCGACACCTGGTGGCAGACCGAAACCGGCGGCTTCCTTATCACGCCGTTGCCTGGCGCGATCGACCTGAAGCCCGGCTCGGCGACGCTGCCGTTCTTCGGCATCAAGCCGGCCATCGTCGATGCCGAAGGCAAGGTCCAGGACGGTGCGTGCAGCGGCAACCTGGTCATCACCGATTCGTGGCCGGGCCAGATGCGCACGGTGTACGGCGACCACCAGCGCTTCGTCGATACCTATTTCAAGGCGTACCCGGGCAACTACTTCACCGGCGACGGCGCGCGCCGCGACGAAGACGGTTACTACTGGATCACCGGCCGCGTGGACGACGTGATCAACGTCTCCGGCCACCGCATCGGCACGGCGGAAGTGGAGAGCGCGCTGGTGGCGCATCCCAAGGTCGCCGAGGCCGCCGTGGTCGGCTGCCACCACGACATCAAGGGACAGGGCATCTATGCCTTCGTGACGCTCAATGCGGGCGAAACGGGTAGCGACGAGCTGAAGAAAGAGCTGATCGCCGGCGTGCGCAAGGAGATCGGGCCGATCGCCGCACCGGATTACCTGCAGTGGGCGCCGGGCCTGCCGAAGACGCGTTCGGGCAAGATCATGCGCCGCATCCTGCGCAAGATCGCCGAGAACGCACCCGACCAGCTCGGTGACGTGTCCACGCTGGCCGATCCGGGCGTGGTGAAGAACCTGGTGGAAGAAAGACTGATCAAGTGAGCGATGTACTGATCGCCGATGACCATCCGCTATTCCGCGACGCCTTGCAGCGTGCGGTTCTGGCGGCGCTTCCGGATGCCACTGTGCATACGGCCGACAGCGTGCCGGCGTTGTTCTCGCTTATCGAGTCGCTGCCGGACGCCGACCTGCTGTTGATGGACCTGCACATGCCGGGCGCGCGCGGCTATTCCGCGCTCGCCCACATCCGCGGGCAGTACCCGGGTTTGCCGACCATCGTGGTCTCCGGGCATGAAGAAGCGCAGGTGGCACGCCGCGCGCTCGCGCACGGTGCGTCGGCGTACATCCCGAAGTCGGCCGCCGTGGACGACATCGTCCAGGCCGTGCGTACCGTGCTCGATGGCGACGTGTGGCTACCGCACCAGCTGATGGGCGGGACGGTGGAGCTGAAGCCGGACGAAGCCGATGTCGCCGCGCGCGTCGCCTCGCTCACGCCGCAGCAGTTCCGCGTGCTGAACATGATCGCCGAAGGGTTGCTCAACAAGCAGATCGCTTACGACCTTGGGGTTTCCGAGGCCACGGTGAAGGCGCATATGACGGCGATCATGCGCAAGCTGGGAGTGTCGAACCGCACGCAGGTTGCGCTCGCGGCGTCGCATCTGGATGTCGAGAAAGAAGCGTTCCCCGGCACCACCGAGTAGGAGCGCGCCTGCGCGCGAATGCTTCTTGCGCGCCGGTTCAACCTTGTAATCTTTTTCCACAATCACGCAATAAATAAACGTCCCTACAAGAACCCTTCGCGCGCAGGCGCGCTCCTACAGGGAGCCGGCGTGGTATCAGGCGGCGTGGGTACCGGTGCGTTTCGCCAACGCGACAAGCATCGCGCGTAGCGCTGCCGGCTTCACCGGCTTATGCAACAGCGGATAGCCCATCTCGCGTGCCCGCTGTTTCAGCTCCGTGCTGCCGTCCGCGGTAACCATCGCCGCCGGCGGCATCGGTGACACCTGCTCGCCGATCATCTGCAGCGCGGCGAGTCCGTCCAGGCTTTCACCGAGGTGGTAGTCGGCAAGGATCAGGTCGACATGCGTTTCGCGCAGGATAGCCAGCGCCGCGTCGACATCGAGCGCGACACGACAGTCCACGCCCCATCGACCTAGCAAGGCCTTCATCCCGTCGAGGATGCTCTCGTCGTTATCCAGGCAAAGCACCGTCAACGGCAGTTGTTCACCGCCGGGCCTGGCGACGGTCGCCGTGCGTTTGCGTGCCGTCGGTTCGGCACGCGGTACGGTGATGCTGAACGCGCTGCCATGGCCAACCCGCGAGCGTAGCCCGAGCCGGTGGCCAAGGATGCCGGAAAGTCGATCGCAGATGGAGAGGCCCAGGCCGAGGCCTTTTTCACCCCACGGCGAAGGCCGGTCGATTCGCTGGAACTCGCCGAAGATCCGCGCCTGTTGTTCGGCCGCGATGCCGGGGCCGCTATCCCACACTTCGATGCGCACATCCTTGCCATCGCGACGCACGCCGAGCACGACGCCGCCCGAGCGGGTGTATCGCAATGCATTGGACAGGAAGTTGGCGACGATGCGACGCATCAGCTGCGCATCCGAGCGTACGGCAAGCGTCGTGGGAATGACGCGCAACGTGAGGCCACGCTGTTCGGCGACGACCGCGAACTGTTGACGCAACGAGTCGAACAGATCCGCAAGCGCGAACGGTGCGATCTCGGGTCGATAGCTACCCGCATCCAGTCGCGATACATCGAGCAGTGCATCGAGCAAGTCTTCCGCGGCACGGAACGACGCGTCGATACGCTCGGCAAGCTGCGCCGCTTCGCCATCGAGGCCAGGATGCTGTCGCAGCGCGGAGGTGAACAGGCGTGCCGCATTCAGCGGCTGCAACAAGTCATGGCTCGCCGCCGCAAGGAAGCGCGTCTTCGATGCGTTGGCGGCCTCCGCTTCGCGGCGTGCGATCGCCGTCGCATCGAGTGCTTCGGACAGCTCCGCCGTGCGATCGGTGACGCGTTGTTCGAGCGTTTCGTTCGCATCGATCAACGCGAGCTCCGCGTGCTTGTAAGCCGTGACGTCGGTGAACGTCGTCACGAAGCCACCGCCCGGCAGCGCGCGACCGCGCATTTCAATTACCGTGCCATCGGGACGCACGCGCTGGAACAGATGCGGCGAACCCGCGCGCATGTAGCGAATGCGTTTCGCGACGTGCTCGTCGACCTCGCCGGGACCACACTCGCCATGCTCGGCGTTCCAGCGGATCAGGTCCGCCACCGGCAAGCCGACGTAAACCATGCCTTCCGGATAATCGAACAGCTCGAGGTAGCGTCGATTCCAAGCGACGAGGCGCATGTCGCCATCGACCACGCTGATGCCTTGCGACACGTTCTCCAGGGTCGTGGAGAGCAGCTCGCGATTGAAGCGAAGTTCCTGCGACGCTTCGTCCATCAACGCCATGGCTTCGGCGATATCCAGGCCCGTGCCGGAGAGGGCTCCCATCAACATGCGCCGCGCGCTGGCGGCACCGACCGCGCTGGCCAACAGGCGCTCGGTGAACTGGATCAGCGGACGATCGGCCGCGTCGGTCGGCGACAGCGTGATGCCGTGGCGCTGGCCGTACTCGTGGAACGCGCGCTGGGTGACCCGGTCGCCGACGATGCGCCCGGCGATGGTACCGAGGTCGCGCACGGTGACGCGGCCACGCCAGTCACCCGCACCGCTGACGCTGCGTACGAAGGGGTCGACGAACAGCGCCGCATGCAGGCGTTCGGCAACACTGGGACGAAAGCGCAGCGATATGAAGACCAGGCAGCCGACGTTCGCGAGCAAGGACCAGAAGGTGCCGTGCGTGACCGCTTCCCAGCCGGAAAGATGGAACAGTTCGGTCGGTCGCAACCAGGCGAAGCCGAACGGGCCATCCTGCATGATCGCGCTCGACAACCAGCCGGCGCGAATCATCGCGGGAAGCAGCAAGGTGTATGCCCACGTGGCGAAGCCGGCGAGCAGGCCGACATACACACCGACGCGACTCGCGCCACGCCAGTACAGCGCGGACACAATCGCGGGTGCGAACTGTGCCACGGCGGCGAACGAGAGCAGGCCGGTCGCAGCAAGGTTTTCCGCGCCGGCGATGATCCGGTAATACACGTAGGCCATCGCGGCGAGGCCGACGATCGCGATGCGGCGGATCAGCAACACCATGTGCGAGAGGTCGCCGCGCTGCTCGAGGCGCAGGCTGCGGATGCGTAGCAACGCCGGCATCACCAGGTCGTTGCTGATCATCGTCGCCAGCGCGACGGCGGCGACGATGACCATGCCGGTGGCGGCGGAGAATCCACCCACGAAGGCGAGCAGGGCCATGCCCTTGCTGCCGAGTGCGAGGGGAAGATTGAGCACCCAGGCGTCGACATGTCCCTGGGTTACCGAGGGCAGGCCCAGGCCGGCACTGACGATCGGCAGGACGCCGAGCGAGATCACCACCATGTAGGCCGGGAACAGCCAGCGCGCACGACGCAGGTCGCGTGGGTCTTCGCATTCCACGACGCCGATCTGGAACTGGCGCGGCAGGCAGAACATGGCGCAGAACGCGAGCAGGGTTTGCGCGACGAAGCCTGGCGGCATGCTGCCTTGTTCGACCTGCATCACCGGCGCGCGCAGTGTCTCGACCAGCCCCGGTCCGTGCAGGTAGGCGTAAAGCGCAATGCCGACGAAGGCGAGCAGCTTGACCAGCGATTCGACGGCGATCGCCAGCATCATGCCGTGGTGATGTTCCGTCGCGTCGATGTTGCGCGTGCCGAACAGGATCGCGAACACGGCGAGGAGGGCGGCACACCACAGCGCGGTGTCGCCGAACCACCAGTTCGATCCCTCGCCGAGCACGTTGAACGACATCGCCACCGCTTTGAACTGCAGGGCGATGTACGGAATGATCGCGACGACGGCGATGATCGCCACCAGCGCGGCGAGGCCATGCGACTTGCCGAAGCGCGCGGCGATGAAGTCGGCGATGGAGGTGATGTTGCGCTCGCGCGCGACGAGGACCAGCCGCTGCAGCAAGCCGAAACCGAAGACGAACAGCAGCAGCGGGCCCAGGTAGATCGGCAGGTAGGCAAGGCCCGAGCGCGCGGCCGTGCCGACGGCGCCGTAGAAGGTCCACGACGAGCAGTAGACCGCCAGCGCGAGGCTGTAGACCACCGGGCGCAGGCGCGGCTGGCGGGGGTAGAGCGGCCGGCGGTCGCCGAGGTACGCGATCCCGAACAACAGGCCGACGTACAGCAGCGCTACCAGCAACAGAAGCCAGCCTGCGATCACGGATGTGGGTCCCTGGATGTCACCGGGCCATTCTACCCAGCGCGCGTGCGACCGCGGGCCCGGATGGGGCCATTCGGGCTAGCATGGGCGGATGGCCTTTAACGTTCCCGCGCTGACCGATACCGAGATCCACGTCTGGCAGTTGCCGTGGGCCACGGATGCCGCGAGTGCGCCGATGATCCACGACTTGCTCGCGGGCTATGCCGGGCCGGATGCGCCTGCGGTGGCGCGTGGGGAGCACGGCAAGCCGCATTTCCCGGGCGATGCCGGGAGCCTGGGTTTCAGCTGGACGCACAGCCAGGACACGGCGCTGTTTGCCGTGGGCCGGGGCACACCGGCCTTCCAGGTTGGCGTCGACGTGGAGCGGGTGCGCCCGCGTGCCCGCGCGCTGGAACTGGCGTCGCGATTCTTCGCGCCCGGTGAGACCGCATGGCTACGCAGCCTCGCAGGGGACGACGTGCTGGCCGGATTCCTGAGCCTGTGGACGGTGAAGGAAGCCGTGCTGAAGGCCCATGGCGGCGGCCTGTCGTACGGTCTGCACCGGGTTGAGTTCGCCCCCACGGCGGCGGGCGGCCTGGCAGCGTCCGCCTTCGACGGGGACGTCGGGCCGGCCAGTGCCTGGCAGATCCACCGCCTCGGCCTGGGCGAGGGCCTGGTCGCTTCGGTGGCCTGGCGGGGTGCGTCGCGCAGCGTCCGCGTCTTCACATATCCGCTTTGAACCTTTCCCCTCCGGGGCGTGTCTTACTTGGCGTGTGTGTGTGAGCCGTGGAGTGCGCCACAGGGATGTGGCGCGTTATGCTGGGACGACAGTCATTGCGCACGTCGCGTTTTGCGGCGTGCGTTTTTTTACGGACAGTCGATGACCCTACTAAGCGTCAACCTCAACAAGATCGCCGTGCTGCGCAACTCGCGTGGCGGCACCGAACCCGATATCGCGACCGCGGCCAATACCTGCATCGATGCAGGCTGTGGCGGCCTGACCGTGCATCCGCGCCCGGACATGCGCCACGTGACGCCGGCCGACGTGCGGACCCTCGCCGGACTCCTGCGTGGACGGGTCGAATACAACATCGAAGGCAACCCCTTCGCAGGCGCCCGCGGCGCGTATCCCAGCCTGATCGAACTGTGTCGCGAGGTAAAGCCGACCCAGGTCACCCTGGTGCCGGATGGCGACGGGCAGATCACCTCGGACCACGGTTTCGACCTCACCAAGGACATCGAGACGCTGAAGCCCGTGGTTGCCGCGTTTCGCGAGATCGGCTGCCGGGTGAGCGTGTTCGTCGATGCCGGCGCGGAAGGTTTTGCCGACGCGGTGGCGATCGGGATCCAGCGCATCGAGCTTTATACCGGGCCGTATGCGCAGGCATTCCATGATGGCGATGCGCGGGTCGAGCTGGCTTCGTTCGCGGAGACGGCGCGGCGTGCGCAGAAGGCCGGGCTCGCGGTGAACGCGGGGCATGATCTTAGCCAGGCGAACCTGGGGACGTTCAAGTCGGCGATTCCTGGGTTAGCCGAGGTGTCGATTGGGCATGCGTTGATTGGGGAGGCGCTTTACCAGGGGTTGGCGAATACGGTGCGGGGGTATCTGGAGATTCTGTCGTGATCTGGGATCGCGCGCAGGCGCGCTCCTACAGGGGTGCGGCTGCCTTGTAGGAGCGCGCCTGCGCGCGACCCCAAAACACGGCGGCGCAGCCGCACCATCGCCCATAAAAAAACCCCGCCAATCGGCGGGGTTTTTGGTTTTACCGGACAGACCGATCGGTTACTGCGCGTTGACGAAACCGATCTTGGTCAGGCCCTGGCCCTTCGCGTCGGAAAGCACGCGAGCCACGACCTCGTACTGAACCGCGTCATCCGCGTCGATCTGCAGTTCCGGCTGGTTGCTCTGCTGGGCGATCACCGCGATCTGGGCGCGGAGGCCCAACTCGTCAACCGGCGTATCGTTCCAGTACAGCGAACCATCCTGGCGGATCTGCAGCCGGACGGGATCCGGCGGCGTTTCTGGCTGGACGATGTTCGGATTCGGCTGCGGAAGATCGATCTTGATCTTATGCGACAGCATCGGAGCCGTGATCATGAAGATGATCAGGAGCACCAGCATCACGTCGACGAGCGGCGTGACGTTGATGTCCGACATCGGGCCACCGGAATTACCTGAGCTGAATGCCATCGTCCTTACTCCTTACCAGTCGACATGAAGCCGACGTGGACCATGCCGGCGTCCTTGGCATCGCCAAGGATCTTCTTCACCACCTTGTACTCGGTGGTGCGATCGGCACGGATCTGGAGTTCCGGCTGCGGCGACTTGGCCGCCGCAACCGCAAACTGGGCCTTCAGTTCAGCCTCGCTGACTTCGCCGTCATTGAGGAAGTACGTACCGTCCGGCTTGACCGCGAGATCCATCGGTTCCACCGGGGTGTCATCCTTAACGTTCGGATTAGCCTTCGGCAGATCGATCTGGACCTTATGGGACATCAGCGGTGCCGTGATCATGAAGATGATCAGCAGAACCAGCATCACGTCGACGAGCGGCGTGACGTTGATTTCTGACATCGGCCCACCGGAGTTGCCCCCGCTGCTCATAGCCATGGGTCAATTCCTCTAGCGATTACTTCGTGCCTTCGACACGGGCGCCGGTGGCGAAGAAGTCGTGCAGGTCATGCGCGAATTCGTCGAACTGGGCGTAGGTCAGGCGGTTCGAGCGCATGAAGAAGTTGTACGCAAGCACGGCCGGGATAGCGGTGAACAGACCGAACGCGGTCATGATCAGAGCTTCACCCACCGGGCCAGCGACCTTATCCATCGAAGCCGAACCCGACGCTGCGATACCGATCAGGGCGTGGTAGATGCCCCACACGGTACCAAGCAGACCGATGAACGGTGCCGACGAACCGACCGTGGCGAGCAGGGTCAGGCCACCTTCCAGACGCAGGCTCTCGCGAGCCACGGCCTGGCGCAGTGCGCGGTCGATGAATTCCGAACGCGACAGCGACTCGGCGAGACGACCACCAGCAGCCTGCTGGTGATGCGCAACGGCCGAAGCGGCATCGAGCGCGATCTTCGAGAACGGTTCGCCCTTCGGCTGCTCTTCGAGCATGCGAATGGCTTCCTGGGTCGACGCGGTGTTCCAGAAGCCCTGCATCACCTTGTCGGCGCGCGAACGCACCATGCTGTTACGGATGAAGTTGGCGACGATGAAGTACCACGAGAGCACGGACATCGCGACCAGCACCACGAACACGATCCAACCGAGTGCATCGAAGTTGTGGATAAGGTGGTCGAAGCCCATCTGCTTGAGGGCGTCGGCATTGGAGTTACCTGCCGGAGCAGGCTGAGCGGAGGTGTCTTGCAACATAACGCTACCCTTGGGAAGTCAAGCGTGAACTTAAAAAGTTATAAGCCGTGGGGGCTTACAGCTGGTTTAGGTTGAACGTAACGGGGACACGTGCATAGCCTTCGACGGCCGCACCGCCTCGCTTGCCCGGGTTGAATCGCCAGTTCCTGGCCGCATCCTGCGCTGCCTTGTCCAGTTCGCGGAAACCGCTCGACTGGTCGATCTGGATGTCTTTCGGTGTGCCGTCGACAGCCACGAGGACCAGAAGTACCACCGTACCTTCATGCCGTTGGCGAACCGCCTGCGGCGGGTACTTTGGCGGGTTGCGCTGACGGTACGACAGATTTTCGCTCGGCGCGATATCCGACGGCGGTGCAGGCGGCGCGGGAGGCGCCGGCGGCGGAGCCGGGACAGGATTCGAGCTCGCTTCCTCGACAGCCGGCGGCGGCGGTGCCGGCGGCGGAGGTGTCGGAGGCGGCTTCACCTGCTGGATGATCTTCGGCGGCGGTTGCTTTGGGGGCTCCGGCGGCGGCGGCGGGGGAGGGGGCGGGGGCGGCGGCGGCTCGATGAAGTCGACCTGCACGACCTTATCTTTCTGCTTTTCCGCAGTCTTCGGCGGCGCCATGGGCGCGACCAAGACGAGGAATGCGAACGAGTGCAGCGCAATGGCTACTGCCAATGCACTGGTGCGCCCCCAACTGAACGGCGCTTGGCCGGTTGATTCGTTACTTGAGGCCATCAGTCACTATCAAGAGCTAATCAAGCGGAAGTGAGCCCGCTGCTTCCCGACGCCCGGCAAATGACACTGCCTGAACGTACGTTTCTGCAAGCGGAAAAGAAGCAAGTTACACCAGCATATAGCGTTTGTATAGCACCTGAAGGGAAGTTCGCGGGCATGCCTGCAAGCCCCCTTCTGGCACTTTACAAGGCTTACTGGTTACCTGCGGTTTTCAACCAGGCATTGGCCTTGGCAGACGTCTCAGGGTCTTGTGCTGCGAGCTTCATGTCCGCAACGGCACCCTGCTTGTTCTTCTGACCACGCTTGGCTTCCGCGCGCACCATATAGGCCTGGCCCTTATGCTGCACGCCCTTGCTGATGGCGTCCGTCGCCAGCTTTTCAGCGGCGGCGTATTTGTTTTCCTGGAGCTGCACGCGTGCTGCCTTGAGCGCCGGCTCGCCATTGGTGGCGAGGCCCGCGGCCTTGGAGTACGCATCGGCCGCGGCCGACATGTTGTCCGCGGTGATCGCCGCGTCGCCCATGAGCATGTACGTTTCGGCGCTGGGCTTGACCACGCCCTTGGTCATGCCGTCCTGGAGGACCGCGGTCGCCTTCTGGGCGTTGGTCTTCTGGCGGGCTTCGTTGTCCTGGCCGTCGATCAGGTAGACCTTGGCGAAATTGATGTACTGCTTTTCGTCCTTGATCGCGCCGGCCGCCTGGGCCTTCTCGAGAAGCGCGATGGCTTCCGGATACTTCTGCGCCTGGATCAGGGCGGACGTCGCGTTGTTCAGCGCCGTCGCGTCGTTCGGGTTCTTCTGCAGTTCGTCAGCCGCCATCGAGGCCGCCTTGTCGCCCTGGCCGGTTTCCGAATAGCTGGCCATGAGGATCTGGTCCCACGACGCCTGCGGCTTCGCGTCCGGCATCGACTTCGCCTTGGTCAGCGCAGCGATGGCTTCCGGGTACTTCTCGAGGCGGTAATCGATGTTGCCTTCGAGGCCGTACGAATCGGCGGTTTCCTTCTTGCCTTCCGCGCGCCACGACTGCAGCGTCTGCAGGGCCGGGGCGTACTGCTCATCGGCAACCTGGAACTGGGCAAGCATGTACTGCAGCTGGAAGTAGGTGTCGTTCGGCAGCACGCCGATGTCCAGCGCCTGCTTGAGCTGCACGATGGCGCCCTTCACGTCGCCGTCGTTGTACTTCATGTTGGCCAGGCCCTGGAGGGCGAGCGCCTGCGCGTACTTGCTGCTCGTGCCCGAACCATCGGCCAGCGGGGTCAGCAGCTGGGTCGCCTTGTCCTTGTCGCCGTTATTCGCAGCGTCGAGGCCGTCGTTGATGGCCTTCTGGTCCTTCTCACTCTTCAGGTCGAGCTTGGGTTCCTGGCGAGTGGCGTTCGGGTACAGCGCTTCTTTCTTGTCCTTGGGAGCGGTGTCACGCGCGATGACGGCGCCGCTGGCAAGAGAAAGTGCGATCGCGGTAGCGAGCGCCATCTTGATGAAGGAACCCTGTTTCATTGACTGACCTCGGTTTAAGGAGTCGTCGCACACGGAGGTGCTCCGGGGGACTACAGAGGTTACCCTGATTCGATTCCTAAGAACAAGTCGCAGTGCGATAAAAAAGAATAACCAAAACAATGACTTGTTAGAAGAATGTTTGTACTGACCGATTTAGGGTGATTTCTGGCCCTTGAAATCGGCTTTTACATCCACCCTACGGCGGCGAACGGTGGGTAAAAAAAACGCCCGGCCATCTTGCGACAGTCGGGCGTGTGAGCCGCGTGATCCTGCGAGGCTGACGACGATCGTCAGATATCGAGGTTGGCGACCTTCAGCGCGTTGGACTCGATGAAGTCGCGGCGCGGCTCCACGGCCTCGCCCATCAGCATCGAGAACATCTGGTCGGCGGCCACCGCATCTTCGATGCCGACCTGGAGCATGCGCCGCGTTTCCGGGTTCACCGTGGTTTCCCACAGCTGCTCCGGGTTCATTTCGCCCAGGCCCTTGAAGCGCTGGATCGTGCGGCCCTTCTTCGCTTCGTCGAGCAGCCAGTTGCGCACTTCCGCGAAGCTCACGACGCCACGCGAGCCATTGCCGCGACGGACGACCGCACCCGGCTTGAGGCTGAGCTCGGCGATCTGCGTCGCGATGCCGTTGATCGCGCGGTAATCGACGCCGTTGAAGAACGCCTGCGGCATGATCCAGGTGTGGCTGAGGCCGTGCTGCATGCGCTCGACTTCGACGGCAGCGCCCTGCTCGTTCAGCGCCGGGCGGAAGCGCAGCGCGTAGGTCGGCTTGCCCAGGCCACTGGCGCTGAGGCGACGGGCCAGGCCATCCAGCCAGCCCTGCATCGACGCGGCGTCGGCCCAGAAGCCTTCCTGCAGCGGGGTGTGCTCGATCATCGCGTTGAGCACCGCAGTGTCGAAGCGGTGGGTCATGCGATCGATCTGGTCCAGCGCGGCCTGGTAGTCGCGCAGCAGCTTCTCGAGCGCTTCGCCGCCGATACCGGGGGCGCCGTCTTCGGGCTGCAGCGACGCGTTGTCCACGGCGCTGGAGATCAGGAAGTCGTTCAGGACGCCGTCGTCCTTGATGTAGAGCTCCTGCTTGCCCTGCTTCACCTTGTACAGCGGCGGCAGGCCGATGTAGACGTGGCCACGCTCGATCAGCTCGGGCATCTGGCGGTAGAAGAAGGTCAGCAGCAGCGTGCGGATGTGGGATCCGTCCACGTCCGCATCGGTCATGATGATGATGCGGTGGTAGCGGAGCTTGTCCGGGTTGTACTCGTCCTTACCGATGCCCGTGCCCAGCGCGGTGATCAGCGTGCCGACTTCGGCGGAGGCGATCATCTTGTCGAAGCGCGCCTTCTCCACGTTGAGGATCTTACCCTTCAACGGCAGCACGGCCTGCGTCCGGCGATTGCGGCCCTGCTTGGCCGAGCCACCTGCGGAGTCACCCTCGACCAGGAACAGTTCGGACAGGGCCGGATCCTTCTCCTGGCAGTCGGCCAGCTTGCCCGGCAGGCCGGCGATATCCAGCGCGCCCTTGCGACGGGTCATTTCACGGGCTTTGCGGGCGGCCTCGCGGGCACGCGCGGCATCCACCGCCTTGGAAGCGATGGCCTTGGCCTCGGCCGGATGCTCGAGCAGGAACTCGGCCAGCTTGTCGTTCACGACCTGCTCGACCGCGGTCTTCACTTCGCTGGAAACCAGCTTGTCCTTGGTCTGCGACGAAAACTTCGGATCGGGCACCTTCACCGAGAGCACGGCGATCATGCCTTCACGCATGTCATCGCCGGACAGGCCGACCTTCGCGTTCTTGGCGATGCCTTCCTTCTCGACGTAGTTCTGCAGCGTACGCGTCAGCGCGGCGCGGAAGCCGGTGAGGTGGGTACCGCCGTCACGCTGGGGGATGTTGTTGGTGAAGCAGAACATCGTCTCCTGGTAGGCGTCGGTCCACTGCATGGCCACTTCGACCGTGATGCCATCGCCGGTTTCGGCGCTGAAGCTCACGACATTGGGGTGCAGCGCGGTCTTCAGCTGGGCCAGGTGCTGGACGAAGGACTTGATGCCGCCCTCGTACGCGAAGATGTCCTTGCGATCGTTGCGCTCATCGACCAGCTCGATGGTGACGCCCGAGTTCAGGAACGCCAGCTCGCGCAGACGCTTCGCGAGGATGTCGTAGTGGAACTCGATGTTGTTGGTGAACGTCGCGGGGCTGGGCAGGAAGCGAACCATCGTGCCGCGACGGGTGCTGTCGGCAAAGGCTTCGATGGGAGCCTGCGGCTCGCCGTGGGCGTAGGTCTGGCGGTATTCCTTGCCATCGCGCCAGATGGTCAGCCAGAGCTTCTCGCTGAGCGCGTTGACCACGGAAACGCCAACGCCGTGCAGGCCGCCCGAGACTTTGTAGGAGTTCGCATCGAACTTGCCGCCCGCGTGGAGCACGGTCATGACCACCTCGGCGGTCGAGATGCCCTCCTCCGGGTGAACCTCGACCGGGATGCCGCGGCCGTTGTCGGCCACGCTGACCGAACCGTCTTGTTGGATGACTACGGTGACGTAGTCGCAGTAGCCGGCCAGCGCTTCATCGATCGCGTTGTCGACGACCTCGAAAACCATGTGATGCAGGCCGGTGCCATCGTCCGTGTCACCGATGTACATGCCAGGGCGCTTGCGCACGGCGTCCAGGCCCTTGAGGACCTTGATGCTGCCGGAGTCGTAGGCGTTCGAGTTGGTCGGATCGAGAGGTTCGTTCATGCGAGGCCTGGTGATAACGCAGGTGGCAGCCCCGGCCCGCAAGCGCGGCGCCAGGTCAGTCGGTCGATTATAGCAAAGCTGTCACCCCACCCTGTTCCACGTGGAACACAGTGGCTGGTTGGGAGGAAAGGGCTTGCGGAACCTCGGTACCGGTCACCAGTACCTGGACATCGCGACCCAGAAGCTGGGCGACTACCCACTCTTGATGGGTGCGATCCAGCTCCGATGCAAGGTCGTCCAGGCAGACCACGGGCCACTCGCCGCGGATTTCCGCGTGCAGGGCAGCTTGGCCCAGGAGGCAGGCGAGTGCGCAGAGCTTTTCCTGTCCGCGGGACAGGTGTTCCCGCAGCGGTGCCTGTTCGAACGCAATCGTGAAGTCCGCCCGGTGGGGGCCAGCCGTGGTGTGTCCACGCCCCAGGTCGCGACCCCGCCGTTCGACGAGGGTCGTTGCCAGGTCGGTGGATTCGTCCCAACCCGGCTTGTAGCGCAGGGCGAAGGTGCCGAGTTCCGGCAGCATATTGGCCATGAAGGCCTGGATATGTGGCACGAGTCGGTCGAGGTAGCCCGCCCGGTAGGCGGAAAGCGCCTCGCCTGAGCTGGCCAGTTCCGATTCCCAGGGCTCAATGAGACCAGGATCCAGCGGTGGTCCGCCTCTTAGTAAGGCGTTCCGCTGTTTCAGGGCGCGCTGGTAGCGCCGCCACTGATTCACGAAACCATGTTCCACGTGGAACAAACCCCAATCGAGGAACTGGCGACGTTCTTCGGACGCACCGGCGATCAGGTCGTGCGAACCCGGTTCGAAGCAGACGACGGCGCACTCCTGAACCAGGGCACCCAGCGATACGGCGTCGCCATCCACCCTCGCCTGCCAACGACTGCCTTCGCGTCCCAGTCCAAGCCGGCGGGTCTGGTCATGGCCGGAATTCACTTCGGCGAACACCGACAGGCTGTTCGAGCCGCGCTTGAGCAGCACGTCTCGCGAGCCGGCGCGGAATGAGCGGCCGTGGGAAAGCAGAAACGCGGCTTCCAGGATGCTGGTCTTACCCGCCCCGTTGTCACCCACGAATACGTTGATGCCTGGCGCAGGCACCAGGGATACCGCTTCAAGGCAACGCAAACCGGCGATCCGCAACGACTCGAACTTCATTCCCGCCCTTACCCGTGCCAAAACGAACAACGCCGGGGTGTCGAAGACATCCCCGGCGTCGTGGGCCGAACTTTACCTTGTCACCCGGTCAGAGGCGAAGCGGCATCACCACGTGGCGCGCTTCGTCGTTGCCCTCTTCCTGCAACAGGCAGCTGGACTGGGCATCGCGCAGGTTGAGGCGGACCTTCTCACCGCGCAGCGCACCGAGTGCGTCCAGCAGGTAGCCCACGTTGAAACCCACCGCGAGGTCGCTGACCGAGGTCTCGGCTTCGACTTCTTCCTGGGCTTCTTCCTGCTCCGGGTTGTGCGCCACGATCTTGATGTGGCCCGGCTGCAGCTCGAGCTTCACGCCGCGGTATTTCTCGTTCGACAGAATGGCCGCGCGTTGCAGGGCACTGCGCAGCACATCGCGCTCGATCGTGGCGGTCTTGTCGGCGCCGAGCGGGATCACCGCTTCGTAATCCGGGAAACGGCCATCGATCAGCTTCGACGTGAACTGCACGCCGCCACGGCGGACACGCAGGTGGTTGCGACCGAATTCGAGCTCGACGGTGCCCTCGCCCGATTCGAACAGGCCGATCAGCTCATTCACGCCCTTGCGGGGAATGATGATCTGGCGACGTGCGGAGACGGAGCTTTCCAGGCGCGTTTCCTTCAGGGCCAGGCGATGGCCGTCGGTCGCCACGCAGCGCAGCGTGTGTTCCTGCAGGTCCAGCAGCATGCCGTTGAGGTAGTAGCGCACATCCTGGTTCGCCATCGCGAAGGCCGTGCGCTCCATCAGGTCGCGCAGAACATCTTCCGGCAGCGTTACCCGCTCGACCAGCTCGATTTCATCGATGGTCGGGAACTCACCCGCCGGCAGCGTCGCCAGCGTGAAACGGCTGCGACCGGCATTCAGCGCGATGCGATCGCTGTTGAGCTTGACGTCGATCTTCGCACCGTCGGGCAGTGCGCGAACGATGTCGAACAGCTTGCGCGCCGGAATGGTGATTTCGCCTTCCTGCACGGCATCGGCGGCGGTGGTCGCCACCATCTCGACTTCGAGGTCCGTGCCGGTGAACGAAACTTCGCTACCGGAGGCACGCACGAGGAGGTTGGCCAGCACCGGCAGCGTCTGGCGGCGTTCGACAACGCCCACGACTTGCTGCAGGGGTTTTAGCAGTACTTCCCTCTGGATGCTGAATTGCATGCGTCCCCTACTCCTGCTTTTAATGTTTTTAAGATTTATATAGTGGTTGTTGTTAGGCCTGTTGATATCTTGAAAAGTCCGATTTCATCTTACTTTTCAGCATGTTATTGCTTGATATCGACTGACTTCCAACGACGGTTTCGTGTGGGTGATCTGTGGATAACTTCGAGGGTCAAAACCGTCCTCAGTTCATCCACCTATTATCCACAGGTTCTCAGCCCGTCAAGATACGAATCAACTGTTCCCAGTCCTGGCGCATACGCACGTCCTTTTCGCAGAAACCGCGGATGGTCCGGCACGCATGGAGCACCGTCGTGTGGTCGCGGCCACCGAACGCCTCACCGATCTCCGGCAGGCTGTGCTCGGTCAATTCCTTGGACAGGGCCATGGCGACCTGCCGCGGGCGCGCCAGGGAGCGCACACGGCGCTTGGAGAGCAGGTCGGACAGGCGAACCTGGTAGTAGTCGGCCACCGTCTTCTGGATGTTCGGCACCGTGACCGCCTGCGCATGCGTATTAAGCAGGTCGCGCAGGGTTTCCTCGGCGAAGTCCGTGGTGATCGAACGCCGGTAGAAGTTAGCTCGCGCCGCCAGCGTATTGAGCGCGCCTTCCAGGTCGCGCACGTTGGAACGGATCCGCTTGGCCAGCAGCATGGCCACGTCCTCGGACAATCCCATGTCCTTGTCCGCCGCCTTGGACAGCAGGATGGCCGCGCGCGTCTCGAAGTCCGGCGGCTCGATGGCCACGGAAAGACCCCAGCCCAGGCGCGACTTCAGCCGCGGCTCGAGCTTGTCCAGCTCCTTCGGATAGCGGTCGCAGGTCAGGATGATCTGCTGCTTGGCTTCGAACAGCGCATTGAAGGTGTGGAAGAACTCCTCCTGCGTGGTGTCCTTGCCGGCGAAGAACTGGATGTCGTCGATCAGCAGCGCATCCACCGAACGGAAGCGACGCTTGAAGTCATCCATGTTCTTTTGCTGCAGGGCCTTGACCATGCCGCTGACGAACTGCTCCGAACGCAGGTAAAGCACCTTCGCTTCGGGATTGTTCTGCAACAGCAGGTTTCCGGCCGCATGCATGAGATGGGTCTTGCCCAGGCCGGTGCCGCCGTAAAGCAGCAGCGGGTTATAGGCGCGGCCGGGATTCATCGCCACCTGCATGGCCGCGGCCTTGCCGAGCTGGTTGGACTTGCCTTCGACGAACGTTTCGAAGGTGTAGTGCGGATCCAGGTTATGGACGTGCACGGGCTCGGGCGTGGGCTCGTACGTGCGGGCCGGTGCCGTGGACGGAGCAGGAGCGGGCGCGCTCGCAGCGATCGACGACGCCGGGCGTGCCGGTGCCGGGCGCGCGCCATGCGAACCCACTTCGAGGCGGACGGGCAGGGGATGCCCGGCCAGGTGCTCGATGATGGCTTCGATCCGCACCAGGAACTGCTGCCGCACCGTGTCGAGCGAATAAGGGTTTGGCGCATACAGGTACAAGCCCGTGCCGTCTTCCCTGGCCTGCAAGGGCATGAGCCAGGTATGGACGTCTTCGGAGCTCAATTCGCCATCAAGACGCTCGAGACAGCGCCTCCAGAGATCACTCATCGGGTATTCTTTGCCACAGCGTGAAGGGGCGCTTGCGCGCGGGGTGGACGATGAAGTCTACCAGCGTTCCGCCCCACCCTCCGGACCGGTGCCGCCCGGCACGCCGCGTAGTCCCCTGCCCAACCGGTTGACATCCTTCGGGAATGTCCCGCATACTTCTGGGCCTTTTTCTATCTTCACCCGGATGTAAGCGCCATGAAGCGTACTTTCCAGCCCAGCAAGCTCAAGCGCGCCCGTACGCACGGCTTCCGCGCCCGGATGGCCACGGCCGACGGCCGCAAGATCCTGAACGCGCGCCGCGCGAAGGGTCGCAAGCGCCTGATCCCGTAAGCGGTTCGACGGTCGTGCGAGCCGCAGCCCTGCCGCGCGATGCGCGGCTACGCCGCGCCGCCGACTTCGCAGCCCTGCGAACTGTCAGCGGTCGCCTCGGCGGCCGCTGTTTTCTTTTGCGTTTCGGAAACAACGACGAAAGTACCGCCCGGCTCGGCCTGGCGATCTCGAAGCGGTGTTCCAAGCGCGCGGTCGATCGCAACCGGATCAAGCGCCTCGCGCGTGAGGCGTTTCGTCGCGCCCGTCCCGACCTGCCGCCCGTCGACATCCTCGTCATGGCCCGCGATAGCGCGGTCCAGGTCGACGGTGCCGACCTGCTGGCCGAACTCGACGCCCTGCTCCGCCGCATCAAGCCGTTGAAGCGAGAGGGTGCCGACGGCACAATCGCGCGTTGACTTCTTTACCGCCCGCCTGCCCGGCCAACCGCCGCGGCGCCTAACGGATCTGGCTCAAGCTGATGAATCAAACGCGCACGCTCCTCTTCTTCGCGCTCATGTTCGTGGCGTATGTGCTGTGGACGCAGTGGGAGCAGGACTACGGTCCCAAGCCGCCTGCCCAGGCCACACCGGCAGCCCAGGTCGACGGCAAGCCCGCCGCCGACGGCAGTGTCCCCGGTGCCACCGGCCCGGCGAACGTCCCGTCCGATTCCGCGGCCGCTCCTGCCGGCAAGGCCGAGCTGGTCACCCTGCAGAACGACGTACTGCGCCTGACCATCGATACGCGCGGTGGCAGCGTCGTCCGTTCGGAACTCCTTTATTACCCGAACCAGCCGGTGACCCGGAACAATCCGACGCCGCCGCCGGCGCGCCTCCTCGACGACGACGCGAAGACCTTCTTCGCCGCGCAGGACGGCCTGGTCAGCAATAACGGCGCGGCGCCGGACCATCGCGCGCTGTTCCACGCCGAGAAGACCCAGGTGGTGATGGCCAACGGCGAGAAGTCGGTCAGCCTCGACCTCACCTGGTCCGACCCGTCGGGCGTGAAGGTGACCAAGCGCTACACGCTCAAGCGCATGGACTACGTGGTCGACCTCGACCAGCGCATCGAAAACGGTTCGCAGGCCACCTGGACCGGCAACGCCTACCAGCAGCTGCAGCGCGCACCGGCCGAGAAGGCCAGCTGGTTCAAGTCGTACACCGACCCGGCCCAGCACAGCTTCCTCGGCGCCGGCTGGTACAGCCCGGATTCCAAGTTCGAAACGCTGAACTTCGCCGACTTCCAGAAGAAGCCGCTCAACCGCCCGATCACCGGCGGCTGGGCGAGCATGCTGCAGCACTACTTCCTGGTCGCGTGGATTCCGCCGGCCGACCAGGCCGTGACCTACAGCACCAACATCGTCGATCCGAATTCGGCCACGCCGCGCTATCTCGTGCGCGCCTTCGGGCCGGCGATCCCGGTCGCCCCGGGCCAGGCC
The DNA here is from genome assembly GCA_018889975.1 of Bacillus sp. NP157. Lineage (NCBI taxonomy): Bacteria > Bacillati > Bacillota > Bacilli > Caryophanales > Bacillaceae > Bacillus > Bacillus sp. NP157. The sequence continues at coordinate 3,834,675 of CP076546.1, forward strand.
GCCGACAGTGTCGCCCGCCTTTATGTCGGTCCGCGCCTGCAGGGCACGCTCGACGCGATCGCGCCGGGCCTCGACCTGACCGCGAACTACGGCTGGCTGACCATCATCGCCACCCCGCTCCACTGGCTGCTGTCGCAGCTGCACGCCATCAGCGGTAACTGGGGCGTGGCCATCATCCTGCTGGTGCTGCTGATCAAGGCCGCCCTGTTCAAGTTGACCGACGCCCAGTTCCGTTCGGGTGCCCGCATGCGCAAGCTCCAGCCGCGCGTCCAGGCCCTGAAGGAGCGTTACGGCGACGACCGCATGAAGATGCAGCAGGCGATGATGGAGCTGTACAAGAAGGAGAAGGTGAATCCGATGGCGGGTTGCCTGCCCATCCTGATCACCTTCCCGATCTTCATCGGCCTGCTCCGCGTGCTGTCGGAATCCATCGAACTGCGCCACGCGCCGTTCTTCGGCTGGATCCATGACCTCTCGGCGCCGGATCCCTTCTATGTGCTGCCGGTGCTCTACTTCCTGGTCACCCTGCTCACCCAGCGGATGATGCCGACGGCGGGCATGGATCCGACCCAGGCCAAGATGATGAAGGTGATGCCGCTGATCTTCGGCGTGTTCTTCGCCTTCTTCCCGTCTGGCCTCGTGCTGTACTGGACCGTCAACGGTGCGACCAGCCTGCTCCAGCAGTGGTGGATCAATCGCAGTGTCGACCAGCAGCACGAAAAGGCTCGCACGGCATAACCCCGTGAGCCACGGCACCGACACCATCGCGGCCATCGCCACCGGCGCCGGCGCGGCCGGTGTCGGTGCCGTTCGCATTTCTGGCCCGCTGGCACCGGCGATCGCCGAAACGATGCTCGGCCGCACGCCGAAGCCACGCCACGCACACTTCGCTGCCTTCCGCGATGCGCATGGCGACCTGATCGATCGCGGCCTGCTGTTGTTCTTTCCCGGGCCGGCCTCTTTCACCGGCGAGCACACCCTGGAACTCCAGGGCCACGGCAGCGCGGTGTTGCTCGACGCCCTGCTTCGCCGCTGCATCGACCTGGGTGCACGGCTTGCCCGACCCGGCGAATTCACCGAGCGCGCATTCCTCAACGGCAAGCTCGACCTCGCCCAGGCGGAGGCCGTGGCCGACGTCGTCAGCGCTACGTCCGAAGCAAGTGCCCGGGCCGCGCTGCGTTCGATGGAAGGCGTGTTCTCGGCGCGCGTGGATGACCTGCTCGCGGAGATGATCGCGTTGCGCGTGCACATCGAAGCCGCCATCGACTTCCCCGAAGAAGAAATCGATTTCCTCGCCGATCCAGTCATCGGTGAGCAGCTCGCGTCGCTGCGCACGAACCTCGATGCCTTGCTGGTGGAAACGCGCCGCGGCGTGCGTCTCAATGACGGCATCACTGTTGCGATCGTCGGGCGGCCCAACGCTGGCAAGTCGAGCCTGCTGAATGCGCTGGCCGGCGCCGAGCGCGCCATCGTCACCGACATCGCCGGCACGACACGCGATGTCCTGCGCGAGGCGATTCGCATCGACGGCGTATCACTCGAACTTGCCGACACGGCAGGCTTGCGCGAATCGGACGACATCGTCGAACGCGAAGGCATCCGTCGCGCGCGTGCGCAGCTCGAGCGTTGCGATGTCGCGATCCTGGTCACCGACGAACAGCATGCGTCGCAGGACCTCGGCTTCTTCGAAGGAACGCCCGCCCATGCGGCGCGTATCGTCGTGGTCAACAAGATCGACCTGGGCGCAACGCCCGCGCATCGTGAAGCCGCGGTCGGTCACGAGACACTGTGGTTGTCTGCACGCACGGGCGATGGTCTCGATGCACTGCGAACCATGCTTCGCGACCTGGCCACCGCCGGTGCGGGTGATGGCGCATTCAGTGCACGTCGCCGTCATGTCGTCGCACTCGAACAAGTGCAGGCGCACCTGGCGACCACCGCGGATGCATTGCATGGATCACACGCGGGTGAACTGGCTGCGGAAGAACTCCGGCACGCACAGCAGGCGCTTGGGGAAATCACGGGCGCTTATTCGTCCGACGATTTGCTAGGGGCTATTTTTAGTTCGTTCTGTATTGGGAAGTGACCGTCGAGCACTGTTCGTCGATGCGACGAAAGCCTCGATAGCAATATCGTTGCACTGGCTCGGAAACGGTTCGTCTCCACGTACCTGAGAGATCGAACGGGTTGATGAGATCAAGCCCGCATCCATCGAAATCCCTGACGTCGCGGGTTGCAAGCGCAGCACCCCGAGAGCGCGCAATGGCCGCGATCATCGCGTCGCATGGATGTATCGGCCGGCCCCTCACCTTACGTTCGGCAAGGATCATTGCGTAATGGTGAGCGGACCATTGGTCGAATACCAACGTCTTCGCACCGAAGGTCTCGTCGAGCAGCTTGAACGTCGACGCTTCCAACTCACGTCGTCGGCTTCCGTCCGGCAAGCAGAAGAGACCCACAAGAGCTTCAGCCCTGGTGATTGACGTAAGGAAAACATCGTCGTCAGTTAATCCGCCGAACCACGTCGCCACGGCGCGATCGGGCGATTGTTTGCCCAGTTCGGAGATGATGTTCGTATCGAGGATAATCATATCGCGACCACTCAGTCCTTCCTGGTACCGGTGAGGCGCTTCTGCACCTTGTCGAAGTGGTCGTTGAGCCGCTGCTCCGCCTCTTCGTCGCTTAGGTCATCGAGGTAGCTGAAGTCGTTCCACAGATCGAGCAACCAGGTCTGGTCGCGATCGCCAAAGGCACCCTGGCATTCCGTTCTGACCACGCTGGTTGTCAGGTTGTAAATAACCGACTGCAAGATGTAGAGCGCTTCTACGTCGGCAGTTCGCCCATGCTCAGCGGCGCGAGTTTCGAGCTCGGCGATGACATGCTTGTCTTTGATCGTGATAGTCATGGTCAGCATATTGACTCGGCAAAGCGTCGTCGCCTACGCGGCGTAGTACGCCAATCTGAGTAGGCTTTGGCTGACAAAGCGATACGGCTTGTAAGGTTTTGGTTGCACCAACGGATGACCGATGCGTCCGAAGTGCTGAGTGCCTAGAGTGGCCTTTGACGGCATTCATGGAGAGCCATCGTGAGAAAATGTGTCGCCACCATCCTGGCAACCGCGCTGTGTTTGATATCGGGCATTGTCTCTGCTGATGGAAATCAGTTCCGTTTTCTCGACGAACCGGGCCCGCTACCCGTAGGCCTGCGAATAGAGAACAAGACCGACCCCTCGCGTCCTTTCCGTCCCAACGACGCATCTGCCCACACGGTACCCAGGCCCTATCAGATCCTTGTCTGGTATCCGGCCGCAGCCGTTAGCGGCACGCCCCTGACCGTCGGCGACTATGCCGCGCTATTCGATACCGAGCTCGATGCCAGCGCGCCAGGTAATACGGGTAGCCGGTGGCGCAGGCAATTGGCGTCGACGTCGGCGGTTCGCCTGCGGGCAGCGAAAAACGCCGCGCCTGCGATGCGCCGCTTCCCGGTCGTGGTCTACACACCGAGCGATTCGTCTGTGTCGTGGGAAAGCGCGGACGTGTGCGAGTACCTCGCCAGCCACGGCTATGTCGTCGTGGCGAGTCCATCCATGGGCGAGGCATCGCGCGACATGACGGACGACCTGCCGGGGATCCGGGCACAAGCGCGGGATGTGTCATTCCTCATCGATTACGCGACGTCGTTGAGAAACACCGACGCGTCGCGCGTCGCCGCGATGGGATTCAGTTGGGGCGGCCTCGCCAACCTCTTCGCCGCGGTACGCGATCCAAGGATCAAGGCGCTCGTCAGCATGGAGGGTAGCGAGCGCTATTTCCCGGGGCTGGTGAAGCACTCGGGCGACGTCGATCCGGCGCGGATGCGGATCCCGCTGCTGTACTTCACCGAGAGCGACGCGAACCTTCTGGAGCGCCTGGACAAGTACGACGACAGCCCGGCTACCGATCGCACTGGGCCAAACGTGCTGAACGCGTGGACCCAAGGTGACCTGGTGACGGCGACGATGCTAGGCATGTCCCATGGCGAATTCAGCGCCATGTTCCAGCGCCGGAAAAGCGATGCGGATTTCGCCGAAGACCAGGTTGCCGACTACGGACGCGAAGACGTCAACACGAGCTACGCCCTCGTCGCACGCTACGCATTGGCCTTCCTGGACGCCTCACTGAAGGGCAAAGGTGATCGGGCGGAGCTCGGCAAGACGCGTGCTCCGCCTGCCCACTTCCTCGGGATGACGTTTCGAAAGGCCACGGCGCCCGAGGGCGTGACGGACCGATAGGACGTTCCTGCCTAGCAAGCCGCCGTAGCCGCCGCTTCGCTGGTCTTCCGATCCACTGCGACCGATACCGCCCAGAGCAACAGACCACCCAGTGCGAGCGCGCTGCCGACCCAGCCCGGTGAGGTCCAGCCGTAGCCGCCCGCGATGGCGAGGCCGCCGAGGAACGGACCGAGGGCATTCGCCGTGTTGAACGCGGAGTGGTTCAACGCCGCGGCCAGGGCCTGGGCGTCGCCGGCGACGTCCATCAGGCGAGTCTGCAGGACCGTGCCGAGCGCACCGCTGATGCCGATGAAGAACACGGCGATGCCAAGCGTCCACACGTTGCCGGCCGTGAACGGAAAAATCGCGAGGATCACCAGCGCCCACAGCAGCAGGGCACCCGCCGTGCGCATCAGCGCGCGATCGGCGAACACAGGGATCACCATGTTGCCGAGGGTCATGCCGATGCCGAACACGCCCATGATCCACGGCACCGTGCTGAGCGGCATGTGGGTGACGCTGAGCAGGATGTCGGCGAGATACGTGTAGACGGCGAACATGCCGCCGAAGCCGATCGCACCGATCCCCAGGGTTATCCACACCTGCGGACGCTTGAGCGCGCTGAGTTCGCGCAACGGGCTGGCCTTCGGATCCGCCGGCGTATTCGGCGCGAACGCGAGCACCGCGCTCATCGTGGCGATGCCGAGCAGCGCGACGAGGGCAAAACTCCAGCGCCAACCCACCGCCTGGCCAAGCCAGCTGGCGAGCGGCACACCGGCGATGGTGGCGACGGTCAGGCCGAGGAACATCTGCCCCACCGCGCGCGTACGCCGGTTGGGCGGGACCAGCGAGCTGGCGACCAATGCAGCCACGCCGAAGTAGGCCCCGTGCGGCAGGCCGGCGAGGAAGCGAAACAGCAGCATCCAGTGATAGCTGGGCGACAGGCCGGTCAGGCCGTTGAACAGGGTGAACATCGCCATGAGCAGCAGCAGGAGCCTGCGCCGCGCCATCCGGGCGCCGAGCACCGTGATGATCGGCGCGCCTACCACCACGCCGAGCGCGTAGGCGCTGATCGCGTGGCCGGCGGTCGGTGCGTCGATGCCGAGGCCTTCCGCGAACAGCGGCAGCATGCTCATCGAGGCGAACTCGGTGGTGCCGATCGCGAAACCGCCCACGGCCAGGGCGAGGATGACGAGGCCCACGTGGGGCGCGCGGACGGGCGGGGTGCCCGGATCGAGTGCGGGGGCTGCGGAAGTCATGGGGGACAGGCCTGGGACGGGGGCGGGCGCCGTGGTGCAGCGCAACATGGGGATAGTTTACGCCTGCGTGCCGGGGGCGGCCAGTTCGATTGGGTTTACGGTGTGTTGGCGGGGGGCGACGGGGGCGACGGGGGATCGCGGAGATATTCGATGAGAGCGCGCAGGGCTGAAGTGACGCGGCGCTGGCGGGGGTAATAGAGCATGAAGCCCGGGTATGGCGGGCACCAGTCTTCGAGCACGCGGACCAGGCGTCCGTCGCGGACGTAGTCTTCGACCTGCTCGTCCAGCACCAGGGTGAGGCCAACGCCGGCCACGGCGGCGTCAATCGACACGCAGAAGTCGCCGAAGGTGCAGCGACCGCGGACATCCAGCTCGAGTTTGGTGTCGCCCTGCTCGAATTCCCACTTGTAGAGCCGCCCGCTGGGGAAGCGGAAGCGGATGCAGTCGTGCTGGAGCAGGTCGTAGGGGTGCTGGGGCACGCCGCGCCGGGCCAGGTATGCCGGCGACGCCACGCAGGCGCCCCTTTGCAGGCCGCCGAACGGCACCGCGATCATGTCCTCGGGCACCGCCTCGTGGAAGCGGATGCCGGCGTCATAGCCGGAGGCGACGATGTCGATCATCCCGTCGTCGTCCACGGCTTCGAAGTGGATATCCGGATAGGTGGCCAGGAAACCCGGCAGGAGCGGTGGCAACAAGAGTTGTCCGGCCACCCGTGGCATGTTCACGCGGAGCGTCCCGGCGGGATGGGCGCGGAAGTCATTCATCTCCTCCAGGGCGTCGCCGACATCGCGCAGCGCCGGCTGGAGCCGTTCGAGCAGGCGCTGCCCTGCTTCGGTCAGCGACACGCTGCGGGTCGTCCGGTGGAACAGGGTGACGCCCAGCCGTTCTTCGAGCCCACGGATGGCGTAGCTGATGGCCGACGTCGACAGGGTCAGCTCCGCGCCGGCCTTGCGGAAGCTGGCGTGGCGGGCGACCGCTGCGAAGGCGGCGAGGTGCGAAAGATTATCGGGACGCATGATTATCAAGAATACCTCAACGATACGTCCAAATAATCCCGTTGGCGCGCCAGATTGTTGAGGGTTATTGTTCCCCGCTTTCCACGATCCCCACGCAGAGGATGACACCCATGTTTGAAGTCCACGGTTTTGCCGCCAAAGACGCCACGTCCGACCTCGTGCCGTTCACCTTCAACCGCCGTGACGTCGGTCCTCACGACGTCCACATCGACATCCTCTTCAGTGGCGTGTGCCACTCGGACCTGCACCAGGCCAAGGGCGACTGGGGTAATTCGACCTTCCCGATGGTGCCGGGCCATGAAATCGTCGGCCGCGTGAAGGCGGTTGGCTCGGAAGTGAAGAAGCTGAAGGTCGGCGACTACGCCGGCGTCGGCTGCATGGTCGATTCCTGCCGTACCTGTGAGTCGTGCAAGAAGGACCTCGAGCAGTACTGCCAGGTCCACACCAGCTTTACCTACAACGGTACCGAGCAGGACAAGAAGACCCCGACCTACGGCGGCTACTCGACCGACATCGTCACCGAAGAGCGTTTCGTGGTGAAGATCTCGGAGAAGCTCGACCTCAAGGCGACCGCACCGCTGCTGTGCGCCGGCATCACCACTTACTCCCCGCTGCGCCACTGGAAGGTGGGCCCGGGCCAGAAGGTCGGCGTGATCGGCCTCGGTGGCCTCGGCCACATGGGCGTGAAGTTCGCCAAGGCGATGGGTGCCCACGTCACGATGATCACCACCTCGGAATCGAAGGGTGCGGATGCCAAGCGCCTCGGCGCCGACGCCGTGCTGGTGTCGAAGGACGAGAAGGCGATGCAGGCCGCGGCCTCGCAGTTCGACTTCCTGCTCAACACCGTGCCGGTCAGCCACGACATCCTGCCGTACCTCATGCTGCTCAAGCTCGACGGCACGATGGTGCTCGTCGGCGCCCTCACCCCGCTCGATGCATTCCCGGGTGGTGCGCTCATGCTGCCGCGTCGCACCGTCGCCGGTTCGGCCATCGGTGGCATGGCTGAAACGCAGGAGATGATGGATTTCTGCGCCGAGCACAACATCGTGTCCGACATCGAAGTGGTCGACATGGCCTCGATCAACGAGACCTACGTGCGCCTCGCCAAGAACGACGTGCGCTACCGTTTCGTGATCGACATGGCGACGATGCCCAAGGGCTAAACCCCCGCAAAAAACGACCGAACGTAGGAGCGCACCTGTGCGCGAACCCTCGAACGGTTGAGGGCGAATGAGGCCATGCACCACATCTAGCCAGCTGTGGTGCATGGCCTCATCCATATCCATCCCCTATATCCCAAACGCCAATCCCAATCACCGATCCCAATCACCGATCCAACGCCGGGCGATCGCGCGCAGTCGCGCAGTCGGATGTGGCCGTGGTGCTAAGGTAGCGACGTCACCAGGGAGCCCACGGATTGAAACGGTTCTTTCGTTACCTCGGCTACGTTGCCGTCCTGCTCGTCGTGTTCCTCGCCATCGTTGCGATCAGCGCGTGGCCCAATATCGGTACGTTGCCCAAGGGTGAGTTCCTCACCCGCGACGAGCAGTCGCCGGAATGGCATGGCCAGCAGTTCGAGAACCCGCAGCCGATGTTCTCCAACCTGCGCGGTGGCATCTGGCAGATCTTCAGGTCACGGCCCGGCGAAGAACCGGATGCACCGGTGCCGACCGTCGACTCATCGGCCGCCTACAAGACGCCGCCCGCGAGCGGATTGCGCGTCACCTGGTTCGGCCATTCCTCCATGTTGCTGGAGATCGACGGCACCAATGTCGTGGTCGATCCGTTCTGGAGCGAGCGCACATCCCCGTTCCCCTGGCTCGGCCCGAAACGCTGGTACCCGCCACCGGTGGCGATCGATCACCTGCCGCGCGTGGACGTGGTGGTGATCTCGCACGATCACTACGACCACCTGGACCGTGCTTCCGTGCAGGCGCTCTACGAGCGCGGCGCGCGTTTCATCGTGCCGCTGGGAATCGCCTCGCACCTGGTCGGCTGGGGCATTCCCTCGGAGCGCATCACCCAGCTCGACTGGTGGCAGGAGGCGCGTGTCGGCGGACTGACCATCGCGTCCGTGCCTTCGCGCCACGCGTCCGGCCGGCTGAGTGCGCGCAGCGACCAGACGTTATGGACCGGCTATGCGCTGGTCGGGCCACGCCACCGCGTCTTCTATTCCGGCGACACCGGCATGAACGACAGCTTCCCCGAGGTCGGCGAACGCTATGGCCCGTTCGATGTCGGGCTGATCGAGGCCGGCCAGTACGACGCGCAGTGGCCCGACTGGCACCTTGGCCCGGAGCAGGCGATGCTCGTGGGCCAGGAGGTCCGCGCGCGCACCCTGATTCCCGTGCACTGGGGCCTGGTCAAGCTCGCCCACCACGCGTGGACCGAGCCGCCGGAACGCTTCCTCGCCGCGGCGAAGTGCAGCCATGCGGACGTGCTGATCCCCGAACCGGGGCAGGCCGTGGAACCGACGACTCATCCGGTGGTCCCACGCTGGTGGCCATCGCAGCCATGGTCGACCCGGACGCAAACGCCGATCGTTGCCTCGAAGCACGGCAGCCCGGACGACACCTACGCCATACCGGCATGCCCCTAGGCACGCCACCCGAAGGGAGGGATACCACCATGCATCACCTGTTCGTACGTCGCGCCGCCCTGGCCGCCCTGTGCCTGGCCGCGTCCGGTGCCGCTTTCGCCGACGCAAAGGACGATGCCGTCAAGGCACGCTGCCCCGCCGTCGAAGCCTGGGGCGAGAAGATGGCCAAGGCCCATCCGGCGTTATCCGAAGAAGGCCTCGCCCGCGACGACAGTGCTGGCGGGCTCACCGATCCGGACATGCGCAAGGAACTCGACAAGCGCGCCGCGGCCGACCAGTCGACCCGGAATGCATGGATCGCCTCGCCGCAGGACAAGTCGCGCTTCGAGGCGATGGACAAGGTCGACAAGGACAACCTCGCCTGGATGAAGACGAACTTCGCAAAGAACGGATTCCCGCACGCGAACGCGGTTGGCCTGCGTGGCGTCGCCGACGCCTTCATCCTCGTGCAGCACGCCGTGGGCGACGTACCGTTCATGGCGGCGATGCTTCCGCAGGTGCAGGCACGCGGCGAAGCGGGTGAACTGAAGAAGAGCGACGTCGCGATGCTCATCGACCGCGTGCTGCGCAAGCAGGGCAAGCCACAGCGTTACGGCACCCAGTACATGAGCACCAACATGTCGAACATGGCCGACATGAAGATGGATCCCACCGAAGACATGGCGAAACTCGACGAACGCCGCGCGAGCATGGACCTCATGCCGCACGCCGACTACGAGTGCGCACTGAAGATCTTCTACGCCCCGGATGCTCCGGCGACGCCGGCACCCTCCCCGGCGCCGCAGACACCGCCTTCGGACGCTGGCGCGCGTCCGCCAGGGCACTAGCCCGCCGCAGCCACGGCCTCCCAGTTGAGGCCATAGCGCGCGAGGTATTTGCGCAGGCGATCCGCGTCGTTGGTGCTCGCGCGTTTCGCCCGCGATGCCGCGAATAGCTGCCGGCCTGCGTCGGAAACGCTGCGGCAACGCCGGCAAACCCGGATGACCTGAACCAGCTGCAGGCGGTCGAACAGGTCGATGTCGTCCGCCGCGTCGCCGAGCAGCTCGCGCAGCACGTCGCCCTCGCCTTCCTGGCGCCAGAGCCGGCGCAGCCGGGCGATCTCTTCGTCGACGCAGGCCTCGTTGATGCGGCCGGCAGGTGCCAGCGTGGCCATGCGCATGACCGAGGCACCGAGGTCGCGGAAGTTGCCCGTCCACGTGGCGTCGCCCGACACGGCGAAGGCGAGATAGCGCGTCCTCGCCTCCTTGTTGAACGTCACGCGGCGGTTCTCGTCCCGTGCAAACCGGTCTAGTTCGTAATCGAGGTTCGGCTCGATGTCTTCCATGCGCTCGGCGAGGCCGGGCAGATGGAACGACCAGATGTTGAGTCGCGCATACAGATCGTCGCGGAAGCGGCCCTCCGCCACGCGCTTGCCGAGGTCGCGATTGGTGCCGGCGATCAACTGGAAGTCGCTGGACACTTCGCGATCGCCACCGACCGGCAGGAAGCGCTTGTCTTCCAGTGCGCGTAGCAACATCGCCTGCTCGTCGGCACCGAGTTCGCCGATCTCGTCGAGGAACAGCAGGCCCTTGTCCGCGCTGCGCAGCAAGCCGGCGCGTTCGCCCGCGGCACCGGTGTAGGCACCCTTCACATGGCCGAACAGCGCGCTCATCGCGCCGTCGCCGCGCAACGTCGCGCAATTGACCTCGACGAAACGGCCGGTGCGTTCGCGCCGCGACTGCCTGAGTTCGAACAGGCGCCGCGCGAGCTGGCTCTTGCCGGCACCGGTCGGGCCCATCAACAGGATCGGCGCGGACGAGCGGCTGCCCACGGTTTCGATCTGGTCGATCATCCGGTTGAACGCGGGGTTGCGCGTGGCGATGCCGCTCTTCAGGTGGCTGCGGTCTTCCAGCTGTTCGCCCTGGAAGCGCTGGGCGAGGCGATCGTAGCGGGACAGGTCGAGGTCGATGACGCTCAGCTCGCCGACGCTGGCACTGACGCTTTCGTTGCGCGGAGGCGACGCCTGCAGCAGGCGGCCGGGCAGGTGCCGGCTTTCGGTGAGCAGGAACAGGCAGATCTGCACCACGTGGGTGCCGGTGGTGATGTGGAAGTAGTAATCCTCGGCCTCGAGGTCGAACGGGTAGGCCCGCGCGAACGCGTACAGCGTCTCGTAGACCGACTCGAAGTCCCAGGGATTGTCGATGTAGGTGTCATGCACCCGCACCTCGGTCTCCGGCGAGACCTGCGCCAGGTCGTCGACCACCCGGTGCAGGGTGCGTGAGGCACGTCGCGCATCCGCGAGGAGCTCGATCCGCCCGACGAGGAAGTCTTCGTGCATGCCCAACGAGACGGTCGGCCGCCAGCGCTCCCAGCGTTCCGGGCGCTCGCCGGCGTCGAGCTGGGTGCCGAGGAACCCGATCACGACCTTGGTCTTCATCGATCCATCCGTCTAGAGAACGATATCCACATATCGTAAACGAAGAAATGCACCGATGCGCGCGGCAGGCCGTCAGGACAATAGGTTAAGCAAATACAGTCGGTTAGGATTTTCTGGCCGCGGTTGGCATGGCTCCTGCTCTATCCCAATCATCGAGGCCAGCGATGAGCGTCTTTCTACTCCCGGTGGGAATGGGCCCACCGGGAGGGCAGGCGGATCACATGACGGGGCCATCGCAACTACCATCCGTGTCCGCAGGAGCAGACCATGACCACCACCGCCTACGAAGTCATCAACGAGCCGGGCGCCGCGCCGATCAAGCTCTGGACCCGCGGCGTGCCGCTGGAGGACGAAGCCCGCCAGCAGCTCGTCAACATCGCGAAGCTGCCGTTCGTGCACGGCTGGCTTGCCGTGATGCCCGACGTCCACCTGGGCAAGGGCGCCACGGTCGGATCGGTGGTGCCGACGGTCGGCGCGATCGTGCCGGCAGCGGTTGGCGTCGATATCGGCTGCGGCATGATCGCGACCCGTACGACGCTCACCGCATCGGACTTGCCCGAGAACCTGCGTGGCCTGCGCCATGCGATCGAGGCCGCCGTGCCGCACGGGCGCACCGTGGGCCGTCGCGACAAGGGCGCGTGGGAGACGCCGCCCGAGGCCACCAGGGAAGGTTGGGGCGAGTTGCTCGCCGATTTCCGCCTGATCACCGACAAGTACCCGAAGCTGGCGCGGACCAACAACCTGCACCACCTCGGCACGCTCGGCACGGGCAACCACTTCGTCGAGGTCTGCCTGGATGAGGACGACCGCGTATGGTTCATGCTGCACTCGGGTTCGCGTGGCGTCGGCAATGCGATCGGCACGCACTTCATCGAGCTGGCGAAGCAGGACATGCGTCGCTGGATGATCAACCTGCCGGACCAGGACCTCGCGTACCTGCCGGAAGGAAGCGAGCACTTCGGCAACTACGTGTTCGCCGTGGATTGGGCGCAGCGCTATGCACGCACCAACCGCGCGATCATGATGGCGCACGTGATCGAGGCGGCACGCAAGGTCATCGGCAAGCCGTTCGAGGCATGGGCGGAAGCGGTGAACTGCCACCACAACTACGTGAGCCGCGAGACCCACCTTGGCAAGGAAGTGCTGTTGACCCGCAAGGGTGCGGTCAGCGCGCGCAAGGGCGAGCTCGGCATCATCCCCGGCAGCATGGGGGCGAAGAGCTTCATCGTGCGCGGCCTCGGTAACGAGGAAAGCTTCAACAGCTGTAGCCACGGCGCGGGCCGCGTGATGAGCCGCACCCAGGCAAGGAAGGAGATCACGCTGGACGAGCACCGCAAGGCGACCGAACACGTGGAGTGCCGCAAGGACCGCGACGTCATCGATGAGTCGCCGGCGGCGTACAAGCCGATCGAAGCGGTGATGAAGGCCCAGGAAGACCTGGTCGAAATCGTCCACACGCTGCGCCAGGTGGTGTGCGTCAAGGGATAGGAAACGGCCCCGCCACCTGGCGGGGCCATGATGGAAAGGAACAGAGGACATGATCGAGATCGATGGCCAGGCCGGCGGCGGACAGTTGCTGCGCACGGCGCTGGCGCTGAGCTTATGCACGGGCGAGCCGTTCGCCATGGAGCGCATCCGTGGAAAACGCGAGCGCCCCGGCCTGTTGCGCCAGCACCTGACCGCGGTGGAAGCCGCCGCGCAGGTCGGCGATGCCAGCGTCGACGGTGCCACGCCGGGTTCCACTTCGCTGAGTTTCACGCCGCGTGGCGTGCGCGGCGGCGCCCATCGCTGGACCATCGGCACCGCCGGCTCGACGACGCTGGTGCTGCAGACGGTCTTGCCCGCGCTGTGGATGCATGGCGTCGAGGCCAGCCTGTCGATCGTCGGTGGCACGCATAACCCGCAGGCGCCGTCGGCGGACTTCATCGCGCACGCCTTCCTGCCGGCCATGCAGCGGATGGGACTGGACGCGTCGTTCGTGCTGGACAGCCACGGCTTCTACCCGGCCGGTGGCGGTGAAATCCGCATGGCCCTGCGTGCAAGCGGCAAACCCCGGGAAACGCATTTCGGTGCGCGCGGTGCCGTGCTCGAGCGTCACGCCCAGGCGATCGTCTCGGCCATCCCGGCGAAGATCGGCGAGCGCGAACTCGCGGTCGTTCGTGCGCGCCTGGACCTGGCCGATGACGAAGCGTCGTTGCACGACGTGCGTCGGGCGATGGGCCCGGGCAACGCGCTGTCGATCCGCTTCCGGACCGAACACGCCTCGGCGGTGTTCACCGGCTTCGGCATGAAGCGCGTCACGGCGGAATCGGTGGCGGAACGTGCCTGCGCGGAAGCCAGGGCATGGCTGGCGGCGGATGTCGTGGCGGATACCTATCTCGCCGATCAGTTGCTGCTACCGATGGCCCTGGCCGGCGCCGGCAGCTTCACCACGCTGTCGCCGTCCGAGCACACGCGCAGCAACGCCGCGCTGATCGAAAAATTCCTTCCCGTTGAGTTCGCCTTCAACGACGAAGGCCGTGGCCGCTGGTCGGTGTCGGTCACCCGCTAGGCGGGCATTTCCAGCCGCATGTTCATCGCACTGAGCGGGATGCCCGTGTCGCGATCGACCACCACCGCTTCCACCCGCTGGCCCGTCTCCGGGTTCACCAGCTGGCTGATCGCGCCGCCGCCGTTGTAGCGGCGGCCCCACTCGCCCATGGCCGCGAGGATCGGCAAGAACGCCGTGCCCGCCTCGGTGAGGATGTATTCGTCCCGCGGCGGGCGTTCGCTATAGCGGCGCCGTTCCAGCACGCCACCTTCGGTAAGCGACTTCAGCCGCCGCGACAGGATGTTCGGGGCGATGCCCAGGCTCGTCCGGAACTGGTCGAACTGGGTCATGCCGCGCCCGGCATCCCTGAGGATCAACGCGCTCCAGGCGTCGCCCACCAGGGCGAGGCCGCGGGAGATGGGGCAGGTGCCTGAAGAAAGTTTTTCGATGTCCATTGCAAAATGATAGTTCAGTCACTATCGTATGGCAACCTAGTTACTATCACTATGCAACTAACCCATCCGGAGAGACGTCATGAGCACTGAATCCAAAGGTACTGCCCTCGTTACTGGCGCGTCGTCGGGCATCGGCGAGGTTTACGCGCAGCGCCTGGCCGACCGTGGCTACGACCTGATCCTGGTCGCCCGTCGCCTGGACCGCCTGCAGGCGCTGGGCCAGAAGATCACCGAGCGCACCGGCCGCAAGGTCGAAGCCCTGCAGGCTGACCTCACCGACCGCGCCGACCTGGCGAAGATCGAAGCACGCCTGTTGTCCGACGCGTCGATCACCCTGCTGGTGAACAACGCCGGCATTTCGCTGGAAGGCAGCACGCTCGAAAACGATGCCGCCGCCATCGAGCGGATCATCGCGATCAACGTCACCACTCCGACCGTGCTCACCGCCGCCGCCGCGAAGCAGTTCGTCGGACGGAACAAGGGCGGGATCGTCAACATCGCCTCCGTGCTCGCCTTCGCGCCGGAAATGATGGATGGCATCTACAGCGGCACCAAGGCCCACCTGCTCAACGTGACCCTTGGCCTCGCTCCGCGCCTGCAGGGCACCAACGTGCGCGTCCAGGCCGTCCTGCCGGGTGCCACCAAGTCGGAAATCTGGGAGAAGTCGGGCAAGGATCCGGAAGCCCTGCTCCCGGGCATGGTCATGGAAACCGCCGACCTCGTCGACGCCGCCCTGCTCGGCTACGACCGCGGCGAAGTGGTCACCATCCCGCCCCTCCACGACGAAGCGCAGTACACCGCGTACGAGGCAGCCCGCGTCGCAATGGGCCCGAACCTCTCCCGCAAAGAAGTGGCGCCGCGCTATCGCGCGTGAAGAGTTAGCGCGTGAAGCGTAAAGCGTGAATAGTGAGCTGCCGCCGCCAGCCGGCGGCTCTTACTCACTATTTACGCTTCACTACTTACCGCCCACCTACTGCTTCGGCTCATACGACCCGAGCCACAACATGCACTTAGCCACCTTTCCACACACCTGACGCACCCATGCGCGCTAAACTGGCGCACTCGCTCAGTAATTTCGGTCTGGCATGCTTTCGTTCGTGTTCGGCGCTTTCGGGCTTTCCACTCTCTGGTTGCTTCCCCTGGTCTGGCGTGTCGCTGCTGCCCTCGTGCGGCGGCGGCGTCCGCCGACCGTGGGATCCGGCGCCATCCGCTTCTGGTCGGGCTTTGTCCTGGTGTTGCTTGCGAGCAGCCTGCTGGAAGGGCTGGTCATCGCGCACTACACGGACGATCCGTCCGTGGGTGGCGCGGCCTGCCGCTGGCTGGCAGGGACCGTGGGCGTGATGGGGCCGCCGGCCGCGCTCGTCGCCGTCATGGCAATCGTCGTCGCCCTGCCCTGGTATGTCGGCGTGCCGTGGTCGCAGGCGCTGGCGAGGCTCACCGGCATCCTCGAACCGATGGGTGCCCTTGCCATCGAGGGAACCAGTCGGCTGCTTCGTCGCGGCGCGTCCCGCGCGACGGGTCGTAAGCCGTCGGCCGCCGTGCGCCGCACCGATCGCGTGCCGGCACGTCGGCGTGCGACACCGAAACCGGCGGCTACAGCGAGCAGGAACAAACCTGCCCGCACGGCGACCACGACCTCCACGCGCCCGGAGCCGGTGCGGCCCGACCTCGTCCGGCCGTCGGTGACTACGCCGGTGCCTCCACGGCACCGGACCCGGCCGGACACGGTGATTCGCGAGCCCTGGCTGGCGCCGCGTGGAATGCAGGCGGCGGATGTGGGTGATACGGAAGCATTGGCCGATGCGGGCGGCGACGCGGCTGCCCTGCCGGTGACGGCGACCACGCTCGCGGCGGAGCCGGTGGCTGTGGATAACTCTCCGGTGATCGTGTCGATGCCGCGGCCGCCGGTGGTTGCGCGTGGGGTGCGCGAGGCGGAAGACGTCCTTGAGGGGGATGCGTCGGTGAAGGTGGGGTATCGCGCGCAGGCGCGCTCCTACATGGTGATCGAGCCGGCCGACCCTCGGCCTGAGTCTGTAGTCGATGCGCCGGACGTGGCGACGCGTGTGGCGGCGCCGGAGACGACGTTAGCGGCCGGGACGCCGCCGCCGGTGAAGCCGGTCTCGCGCTTTGCCATCGCGGCGAACGACGCGTCGCCGACCGAGCCGGCGCCGATAACCCACATGCCCGCGCCGCGTCCGCTGCGTACGGTCAACCACGGTGCGATCAGCTTGCCGCCGCTTACGTTGCTGGCGGCCGCCACGCAGCACACGCTCGCCGTCAGCGAACACGAACTGCGCGAAGCCGGCGAGCTGATCGAGCAACGCCTCGCCGAGTTCAAGGTACCGGTGCAGGTGGTCGGCGCCTCCGCGGGTCCGGTGATCACCCGCTACGAAATCGAGCCCGCCACCGGCGTGCGTGGCAACCAGATCGTCGCGTTGATGAAGGACCTCGCCCGTGGCCTCGGCCGCAGTTCCATCCGCGTGGTCGAAACCATTCCCGGCAAGACCTGCATGGGCCTGGAGTTGCCGAACGAGCAGCGCCAGATGATCGCGTTGTCCGAGATCCTCGATTCGGCCGAGTACCGCGACTCCGATTCACTGCTCACCCTGGCCATGGGCAAGGGCATCACCGGTGAACCGGTGGTCGCCGACCTGGCGAAGGCACCGCACATGCTGGTCGCCGGCACCACCGGCTCGGGTAAGTCGGTGGCGGTGAACGCCATGATCCTGTCGATGCTGTACAAGGCCACGCCGGAAGACGTGCGCATGATCATGATCGACCCGAAGATGCTGGAGCTGTCGGTCTACGAAGGCATCCCGCACCTGCTGGCGCCGGTGGTCACCGACATGAAGCTCGCCGCCAACGCGCTGAACTGGTGCGTGGCGGAAATGGAGAACCGCTACAAGGTCATGTCCGACCTGCGCGTGCGCAACCTGGCCGGCTACAACCAGAAGGTTCGCGAAGCACGGGCGATCGGCAAGCCGCTGTTCAATCCGTTCCCCGCGCATCCGGAAGTACCCGAGCACCTCGATACGCTGCCGATGATCGTCGTGGTGATCGACGAGCTCGCCGACCTGATGATGGTGGCCGGCAAAAAGATCGAGGAACTGATCGCGCGGCTGGCGCAGAAGGCGCGCGCCGCCGGCATCCACCTGATCCTCGCCACGCAGCGTCCGTCGGTCGACGTCATCACCGGCCTGATCAAGGCGAACATCCCGACCCGCGTCGCCTTCCAGGTGTCGTCGAAGATCGACTCACGCACCATCCTCGACCAGATGGGCGCGGAAAGCCTGCTCGGCCAGGGCGACATGTTGTTCCTGCCGCCAGGCACGGGTTATCCACAGCGCATCCACGGCGCGTTCGTCGGCGACGAAGAAGTGCATCGCATCGTGGCGTGGCTGAAGCAGTTCGGCGAGCCGGACTACAAGGACGAGATCCTGGCCGGCCCGATGAGCGACGCGAGCGAGGTCGACGGTGGCGAAGACGCCGGCGATGCCGAGCTGGATCCGCTCTACGACGAAGCCGCCGCGTTCGTGCTGAAGACGCGCCGCGCATCGATCTCGTTCGTGCAACGCCAGTTCCGCATCGGCTACAACCGCGCGGCGCGCCTGGTCGAAGCGATGGAACACGCGGGCATCGTCTCGGCGATGGGGATCAACGGGCAACGCGACGTCATCGCACCCGGCCCGCAGGAATAGAAGAGCGGAGGCGGGAGGTGGGAGATGGGGGCGACACGACCGGTGTTGCGCGCCCACTTCCCTTCTCCCACCTCCAACGCTTTATTCCTTCGTCAGGAGCTTCAGCGGCACGGCGATGGACTTATCCACCGGCTGCTTGTCGACCAGCTTCTTAGCTGTCTCCACGCCAAGGCGGCCGATCTCTTCCGGCTGCTGTGCGACGGTGGCGGCCATGTTGCCGTCCTGCACGGCCTTCTTGCCGTCGGGCGTGCCGTCGAAGCCGACGACCAGCACCTTCTTGTTCTTGCCGGCCAGCGCCTGCACCGCACCGAGGGCCATCTCGTCGTTCTGCGCGAAGATCGCCTGCACGTCGCTGTTACCCTGCAGCAGGTTTTCCGAGACCGACAGGCCCTGCGCGCGATCGAAGTTCGCCGGCTGCTGCGCGACCACCTTCATGCCCGTGGTGGCGACTTCGTCGTCGAAGCCCTTGCCGCGCTCGCGTGCGGCGGAGGTACCGGCCACGCCCTGCAGCTCGATGATGTTGCCCTTGCCACCCAGTGCCTTCGACAGGTAATCGGCCGCCATCTTGCCGCCAGCGATGTTGTCCGAGGCGATGTGCGAGGCGACTTCGGCACCGTCGACGCCACGATCGAGCGTGATCACCGGGATGTTCGCGCGCTGTGCGGACTGCACCGCGCCGGCCAGGGCCGAGGAATCGGTCGGGTTGAGCAGGATCACCGAGACGTGCTTCTGGATCAGGTCTTCGACGCTGGAGATCTGGCGGGCCGGATCGTCCTGCGCATCGACCACCACCAGCTGCACGCCCGCGGCGTCGGCGGCCTTCTGCGCGCCGTCCTTCAGTTCGACGAAGAACGGATTGTTCTGCGTGGACAGCGCGAGGCCGACCACGGCCTTGCCCGACGCGGGCGCACCGCCCGTGGAAGCCGCGGCGGGCGCGGCTTCACCCGGACCCTGCTGCGAGCAGGCGGCGGCGAGGAGGCTGGCCGCGGCGGCGGCGAGGAAAGTGAGTTTGCGCATGGTGTGTTCCCTCGTGTTTTTACTGCCGCCTGTCGAGCAGGACGGCGATCAGGATGACGATGCCCTTGACGACCTGCTGGTAGAACGAGCTTACGCCCAGCAGGTTCAGGCCGTTGTTCAGGAATCCGATGAGCAGCGCGCCGATCAGCGTGCCGAACAGCCAGCCGCGGCCGCCGGCCAGGCTGGTGCCGCCAAGCACCACGGCAGCGATCGCGTCGAGCTCGTAGCCTGCGCCGGCGGTTGCCTGCGCAGAGTAAAGACGCGAGGTAAGCACGATGCCCGCGAATGCGGAGAGAAGGCCGGACAGGCCGTAGATCGCCACCTTCATCGGCGAGATGCGCACGCCGGAAAGACGCGCCGCTTCTTCGTTGCCGCCGATCGCCACCACGTGGCGGCCGAACACCGTGCCGCGCAGCAGGAAGCCGCAGACGACGAAGGCGATGAACATCCAGATCACCGGCAGGGGCACCAGGTTGGCCACGTAGCCGCCGCCGACCAGCGCGAAGCCCTGGTTGGTCACGGGGATCGGGCTACCGCCGGTGTACGACAGGGTCAGGCCGCGCAACAGCGTGAGCGTGCCCAGCGTGGCGATGAAGGGCGCGACCTTGCCCCACGAAACCAGCACGCCGTTCACCATACCCAGCAACAGGCCGAGGCCGAGGCCGGCAAAGATGCTCAACAGCATGCCGTGGCCGGCGGCCATCAGGCCCGCGGTGACCGCGCCGGTCAGCGCGAGGATGGCGCCCACCGACAGGTCGATGCCGCCGGCGAGGATCACGAAGGTCATGCCGAAGGCGATCAACGCGTTGATCGACACCTGGCGCAACACCGTCAGCAGGTTGCCCGTGGTGAGGAAGTCGGGACTCATCACCGAAAGCACGATGAACAGCAGGATCAGGCCGATCACCGAGCCAAGCCGCTGGAGCAACGTGGTTGCCCGGCCCCAGTTCATTTGCAGCGTCATGTCACTTGCCTCCGGTCGCGGCGGTCATCACGGCTTCCTGGGTGGCGCCGTGGGCATCGAGCAGGGCCGTCGCATGGCCCTCGTGCATCACCAGGATGCGGTCGCTCATCGCGAGCACCTCCGGTAGTTCCGAGGAAATCATGAGGATGGCCACGCCCTGCTCCGCGAGTTGATTGATGATGTGGTAGATCTCGGCCTTGCCGCCGACGTCGACGCCGCGGGTGGGTTCATCGAGGATGAGCACGCGTGGCTTGAGCGCCAGCCACTTGGCCAGCACGACCTTCTGCTGGTTGCCGCCCGACAGGGCGCGCACATCCAGTTCCATGTCGCGGGTGCGGATCTTCAGCGCGTCGATCAGGCCGAGGGTCTGTTTCTTTTCGCCGCCGCGATCGACCAGGCCGGCGTGCGCAGGCACGCGCGGCAGGCTGACGTTCTCACGCAGGCTCATGTCGAGCACGAGGCCCTGCGCCTTGCGATCTTCGGTGACGAAACCGAAGCCGGCATGGATCGCTTCGGTCGGTGTCTTCGGCGTCACCAGCGTGCCGTCCAGCGTGACCTTGCCGGTTTCCAGCTTGTCCAGGCCGAATAGCAGGCGCGCCAGTTCCGTGCGGCCCGCGCCGAGCAGGCCGGCCACGCCGAGCACCTCACCCGCGTGCAGGTCGAAGCTGACGTCCTTCACCATGCCCCCGCCGACGTGCTCCACCTTCAGACGGATGTCGCCGATGCGTGGCGTGCGGGTGGGATAGCGCGCGTCGAGCGTGCGCCCGACCATCATCTTCACCACTTCGTCGAAGGCCAGGCCCGGCACGTCGCGCGTGCCGACGAATTTGCCGTCGCGCAGCACCGAGATGCGATCGCACAGCGCGAAGATTTCTTCCATGCGATGCGACACGTAGACGATGCCGGTGCCCTGCTCGCGCAGTTCGCGGATCAGCTTGAACAGCGTGGTGGTTTCGCTTTCGGTGAGCGCGGCGGTGGGCTCGTCCATGATCAGCACGCGAGCCTTCTGGCCCAGCGCGCGGGCGATCTCCACCATCTGCTGCTGGCCGACCGAGAGTCGCTCGATGCGCGTGTCCGGATCGAGCCGGCTCATGCCGACGGCCGCCAGCCACTCCATCGCCTGCTTCGCCATCGCCTTGCGATTGAGCAGGCCGAAGCGATGCACTTCGCGCCCGAGGAACAGGTTGTCCGCGATGCTCAGCGCCGGGATCAGGTTCAGTTCCTGGTGGATGATGGCGATGCCGTGCTTTTCGGCGTCGGCCGGCGAGCTGATCGACACGGGCTGGCCATCCACTTCGATGCTGCCCGCATCGGGCGCGTAAATGCCCGTGAGGATCTTCATCAGCGTGGACTTGCCGGCGCCGTTCTCGCCCATCAGGGCATGCACTTCGCCGGGCAGCAGCTCGAAGTCGACGCCTTCGAGCACCTTCACCGGACCGAACGCCTTGTGGATGCCTTGCATGCGGACAAGCGGCGTGGCCATCAGAAGGTCACGCCCGCATGCAGGATGATGTTCGCGTAGGGCGAGGTCTCGCCGGTGCGCACCACGGCCACGGCACGTGCGCTGGCGGCCTTGAAGTCCTCGTGGGCCAGCTCGTGCACCGGCACGCCGGCGTCTTCGAGGCGCGCCTTCAGCGCGACCATGGCCGGGTTGTGCGTACGCGTTTCGCTGGCGACGGTGGCGTATTCCACCGCGAGCTCGGCGTAGATCGCTTCGAACACCGCGGCGAAGCCCGGCAAGCCCGGCAGGATCGCCAGGTCGATGCACGGCACGCCGGGCGGTACGGGCAGGCCGACGTCGCCGATGACCAGCGTATCGGTGTGGCCCATCGCGGCGATGACGCGGTTCAGTTCGGCATGCAGCAGGCCGCTACGTCTCATGGATGGCTCCGGAGGAAGGCCGCCACTTCGTCGGCGGTCGGCATGCCGCCCTGCGCACCCAGCCGCGACACGGCGATGGCGGCGGTCGCGCATGCCTTGCGCACCGCCACGTCGAGGCCCTCGGCGAGGTACACCGCGAGGGCGGCGTTGAAGGTGTCACCGGCGCCCGTGCTGTCCACGGCGTCGACCTTGAAACCGGCCTGGTGGCGCGGCTCGTCGTCCTTGTCGCGGAACCACGCGCCGTCCTCGCCACGGGTCAGCACGACCGGGCAGGGAGCACGCCGCATCAGTTCGCGGAAATCGGTATCGCCGTCGGCGCCGAGCACCATCGCCAGCTCGTGCTGGTTGGGGGTGAGGAAGCGCACGCGCTGCAGCCATTCCAGCGGAAGGCGCTGCGCGGGGGCCGGGTTGAGGATGACCGGCACGCCCTCTTCCTGCGCGATGCGCAGCGTCGCGTCGACGGCATCGAGCGGGATTTCCAGTTGCACGAGCAGCGCATCGGCGCCGCGGATCACCTCGCGGGCGGCCTCGACCTGCGCGGGGGTGACCCGGCCGTTCGCCGCGGGCACCACGATGATCTGGTTTTCGCCACCGGCGACGGTGATCGATGCGGTGCCGCTGCCGATGCCGTCGATGCGGGTGACGTGGCTGACATCGATGCCTTCGGCTTCCAGCCCGTCGTAGAGCGACTGGCCGAAGGCGTCGTCACCGATGTTGCCGACCATCGCCACCTGCGCACCGAGGCGAGCCGCGGCCACGGCCTGGTTGGCGCCCTTGCCGCCGGGGATGGTGAGGAAGCGGTCGCCCGTGATCGTCTCGCCCGGCCCGACGAAGCGGGGCGAGAGTGTCACGAGGTCCATGTTGATGCTGCCGACGACAACGATACGCGTCATGCCACGTGGCTCCTGTGGGGGGATCGCGGAACGTCCGACGTCCGCCGGGGGGATGGGGATGGCGCGCAAATATACGCCCTGGCCGCGCATGTTGCTTTCATGCGCGTGCTTCCATCAGCGGGAAAGGTCCTTCGCTGCCAGCTCGGCGAGGTAGGCCGGCCATGCGGTGTCGTAGGCACGGCCGAGGTCGTGCAGCGTGTCCCAGCCGAAGATGCCGCTGGCATGGCCATCGTCGAAGCGGATGAGGATGCCGTAGTGGCCGGTGGGCTCGACGGCGCTGATGCCGACGTGCTGCTTGCCAGCGACGAGGACCTTCTGGCCCGGGCCGTGGCCCTGCACTTCCGCGCTGGGGGAATTCACCCGCAGGTATTCGTAGGGAAGCCGGAACTGCTCGCCGTTGTCGAAGCTGACCTCGAGGACGCGCGATGCCTGGTGCAGGGTGATATCGATGGGGCGCGGGCGGGTCATCGGAGCCTGGAGCAGATGTAGGAGCGCGCCTGCGCGCGAACGGGTGGCCTCGGGGGTGGGGCCCTGGATGGGCCTTTCCTCTATGGACCTTCCTTTGATGATCTGCCCCCCCGTGGAAAAACCATCTGAGGATGGAAAAACCATCTGAGGGGCAGGTCGCGCGCAGGCGCGCTCCTACAGGGAGTTGGTGGGGGTTAGCTCAGCGGGGCGTGGCCGAAGCCGCCGCCGGTGCCTTGCTCGAGCGGCGGCGGATCGCCCGCCACGGCCAGCAGCGAGGTGGCGTAGGCGTCTTCCATGCTCACCGTGGAAACCTCGTCCCAGGAGAAGAACGACGGCTCGCGCAGCCATTCCGCATCGGGGGTGATTTCCTGCATGTTGAAGCCATCGTCTTCCACGCTGACCAGCCGGCCGATGTAGCAGACCTCGGACTCGTCTTCGCTGTCGACGTGCACGCCGATCACCGGCGCATGCGCGGCGGCCGCCTTGATCACGGCGTTGATGTCGTCGAGCGGGAAGTCCGCCGGCGGGGTCGGGGCGATGCCCTTCAGCGCCAGCGCCTTCTCGAGGAACACGGCGTGCTTGTCCGGCGCCTCGAATTCGGAGATGTCGCGGTGCCGCATGATGTACATGCCGTCGTACGACACGCCATCACCGATGACCCACAAAAGGAAGTACTCGCGGCCGACTCCGCCCACGTAGCCACAGAAGCTGCCGTGTTCGAGTTCGCCGCGCCAGATACGAACGAGCTGGCCGCTTTCCTGCGCTTCACGCAGGGACGCCCGCTGGCCGTTCGTTTTGAGTTGGATAACCTTGCCCATAGTGGTCAATAGTTTACCGGAAGGAGGGCCACTCGATGTTCAGAGGACGTAAGTTCACAGGATGTAACGGCTGAGGTCCTCGTCCTTCACGAGCGAAGCAAGGTTTTTATCGACATAATCGGCGTCGATCACATACTTTTCGCCGGATTTATCAGCCGCTTCGAACGAGATCCGCTCCAGCAGGCGCTCCATCACCGTATGCAGGCGGCGCGCACCGATGTTTTCGGTCCGCTCGTTGACCTGGAAGGCCACGTCGGCCAGGCGGTCGATGCCGGTGTCGGTGAAGTCCAGGGTCACGCCCTCGGTATGCAGCAGCGCAACATATTGCTTGGTCAGGGCGTTGTTCGGCTCGCGCAGGATCCGCTTGAAATCGTCGACCGAGAGAGCCTGCAACTCCACGCGGATCGGCAGGCGGCCCTGCAGCTCGGGGATCAGGTCGGAAGGCTTGGCCAGCGAGAAAGCACCCGAGGCGATGAACAGCACGTGGTCGGTCTTGATCGCGCCGTACTTGGTCGACACGGTGGAGCCTTCGACCAGCGGCAGCAGGTCGCGCTGCACGCCTTCGCGGCTCACGCCCGCGCCGCCCCACTCGGAGCGCTGGGCGACCTTGTCGATCTCGTCGATAAAGACGATGCCGTTCTGCTCGGCGCTATCCACCGCGCGGGCGCGCAATTCGTCGTCGTTCATCAGCTTGCCAGCCTCTTCCTCGACGAGGAGCGGGCGGGCCTGGCGGATCGTGGTCTTGCGCTTCTGCGACTTCTGGCCGCCGAGGTTCTGGAACATCTTGCCCAGCTGCTGGCTCATTTCCTCCATGCCGGGCGGGGTCATGATCTCCACGCCCACGTTGGTGGCGAAGTCCAGCTCGATCTCGCGGTCGTCCAGCGCACCTTCGCGCAGCTGCTTGCGCAGCTTCTGGCGGGTGTCGTTGTCGATCGCCGGCACGCTGCTGCCGGTGTCGTCCCAACCGGTGGCCGGCTGGCGGCGCGGCAACAGGGCATCGAGCAGGCGGTCTTCCGCGGCGTCCTCGGCCTGGCTCTTCACCCGGGCCTTGGCCTGCTCGCGGACCAGCTTGTACGACACGTCGGCCAGGTCGCGGACGATGGATTCGACGTCCTTGCCGACATAGCCCACCTCGGTGAACTTGGTCGCTTCCACCTTCACGAACGGCGCATTGGCCAGCGTGGCCAGGCGCCGGGCGATCTCGGTCTTGCCCACGCCGGTGGGACCGATCATGAGGATGTTCTTCGGCGTCACTTCTTCGCGCATGCCCGGTTCCAGCTGCATGCGGCGCCAGCGGTTACGCAGGGCGATGGCCACGGCGCGCTTGGCGTCCTGCTGGCCGACGATGAAACGGTCGAGTTCGTTGACGATCTCGCGGGGGGTCAGTTCGGACATCGGCTCAGAGCTCTTCGATCGAGACGTTGTGATTGGTGTAGATGCAGATATCGCCAGCGATCTTGAGCGCTTTTTCGGCGATCGTGCGTGCATCCATCTCGGTGTTCTCCAGCAGCGCAAGCGCGGCGGACTGGGCGTAGGGGCCGCCCGAACCGATCGCGATCAGGCCGTGCTCGGGTTCGAGCACGTCACCGTTGCCGGAGAGGATCAGCGACGCCTCCTTATCGGCCACGGCGAGCATGGCTTCCAGGCGGCCCAGGCGGCGATCGGTACGCCATTCCTTGGCCATCTCCACCGCGGCGCGGGTGAGGTTGTAGCCGTGCTTCACCAGCTTCTCTTCGAACAGCTCGAACAGGGTGAAGGCATCGGCGGTGGCGCCCGCGAAGCCGGCGAGCACGTCGCCGCGGCCCAGCCGACGCACCTTGCGGGCGTTGGCCTTCATCACCGTGTTGCCGAGGGTGACCTGGCCGTCGCTGGCGATGACGACCTTGTCGCCGCGCCGAACGCAGACGATGGTCGTGGCATGCATCGATTCCATGGAGTCTTCGTTTTGGTATGGGGAACGAAGAAGGTGGGGCGCGACGGCACGGGAAGCAAGAGAGCGGGAGATGGGGGATGGGAAGTGGGGGCGCTACAACCCACTGCTGCGCGTATTCGTGCGCCCCCACTCCCCACCCCCCCACCCCCTCTTTCAGCCCTTCCGCTTCGCCCGCGGATGAGCCGCGTCGTAGACCCGGGCCAGGTGCTGGAAGTCCAGGTGGGTGTAGATCTGGGTCGTTGCGATGTCGGCGTGGCCGAGCAGCTCCTGCACCGAGCGCAGGTCGCCGGAGGATTCGAGCATGTGGCTGGCGAAGGTGTGCCGGAGCATGTGCGGGTGGACGCGCTTGGCCTGGCCGCTGGAGAGTTTGGCCAGCCTGGCCTGCACGGTGCGCGGGCTGATCGGGCCGTCGCCGCGGCCCTTGAACACGGCCTGGCCAGGACCGACGCCCCCCAGGGCGGCCAGCGCGCGCAGGGCCGCGATGGCGAACCGGCCCACTGGCAGGATCCGCGTCTTGTTGCCCTTGCCGAGCACGCGGACCATGCCCTCTTCCATGTCCAGGTCGTCCCAGCGCAGGCCGCAGAGTTCGGACAGGCGCAGGCCGCTGGAATAGAACAGTTCCATCATGGCGGTGTCGCGCGGGGCCAGCGATCCGCCCAGGTTGGTCTCGACCAGTTCCTTGGCCTCGTCGGCATCCAGCACCTGGGGCAACTTGCGGCGCACTTTGGGACCGCGCACGCCGGCGGCCGGGTCATGCGCCAGCTGGCCTTCGCGGGTGAGGTAGCGGAACAGGCTGCGGCAGGCGGAGAGCAGCCGCTGCAGGCTGGCCGGCTCCAGGCCGTCGTCGTGGCCCTTGCCACTGCCACGATGCTCGCGCGCCACCATGCTGCGTAGTCGCTCGGGCGACAGCGCATCGAATGAGCCAATGCCTTCGTGCTCCATGAAGCGGAGCAGTTTCTCCAGGTCGCGCCGGTAGGCGGCTAGGGTGTGGACAGACGGCGCGCGCTCGGCGGCGAAGTGGCGCAGGAAGGCCTCGACGGCCTCGCGCGGGATCACGCGGCCTTCCGGGCCCGGTCGATCGCGGAGCCGACCGTGGTCGAGATCATGTCCAGGAACAGCGTGCCCATGCCCGGGTGGAACCGGTCGGCATCGGCGCTGCCGATGGCGAGCAGGGCATCGGGGCCGATCCGCATCAGCGCGGCCGAGCGCACGTCGGGCGCGGCGTCGCCGAACAGGCGATGCAGCTTGTCGGGCGCGAGGCGCCCGGCGACCGGGTCGCCGTGCTCGAGGAACGAAGCGAACTCTGGCAGGCCGGCCGGGCCACGGGCTTCGCGCAGCAGCCAGGGTTCGTCGGGCAGGCCGGCCAGGTCGCCGAAGAAGACCAGGCGAACGCGCTCGGACTTGAAGTCGTCGGTCAGGCGGCGGACCACGTGGCGCACCGTCTCTTCGATATCGCTGGCGCCCAACAGGGCGAGCATCAGCCCATGGACGCGGCGCATGAGGGCTTCGTTGTCGCCGGCGATGCCGGAGAGGTCGCGCAGGCGCCCTTCCAGCTCGGCGTTCTTTTCCCGCAACACGCGCAGCTGGTGCACCGACAAGGCTGCCGCCGGCCCATTGGCACTGGGCATCACCAGCGCGTTGGCCAGGTCCGGGTAATCGATCAGGAAGTCCGGATGCCGGCGCAGGTACGACGCCACGGTGGCTGGCTTGATGTCGCCGTCGATCGCGGTGTCGGTCATGGTGTGCTGTCCTTCGTCATGCTTCTTGCTGGCGTCGAGTGTGCACGCTTTAGCGTGTGTTCGTCACACTTCGCCTTCGAAAACGAACGCGGCCGGCCCGGTCATCCACAGCGAATGACCCGGTCCGTGCCATTCGATGCGCAGCGTGCCGCCGGGCAGTTCCACGGCGACCACCGGTGCGGCGAGGCCCAGGGCCTGGGATACGGCGGCGGCCGCACAGGCCCCCGTGCCGCATGCGCGGGTCCAGCCACTGCCGCGTTCGTGCACGCGCAGGCGCAGCTGGTCGACCGCCACCCGCTGGACGAAGCCGATGTTGGCTCCCTGCGGGAAGATCGGATCGGCAGTGAGCAAGGGCCCAAGCCGGTCGATCCGCGGGTCGGCCAGGTCGTCGACGAAGACGACGCCGTGCGGGTTACCCATGGATACGGCGCCAAAGCTCACGTCCTCGCCGTCCACGTGGACGGTGTAGGTCGCGTGCGCCGCGTGGTCGAGTGGCACGTGGCCCGGATCGAAATCGGGCTCGCCCATGTCGACGGTCACCGTGTGTTCGTCGACGACCTTGACGGTGACCGGGCCGGACGGGCTTTCCAGCCGCACCGGCGTGTCGCGTTCGATCACGCCATCGCGATACAGCCAGGCGGCTACGCAGCGAACGCCGTTACCGCACTGCCCCGAGGCCGAACCATCGGCATTCCAGATGCCGTAGTAGAACTCGCAGGACGGGTCGCGCGGTGGCTCGATGCTGATCAGCTGGTCGAAACCGACCCCGGTGTGGCGATCGGCCAGCGCCGCGATGCGCGCCGCGTTGGGCACGCGCCCGGCGTCCTCGCGCCAGTCCACGATGACGAAATCGTTGCCGATCCCATGCATCTTGGTAAAGCGGGACGGCATGGCGGCGTTACTGATGGATGATCGGGTTGAACGGCATCATCGTGGTGCTGGCGGGCGCCGGCGAATCCACGGTGGATGCACGGGCCGGCTGCACGGCGGGGCTGGTCGCCTGCTGCAGCGTCTGTCCCTGGTGGCCCTGCGGCGGTGCAGCCGCGGGCTTCGCCGTGGTACCCGGCGCGGGCGGCGGCGGCAGGTAAAGATCACCCTTGTTGCCGCAGCCCTGGAGGCTGGCGGCGGCGCAGGCGATGGCGACGAGGGGCAGGATCAGTCGGCGCATGGGCGTCTTCCCGGAAACGGCGGCCAGTATAGCCCCCGGTCGGCTCAAAGCGCCTTTTCCAGGCGCAGGGCATCGGCGCCGTCGCCGTAGTACTTCACGTACTCGCCGATGCGACGGTAACCAAGGCGCTCGTACAGGCGGATGGCGACGGCGTTGTCCTTGCGTACTTCCAGGCGAAGCGCCCGGCAGCCGCGCAGGCGGGCGGCATCTTCGGCGGCTTCGATCAGCGCCGAGCCGACGCCCTTGCCGCGGGCCTCTGGCTTGGTCGCGATCGAATACAGACGCGCCACGGTGGTGGCCCTGCGGAAGAACACCACGGCGGTGCCAAGGAAGCGGCGATGGTTCGCGCTGGCGACGAGCACCTGCGCGGTTTCGCTATCGAGGTGCTTGCGGTACTGGGCGCGGCTCAGGCGATCCGTGTCGAAGGTCGCCTCTTCGAGGGCGACCAGGTCGTCAAGGTCACTGACCTCGGCACGACGAACGCGTACCGCGGCGGTTACCGGGGGTGGACGCATGCGCTTTGCTGACTCCGGCGCGAAGTGGGGGGGGGCGGGGCAAGCGCGGCACTGTAGACCCGGCAGGCTGACGGATCAATGACTTTTTCCTAAATTCGTCGTCATGCCGTCCGGCGCTGCCGCCTTGTGCCTTGTTGCAACCCGGCACACACTGCGCCACCGGCGAACGATCGGCCCCGGGCGGGGTCGATGCAAGGTATACGCCGTGGAATCGAGGTCACATGAGCCGGCTTGTCATCGTCGTGGAGAAAGCCTCGGACTGGGGCTCGTATTACCCGTCCGTCGATGTCGTCAGCGCCATGGACTACCTGCGCGAGCCGGTTGGCGGCGACGACGAACGCACCCACGTCATCAACCTGTGCCGCAGCTACAAGTACCTGGGCACCGGCTACTACGTGTCCTTGCTGGCCGAAGCCCGCGGGCACAAGGTGATCCCGTCGGTGCGCACGGTGAACGACCTGCGCCGCCGTTCGCTGTATGGCCTGCAGATCGACGACCTCAACGAAAAGCTGGAAAACTTCCTGCCGGCCGGCGGTCGCGACACCACCGACTTCGGCGTGCTGGTGTACTTCGGCGAAACCGCCTACCCCGACCTGCAAGATCTTGCGCGGCAGATCTTCGACCACTTCCCCTGCCCGCTCATGCGCATCGAGTTCGAGCGCGAGCGCTTCTGGCAGATCTCGTCGGTGAAGGCGGTGGGCCTGCATACTTTGGACGATGCGCAGGAAGACGCCTTCGCCGCGGCACTGGAGAAGTTCTCGCGGAAGATCTGGCGCCGGCCGCGTGCACGCCGCCAGTATCGCTACGACATCGCCATGCTGGTCGATCCGAACGAGGCGATGCCGCCGTCGAACAAGAAGGCGTTGAAGCACTTCATTGAAGCGGGAAAGCACCTCGGCATCGAGGTCGACCCGATCGGCAAGAACGACTTCCAGCGCCTCGCCGAGTACGACGGCTTGTTCATCCGCGAAACGACGGCCATCGCCAACCATACGTATCGCTTTGCCCACCGTGCCGAGCGCGAAGGCATGGTGGTGATGGACGATCCGACGTCGATCCTGCGTTGCACGAACAAGATCTTCCTCAACGACTTGATGGTCGCGCGCAAGCTGGCCACGCCGAAGACGGAGATCCTTTACCGCGACGACGCGAAGCGCCTGCGTGACCTGCCCGAACGCCTGGGCATGCCCATCGTGCTGAAGATTCCCGATGGTTCGTTCTCGCGAGGCGTGGTGAAGGTGGAGACGCCCGAGGCGCTGGAAAAGGCAGCCTCCGAGTTGTTCTCGCATAGCGCGCTGGTGATTGCGCAGGAGTTCCTCTACACGGAGTTCGACTGGCGCATCGGCGTGCTGAACCACGAGCCGCTGTATGCCTGCCAGTACTTCATGTCGCGCGGCCACTGGCAGATCTACAACCACGGCGCGAAGGGCACGGCGAAGTCGGGTGGCTTCCGCACGGTGCCGGTGCGCGAGGCACCATCGGATGTGGTGAAGCTGGCGCTGAAGGCGACGCAGACCATCGGCGATGGCCTATACGGCGTGGACCTGAAGCAGGTCGGCGACCGCGCGGTGGTGATCGAGGTGAACGACAATCCGTCGATCGATGCCGGTGTCGAGGATGCCTACCTGGGCGAGGACCTTTACCTGCGGATCATGCAGGAGTTCCTGCGGCGGCTGGAGATGAAGCGGTTGGGGATTCAGTTGTGATGCTGGTTCATCCGCGATGCCGGCTGATCGGGTGATTCCGGTTACTCGTGATGACGGCTGAATCCGCGATGCCGGCTGATTCTGGGGTATCGGTCGCGCGCGGGCGCGCTCCTACAGTTTGAGGAGGGTGCGGAGGAGGTCGAGGGGGAGCCTTGGCTTCATGGCCAGCAGGATGCTGATCGGTGCGAGCAGAAGCCAGAAGGTGGGCGTCCAGCCCAGGGTCTCGCTGCGGGCGGATAGCGGGGTGAGCAGGAGCAGGAGGGTGCCGGCGGCCAGCCAGGCCATGGCGATGAGGGCGGTGAGGCGGCGCGGGGTCAGGCTGTCGTGCATGGCGGGCTCCTGGCGGGTGTCGTTGGAGCGATCGTGTGCGCCGGCTGTCTCACGGATCGCGACCCGTTGACCCGGCGTTGACCCCAGAGGTCGCAGCCTCGGTCCATGAACCGTCTCCCTGCTGCCTTGCTTGTGATGGCCGGCGTCGCCGCCGCCAGTTGTGCGGCCAATGCGCCGCTGAAGACGGTCGATCACGTCGACCTGCCCCGTTACATGGGTACCTGGTACGTGATCGGGAACATCCCGAACATGTTCGAGAAGGGCAAGGTGGAGACGGCCGACGAGTACCGGCTGCGCCCCGACGGGACCATCGACAACTGGTTCCATTACCGGAAGGGTTTCGACCAGCCGGCGAAGAGCTGGCATGGCAAGGCGTGGCTGCCGGACGAAAAGGATGCCAGCCGCTGGAAGGTCCAGTTGCTTTGGCCGTTCCGCGCCGACTACGCGATCCTCGCCCTGTCGGACGACTATCGGGTGAGCCTGGTAGGCCTGCCCTCGCGGAAGATGCTCTGGGTGCTGTCGAAGGACAAGGCGATCGACGACGCGGTCTACCAGCGCCTGCTCGGGGTCGCCCGGGCCCAGGGCTATCCGGTGGAACAGATGCGCAAGGTGCCGCAACGGCCCGACGACCAGGGCAAGCCGGGATTCCAGTAGGGCTTGCTAGAATCGCCCCACCGGGCATGCCGTCCGGCGTCGAGCCAGGAGAGTCCATGAGCGCTGAAGCGCATCGTTTCGCCGTCTTTGGCCACCCCATCGCCCATTCGCTGTCGCCCCGCATCCATGCGGCGTTCGCCGGACAGCTGGGCCTGCGGCTGAGCTACGAGGCCATCGACGCCGAACCCGCGGCCTTCGAAGCCACGGTGCGTCGCTTCTTCGCGGAGGGTGGCCTCGGCGCCAACGTCACGTTGCCGCACAAGCACGCGGCCTTCGGCCTGGCCGGTGAGCGCAGCGAGGCGGCGCTGCGCACGGGCGTCGCCAACACGCTGACGCCGCTGGTCGACGGCCGCATCGCCGCGCATAACACCGATGGCAGCGGCTTCGTCCGCGACATCACCGAACGGCACGGCTTCGACCTGCGTGGCCACGATGCCCTGCTACTGGGTGCCGGCGGCGCGGCCAAGGCCGTGGCATGGGCATTGATGGACGCGGGCGTGCAGACGCTCACCATCGTCAACCGCACGCCCGACCGTGCCGACGAGATCGCCGATGCCATCGGCGATCCCGCACGCTGCCACACGCGTTACTGGGACGGCCTGGAAGGCGAATGCTTCGACCTGATCGTCAACGCCACCTCGATCGGCGTGGTCGGTGGCAGCTTCGACCTGCCGATGTCGATCGTCCAGGATCACTCCACGGCTTACGATCTTTGCTACGGCGCCGCCGCGGCCGGATTCAAGGGCTGGGCCCTGGCCGCCGGCGTCCGCCCGGACTGGTTCCGCGACGGCCTGGGCATGCTGGTGGAACAGGCGGCCGACGCGTTCGAACGCTGGCATGGCCAGCGCCCGGATACCGATCCCGTCTATCGCGAATTGCGCCAGCAGTATTGATCGCGCTCGCTCGCCGCTACGGCGGCGGCATCAATGCGGTGCGACGAGCGCTCCGTGGACCGGGGGGCAGGTGTACGTGGCCTGGTACTTGAAGGCGGCCTTGTCGCCTTCCGGCTGGCGCAGCACCAGGTGGATCGTTTCGACCGAGGGCCGCGGGCAGTCGCGGCGGGCTGCGCCGAGGCATGGCGCATCGCTGATCGCGTCCTCGGTGCACGACACCGAGATCGTTCCCGTGGTGGGTGCGGCGGCGACGGCGGGCGCGACGGGTGCGGCGGCACAGCCGGCGAGCGTGGCCAGCATGAGGGTGGGGCAAAGGACACGGAGCGGATGACGCATCGGACACCTCCATGGGCCGAAGGCTAGGCTCGCCGGATGACGCAAACGTTTCAGCGAACCAGTTGGCGAATCCCGAGAGCCACGATCACCGAGCCGCACACGCGATCGATCGCCTTCTTCCATTGCCGGTAGCGCGCGGCAACCCGGGGCGCGGCGAAGAACACGGCGACCAGCGAATACCAGGTGGACGAGACGGCGGCGACGGTGCCGAGCATGGCCAGGAAGGTCGCGGGGTTCACGTGCGGCGGCGCGGCCGCGGCGAACACGGCGGCGAAGAACGCCATGGACTTGGGATTGGCGATGTTGGTGGCGACGCCCGCGCGGAACGACTGCCATACGGTCGGGCCGCCCTCGGCCACCCGCGCCGCGTTGCCCGTGCCGGCCTTCACGATCAGCCGGCCACCGAACCAGACGAGGTAGGCGGCGCCGGCGATTTTCACGGCCAGCGCGATCCACGGGAACGTGGCAAACACGATGCCGACGCCGAGGATCGAGCAGGTTGCCCAGAACAGGTTCACCACCACGATGCCGCCGACCATGGCCAGCGCATCGGCCGTGTTCGTCGACGCGGCCTTGTGCGCCACGGCGACGAAATTCGGGCCAGGGATGACCACGCCTACGACATAGACGGAGAGGACGACGGCAATGGCATGCAGGTCGAGCATGCCGCCCATCCTACGTCAGGTCGAAACCGTCGTGGCCGTCACGTTTGTCGCCGATCTGCAACACGCGCCGGGGAAGATGTCACGCCCGCCGGGGCCGCGCCGACAGGGGGCCGGTCTGGTCGCGGGCTGTGCCACGGAATTCCCCCATGATCTCCGCTACCCGATTCGCCGCGGTTCCCCGCCGCGCGATCATCGTCATTGCCGTCACCGTCGTGTTGCTGGTGGCCGCCGTCGTGCTGTCCATGCGCCAGCGCTCCGAGCTGGCCGAGGCCGACGCCCCGGCGCAGTTGCCGGAGCCCAAGGTCACCAAGGGCAGCTCGCCGGAAATCGACATCCTCCTCGGCCTCGCCCGCGATGCCACGAAGGAAGGCCGGCTGGTCGCGCCCCAGGGCAACAACGCGTACGAGTACTACCTGTCGATCCTCCAGCTCGATGCGGCCAACGCCACCGCCCAGGATGCCCTGCGCGAAACGCTCCCGTTCGCCTCCAAGGACATCGAGCGCCAGATCAACCGCCGCGAACTGGAAGAGTCGCGCCGCGAGATCGCCCTGCTGCGCGACTTCGACCCGACCAACTACACGCTGATCATCCTCGGCGCCAAGCTCGACGCCCAGCAGCAGGTCGTCACGGCCGAGGACGAGGCGAAGGCTGACGCGATCCGTCGGCGCAACGGCTGAACGACACCGCGCGGAAGGGGCATCCCCTTCCGCGACCCGGTTCATGGTCCGTCAGTTCTTGCGGTCGCATAATCCACGCTCCCCCAAGGCAAGGAGCCTGCCCCATGTCCCGCATCGGAACGTTGTTCTTCATGGCCGTCCTCGGCGGCGCCGCACTCAGCGCCTGCCAGACCGCGCCCGCGACCTCCAAGGCCGCCACCCCGGCCCCGGTCCACGGTTTCGTGACCGACACGAAGGCGTTCGACGCCTTCATCGCCACCCACCCCACCGCCGACCAGTTCCACGCGGCCTACCCCGACGTCACCCTGGTCACGCCCGACATGATGACCACCCGGGAAATGCGGATGAACAACAGCCGGTATTTCCCGCAGCTGGATGGGGATGGGCGGATCGTGGGCGGGAAGTTTCAGTAGGGTAAAGCGGTAAGCGTAAATCGCCGGCTGCCGCCGGGCGCGGGTGCCGGGCGGCAATGATCGGGGCGATGGCTTACGCTTGGCGCTTTACTACTGACGCTCCGCGCCCCCATGCCCATTCGTCCTTTCAACGGCATCTTGCCCACCCTCGGCGCCCGCGTTTACGTGGATCCTGCCGCCACGCTTATCGGCGCGGTGGAGCTGGGCGACGACGCCTCGGTCTGGCCGGGTGCGGTGGCGCGCGGCGACGTGCACCACATCCGGATCGGTGCGCGCAGCAACCTGCAGGATGGCGCGATCATCCATGTCACCCACGACGGTCCGTATAGCCCGGGTGGGTTCCCGACGATCATTGGCGACGACGTGACCATCGGCCATGGCGCGGTCATCCACGCTTGCACCATCGAGGACGCCTGCCTGATCGGCATGCATGCCACCGTGCTCGACGGGGCCGTGGTGAAGAAGCATGCCTTCGTGGCCGCGGGTGCGCTGGTGCCGCCGGGCAAGGTGGTCGGCGAGCGGGAGCTGTGGGTGGGTAACCCGGCAAAGATGGTGAGGGTGCTGAGCGATGCGCAGGTGGAGCAGCTTTATTACTCGGCGGCTAATTATGTGCGGTTGAAGGATTCGTATTTGCGGGAGGGGTGAGGGAAAACAGGGGCTTAGCGGGGTGGTGCGGGGCGGCTTGATTTGGGCTCGCGAGAGCACCACGCTGGGTGTCCAAAGGAGACACCCATGGATAGCACTACCAACCCGCTTCTCGATCCCAGCGGCGACCTGCCTGCCTTCTCGGCCATCCGCCCGGAACACGTCGAGCCTGCCGTCGATCGCCTGATCGCCACCCAGCGCGCCGGCATCGACCAGATCACCGCGGGCGGCGCCGAGCGCGATTTCGAGCACGTGATCCTCGCCCAGGAGCGCCTCGACCAGGCCCTGTCGCGTGCGTGGGCGCCGGTCAGCCACCTGCATTCGGTGGCCGATTCCGAAGCGCTGCGCAAGGTCCACGGCGCCGCCGAGGAAAAGCTGACCGACCACGGCATCGAGGTCGGCCAGAACCGTGAGCTTTACGCCGCCACCCAGGCGGTTGCCGATCGCGAGGATTTCGCCGGCCTGCCCGTGGCCGCGCGTGCCGCGGTCGAGCACGCGTTGCGCGATTTCCGTCTCTCCGGCGTGGCGCTGGAAGAGCCGGCGCGTACACGGTTCCGCGAGATCGGCGTCGAGCTGTCGCGCCTGACCACCGAGTTCTCCAATGCCGTGCTCGATGCCACCGAGGCCTGGCACAAGCACATCACCGACGAGCGCGACCTCGCCGGCATCCCTGCTTCCGGCCGTGCCGTGCTGCGCGAGTACGCCCGCGAGCAGGAGCTCGACGGCTACCTGGTGACGCTCAAGCAGCCGAGCGTGCAGGCCGTGCTGACCTACGCCGAGAATCGCGACCTGCGCTTCGACGTGTACTACGCCTACCAGACGCGTGCCTCGGATCAGGGTCCGAACAAGGGCAAGTTCGACAATTCCGAACGGATCGAGAAGATCGTCGCGCTTCGCCACGAAGCCGCGCAGTTGCTCGGTTTCGCCAACGCCGCCGAGGAATCGCTCGCGACGAAGATGGCGACGTCGCCGCAGGAAGTGCTCGATTTCCTGCGCAACCTCGCCGCCAAGGCCCGTCCGCGCGCCCGCGAGGAACTCGCCGAACTGCGCCGCTTCGCCACCGAGACCCTGAAGATCGACAACCTCGAGCCGTGGGACGTGGCCTTCGCCGCCGAGCGCCTGCGCCAGGAACGCTACGCGCTGGACGAGGAACAGCTGAAGCCGTATTTCCCCGCGCAGCAGGTGGTCGATGGCCTGTTTGCCGTAGTCCAGCGCCTGTACGGCGTGACCTTCAATCCGCGCGACGACGTCGACACCTGGAACAAGGACGTCCGCTATTACGATCTCTGCAACGCCGACGGCAGCGTGTTCGCTGGCGCGTACGTCGACCTCTATGCCCGCTCG
Source organism: Bacillus sp. NP157 (assembly GCA_018889975.1). Lineage (NCBI taxonomy): Bacteria > Bacillati > Bacillota > Bacilli > Caryophanales > Bacillaceae > Bacillus > Bacillus sp. NP157. The sequence continues at coordinate 3,871,956 of CP076546.1, forward strand.
GGCAAGCGTGGCGGCGCGTGGATGGACGTGTGCGAGGCGCGCTTCCGCGACGGCGACCGCATGCAGCTCCCGGTTGCCTTCCTCACCTGCAACTTCCCACCGCCGACCGACGGCGCACCGGCCTTGCTGACGCACGACGACGTGCTCACGCTGTTCCACGAATTCGGCCACGGCCTCCATCACATGCTGACCGAAGTGGACATCCCGTCCGTCGGTGGCATCGACGGCGTGGAATGGGACGCGGTGGAACTGCCCAGCCAGTTCATGGAGAACTTCGCCTGGGACCTGGAAGCCCTGCGGCTGTTCGCGAAGCACTACCAGACCGGGGAGCCGCTGCCGGACGACCTGTACGAGCGGATGCTCAAGGCACGCTACTTCCAGACCGGCATGTTCCTGGTCCGCCAGCTGGAATTCGGCCTGTTCGACTTCCGCCTGCACCTGGAATACGACCCGGCGCGCGGTGCGCGTCCGATGGAGGTGCTTGAGGAAGTGCGCAAGGAAGTCTCCGTCCTGCACCCGCCCGTGTGGCAGCGTTTCCCCCATGCCTTCACCCACATCTTCGCTGGCGGCTATTCGGCCGGTTACTACAGCTACCTGTGGGCCGAGGTGCTCTCGGCCGACGCCTTCGAGCCGTTCGAGCAGGCCGGCGTGCTGGATCGCGCCACGGGCGACCGCTTCCGCCGCGAGATCCTCGCCGTGGGCGCGACCCGCCCCGCCCTGGCCTCGTTCACGGCCTTCCGTGGCCGCGCGCCGGAACCCGATGCGCTGTTGAAGAGCTACGGGCTGGCCTGACCGCCCCCGGAAACCCGCGTGACGCCCAGCCGTCACGCGGGTTTCCATTACAATGGCGCCATGAAGATCGCTTCGTGGAACGTCAATTCGCTCAAGGTCCGCCTGCCGCATCTCCAGCAGTGGCTGGCAGAAGCGCAGCCGGACATCGTCGCGCTGCAGGAAACCAAGCTCACCGACGACAAGTTCCCGGTCGATGAGATCGCAGCCATGGGCTATCGCTCGGTGTTCTCCGGGCAGAAGACCTACAACGGCGTCGCCATCCTCGCGAAAGACGAACTGCGCGACGTCGTCACCGACATCGCGGGCCTCGACGATCCGCAGCGCCGTATCCTCGCGGCGACCGTGGGCGACATCCGCGTCATCGACCTTTATGTGGTGAACGGCAAGGCGCTCGGCGACGAGAAGTACACCTATAAATTGCACTGGCTGGAGAAGGTGCGCGACTTCGTGGCGCAGGAAATGGCGAAGCACCCGAAGCTGGTGGTGCTGGGCGATTTCAACATCTGCCGCGACGACCGCGACGTCTACGATCCGGTCGCCTGGGGCGAGGACATTTTCTGCTCACCGCCGGAACGCGCGGCCTTGCAGGCGATCTTCGACACGGGGCTTCACGACAGTTTCCGCCTGTTCACCGAAGATGCCGGGATTTTCAGCTGGTGGGACTACCGCCAGGCCGCGTTCCGGCGCAACATGGGGCTGCGGATCGACCTCATCCTGATCAGCGATGCACTCAAGGCCGTCGCCACTTCGTCGATCATCGACAAGGGGCCGCGGAAATGGGAGCAACCGTCCGACCATGCGCCCGTCGCGCTGGAGTTGAACCTTTGAACGTACCCAAGTCCGAATGGCCCAGTTCCCTCGACGATAAGGAACTGGAGGAACTCGACACCTACCTGCGCGTGCACGGTAGTGACGGCGACCTCATGCTCGACGGCGTGCACGGGCTGCTCTCGGCCGTGGCCGTGGGCCCGCTCGAAGTGAAGCCGGAAGAATGGCTGCACGAAGTGCTGCACGATGCCTTCGACGACGAGAACGAGGGCAACCGCGTGCTGGCGCTGCTGGCCAAGCTCAACGACTCGGTCAGTGCCGAACTCGACGTCGATGCCTACGAACCGATCCTCGGCGAAATCGACACCGAAGAAGGCCCGCTGCTTTCGGCGGCCGGCTGGTGCGAAGGCTTCAGCCGCGGCATCGACATGCGCGCCCAGCTGTGGGAATCGCGCCTGGCCGAAGACCCGGAGCTGATGCAGTTGCTCGGCCCGGTCATGGCCCTCGCCGTGGACGAAGGCGTGCTGCAGGCCGATGCCGAATTCGAAAAGCTCACCGACGACGAATACGACGAATGCCTGGGCCAGTTGCCCGAGGTCCTCGCCGCCGTCGGCGACTACTGGCGCCAGCGTCCGCCCACCGACGAAGAACTCCGCGCGATGACCCACCCGCGCCGCGACGGCGAGGAATATCCGCCGCGCCAGCGTTCGGGGCATTGGGTGCATTGAGGTAACGCGGCAACGCCGTCACCGTGTCGTGGGATGTTCGCGCGCAGGCTGTAGTGGCCTAATTCCCATGGACCACGAGGTAGGAGCAAACTTTCTACCGAGGTGATCCATGGGATATCGAGTTGTAGACCCTTCTGTGCAGAAGGAAGCCGTACGCCTGGTGGTGGACCAGGGGCAGCCGGTGTTGGCTGTGTGCAAGATGTTTGGGCTGGGTCCCACTGCGCTTAGGCGCTGGGTGGCTGCCGAGCGCGAGCGTCGGAGCCATCCGCCTGGCAAGGCCGAGCAGGACAAGGAAATGGCCGCGCTTCGCAAACGCGTTGCCCAGTTGGAGGGCGAGGTCGAATTCCTAAAAAAATTCGATGCCCTTCTCCAAAATCCGCCGCCTGGCTGGTCACGCAAGCGGTAGATGCGGCGAGGGGCACGATCCCGGTAAGGCGGGCTTGCGCGGTGGCGGGCGTGTCCCGCAGCAGCTACTACGCCGGGCGGCGCGAGCGACGCGAGCGGACGATCGGGCCGGTGCTAGCCAAGGCTGCGCGGACGTTACACGAGCAGGGGCGATGCAGCCTGGGGTCGCGCCGGCTGTCGGCGAGCTTGCGTAATCAGGGCCATGACGTTGGTCGCTACAGGGCCCGGACCCTGATCAAACAGCTGGGCCTGAAGCGTCGGCGCCGCCCGTACGCCCACTATCGACGAGCGACCAAGCCAGCCATCGTGGCCGACAACGACCTCAATCGCGAGTTTGATCCTGCCGCGCCGGATGTGGCCTGGGCCGGTGACATCACGCAGGTTCGGGTGGGGCGGCGATGGCTGTATATCGCCATCGTGATGGACCTGTTTTCCCGGCGCATCGTGGGCTGGGCAACCGGCTCGATGGCCGATGCCTACCTGGCCGAGCAGGCTCTGGAGCTGGCACTGGCGCACCGGCAACCGCAGGGGCCACTGCTGTTCCACTCCGACCAGGGCTGCCAGTACAGCGCGCAACGATTCGTCGACTTCCTCGCCCGGCGATCCATCCGGCAGAGCATGAGTCGCCGCGGAAACTGCTGGGATAACGCTGTCGTCGAACGCTTCTTCCACACCCTGAAACACGAATGGATGCCGACCAGTGGCTACGCGACGTTCGACGAGGCCACGAAGGACTTCTCCAGCTTCCTGATCTATTACGACCAGCAGCGGCCGCACTCGCGGCTAAACGACGTGCCGCCAGCCACCTTCGAGTGGCTGGCGGCATAAAACGCCTACGGCGTGGTCCACGAGGACTTGACCACTACAGGCGCGCTCCTACACGGGCATGCAGGCTGATGTAGGAGCGCGCCCGCGCGCGATCCCACACCCTCAACATTCCCCCAGAAACACATCGTTCACCCCAGGCCCCTACCCCTAGCGTTCCCCAAGCGTCATCTTGACGGGCATTCCCGAACCCTCCAGGAGCCCACCATGACCCACCGCAGCATCGTCCGCCGCGTCCGCGGCATGGACACCTCCGACGGCGCCGGCGTGAAGCTGAAGCGCGTCATCGGCCAGCCGGCGCTCGACATGGTCGATCCGTTCCTGATGCTGGACGAATTCCGTTCGGACCAGGCCGGCGACTACATCGAAGGCTTCCCCGACCATCCGCATCGCGGCTTCGAAACGGTGACCTACATGCTCGCCGGGCGCATGCGCCACGGCGACAACAAGGGCAACACCGGCGACCTCGGCCCGGGCAGCGTGCAGTGGATGACGGCCGGCAGCGGACTGGTCCACTCGGAGATGCCGCAGCAGGAAGAAGGCCTGATGTGGGGCTTCCAGCTGTGGGTGAACCTGCCCGCGACGGACAAGATGACCGCGCCGCGCTACCAGGACATCCCGCCGTCGGAGATCCCCGTGGTCGAGCCGGCACCGGGCGTCACCGTGAAGGTCGTCGCCGGCGAGCTGGCGGGCGCACGCGGTCCGGTCTCCGGTATCGCCACCGAGCCGGTCTACCTGGACATCTCGCTGGCCGCGGGCGCCGGGTTCGAGCTGGACCTGCCCGAGGGCCACAGCGCGTTCGCCTATGTCTTCGATGGCCCGGCGGCCACGGTGGCCGGGCAGTCGCTGGCGCGTAGCGAACTGGCGGTCCTGTCGAAGGGCGACAAGGTTGCCTTCGCCGCCGCCGAGCCCGCACGGATCCTGCTGGTGGCCGGTCGGCCGCTGGCGGAACCCGTGGCCCGCTATGGCCCGTTCGTGATGAACACGCCGGCGCAGATCCACGAGGCGATCGCCGACTTCCGAGCCGGCAAGTTCTGACGGCAGTACGCGGGCGGGTGGCTTCCGAAACTGAACGAACCCCGGAAGTTCCCTGCCCCGTTTAAGTCCCGGAAGGGCATGGGTTTGTAGGCTTACGGCCATTCGCACTCGCGAGGCCTTCATTGCCCATGCGCTTCCTGCTCACAGTCGTACCGCTAACCGCCGCGATGATCATCGCGGCCTGCTCCCCGCCCGACGCGCCGACCCCGGCCGCCAGCGGCCGCGCGACCGCCAGCACGGCGGCATCGCCGGCACCCGGCCGCACCGCGCCAGCCACCGCTGCCCTCGGCACCCCGGAATGGTACGACTGGGTCGACAAGACCCTCGCCATCAGCGATGACGGCCACGGCCCCAAGACCAACACCCCCGCGTGGGACCAGGCGGTCAACGCCAAGCTGGGCCAGGAAGCCCCGCAGGCGGAACCGGGCTCGGCAGAGTGGCAGCAAGCCGTCGACGCGCTGCTGCGCACCCGCGTCGCTACCCACTAAGCCCGCTTTTGGATCGCTCGTTGGATCGCTGGGGATCGATGGCTTCATCGCTCCGTAGGCTTTCGCGCGCGGGCGCGCTCCTACAGGGGGGCGGTCAGGGTCTTCTTGCCTTTGGGTAGCTGGATGTCGCCGCTGGGTAGCGACAGCACCAAACCACCCGGTGGATCGATCGGCTGGGTGATGGTGAGCACGGCCTTGCCGCCCTTCGCCTTCAGCGTGTAGCCGAGTCGGCCGTAGGGCGTGCGCAGGTCGCGCACCGCGATGCCGTCGCCGTCGAGCCACGTGGGTTGTACGCCGGCGGCGAGGACCATGGCCTGGTCTTCGTCGCGGTCGTAGGCGAACAGGTCGAGCGCCGAGCGCACGTAGTCCGATGCGATCCACGCGTGCGGCATGTCGCCGACGAAGCGCGGCTTGCGCGGGTCGTGGCCGACCACTTCGGCCCACTGGTTCCAGGCGGCCGGGCGGCGATCGGCGAAGAAGAAGGCGATCAGGCCGTTCACCCGGTCACGCCAGCCGAGGCGGACGAAGGTCGCTATCGTGCGCAATTCGTAGGGCGTGTAGTCCTCCCACGCGAGCTTGCCGTCGCGGCGGTCCACGAAGGCCTGCCAGTATTTCTCGAACGTGCCTTCGACCAGCGCCTTTGGCAGGCGCGAGCCTTCGCCACCCGGCGATAGTGCGATGGTGGTCGACGTCGCATCGAAGTCGCCCAGTTCGGCAGAACCCGGGATGAAGTCCAGGCCCTTCGCCTTCACTGCCGCGTCGATCGACGCATGCAGGTCGGTGCGGAACGCATCGCGTGAGGCGCCGTACTTCGTGGCGTCGTCCGCATGCCCGAGCGCGGTGGCCAGGTCGGCGGCGTCTTCGTAACCCTTCAGTGCCCAGAAGTCGTCCCAATATGAATGCATCGGCTTGGCCGAATAGCCTTCGTGGCTGATCGATGCGGGCATCAGGCCGTACAGTGCGCGATCGGCGCCTTGCAGGCGCGCCGGCTGGCGCTCGCTCTCGCGCAGCGTGTCCATGTAATCGGCCGCCTTGCGTACGTGCGGATACAGCGCCTCGACCGTCGCGCGGTCATGCGTGTAACGCCACAGCTCGGCCACGCTGAAGACCAGCTCACCATGGCTGTCGTTTTCCGGCACGGGATCCGAACCACGCGCATCCACGCAGCAAGGCACCTTGCCGTTGCTGAACTGGTGTGGCGCATACCAGGTGATGAATTCGCGCGCGACATCGTCATGGCCCGTGCGCAGCAGGCCCTCGAGCATCATCGCGCCATCGCGTACCCACGTCCGCGAATACGAACGCGTGCCCGGCTGCAAGGCCGGACCATCGCGTGAAATCAGGATCTGCGCGACGCCACTCTTCATCGTGTCGACGATCGGTTGCGCGACCGACGGCACGCGCACATCGACGCGATTGAGCTTCTCGCGCCACAGCGCGGCGACGGCATCCGCATGCTCACCCAGCCACGCCGAAGCGTCCGCCGGCATCGCGACGGCATCGTCCTGCTTCACCGGCACGACGAGGCCGAGGTCCACGTGCCCATGCGCCGGCACATGCACCGTGTAAACCAACGCCCCCTGCGCAAACCCCGATTCATCCACCAATCCAGCCGCCGCACCCGCACCCCCTGTAGGAGCGGGCCCGCCCGCGACATCTTTTAGCGAAAGCACGCCAATCCCCTCACCCCCCTCAACCCGCTCCACCAACATCTTCGGCAGGTTAGCCGACCCAATCACCCCGTCGGTCTTCTGCAGGGGAACGATCTTCCGATCCCCGTTCACCACCAGCGCCTTGCCATCCCACGCCAGCTTGCGGATCGAAGCGATCCCACCCGGTGCATTGAGGAACTGCGTCGGCGGATTCACCTGGAACGGCCGTGCCGCCAGCATCAGGGTGACGTCACGCGCTGCCGCGCCGTCATTGCCCACCCGGTACGACAAAACGAGCTCCGATGAGCCGGGCTCCCCTTGCGCGAAGGCCGTGGTCGTCAACGACAGCTCGCCCTTCTGCCACGCCACCGACGGCATCGGCAGGTAACGATCGCGCAGCGACTGCGTCGTGGTGACATCGGCCCACGTGACCAGCTTGCCGCCATCGAGCAGGAAGGGTTCGATGGAAAAACCGCCCCGAACGACTTCGACGGCGCCATCTTCGGAAATCAGCGCCGAATCACGGCTGCCGCCGTCCACGCCGACGATGGTCCAGTACGACTGCTCGCCGGAGAAGCCGCGCGGATACAGGCCGCGACGGACCGCCTTCGCGCGCTGCTCGAACACGGCGTTCGGCGTCGGCGGCGGCACGGGCACGGCTTCGGGCTTGCGTGGCACCAGGCGGAGGTTGTCGAAGCAGACCTCACCCTTGTCCGGGCCCATGCCTGGCTGCGCTTCCTTGTAGACCATGAACTCGACCTCGCGCGTGTGGCGCAGGGTGCGGTCCTTGATCGGGCCCCAGGCAAACTCGACCTGGCGGCTGCTTGCGTCGATCGACTGCCATTGCGCCGACGGTACGAAGCCGGGCTTCTGGTACCACCACACGTTGTCACCGCTGTCGTCGATCAGTTTCAGCTGCAGCGTGTTCGCCGGCATGTCGCCGCGCACGTCGAAGCTCAGCGCGAAGCCATCGGGGAAATCGATCGGCAGCGTCTTGCGGATCGACGCGGCACCGGAGACACCGTTGAAATTGAACGCCAGGCAGACCGACTGGCCGTTCTTGCCGGGCGCGGCATGCAGCGACGCGGAGACATCGTCGGTGTGGGTGGCTTGCCAGCCGGTGGTGGTGTCCAGGCCGTCGAGGGTCGCGGCGTGGGTCGCGCCACCCATGAGAAGCAACGCAATGCCCAGGAACAATGCACAGCTCTGGGACAACGCAAACCCGTGTAGGAGCGCGCCTGCGCGCGAACGATTTTCGCGCTGTACAGCAGGCCGTGAAGCGCCCTTCAAAAAGATGTCGCGCGCAGGCGCGCTCCTACGGGGGGTGTACGGCATGGGATCAACCTTTGACGCTGCCCAGCAGCAGGCCTTCGAGGTAGTAACGTTGCAGCGCGAGGAACAGCACCAGCACGGGCAGGATGGTGACGACCGAACCGGCCATCATCAACTCACTGTCCTGCACGTGTTCGCGTGACAGCGAGGCCAGTGCGATGGGCAGGGTGTAATGCTCCTGCCCGGTCAACGCGATCAGCGGCCACATGAAGTCGTTCCACGCGGCAAGGAAGGTGAAGATCGCCAGCGTCACCATGATCGGCTTCAGCAGCGGCATCACGATGGTGGCGAAGATGCGGAACTCGCCCGCGCCGTCGATCCGCGCGGCTTCCATCAGGTCGTCCGGGATGCCGCTGGCATACTGGCGCACGAGGAAGATGCCGAAGATCGTCGCCAGCGCCGGCACGATGATCGCGCCGTAGGTGTTGACCAGGCCCATGTACTTCAGCAGCAGGAACAACGGCAGCATCGCCACCTGCGCGGGGATGACCAGCGCGCCGAGCAGCACCTGGAAAAGCCGTGCGCGCCCCTTGAACTCGAGCTTCGCGAACGCGTAGCCCGCCATCAGGTTGAACGCCAGCGAGACCAGCGTGATCACGGTGGAGATCAGCAGGCTGTTAAACAGGTAGCGGCCCATGCCCGCGTTCATGAACAGCTCGCGGTAGTTCGCCAGCGTCGCGTGCGTCGGCAGCACGGGCGGCGGCAGCGCGCTCGCCTCGCCCTGGGTCATGAACGATACGGAGACCATGTACAGCAGCGGCGCGATCGCGATGATCGACGCGGCGATGAGCAGGCCGTTGATGACGGCCTTGGCGATGCGCGGGCTCATGCCGGCTCTCCCCGCTTCGACAGGCGAAGCATCGTGGCGGTGACGGCGAACATGATGACGAACAGGATGAAGGCGACGGCGGAGGCCGAGCCGAGGTTCCACCACTTGAAGCCTTCCTCGTACATCAGGTACAGCACCGACGTCGTGCTCTGCAGCGGGCCGCCCTCGGTCATGACGTAGGGTTCGGCGAACAGCTGGAAGTAACCCGACACCGTGAGGATGCTCACCATCAGCATCGTCGGCCGGAGCATGGGCAGGGTGATATGGCGGAACTGCGCCCACGAGGACGCGCCATCGATGCGCGCCGCCTCGTAAAGGTCGGCGGGAATCGCCTGCAGGCCAGCCATGAAGATGATCATGTTGTAGCCGAAGTTCTTCCACACCGCGAACAGGATGATCGTCGGCATCGCCCAATGCGGATCGCCGAGCCAGTCCACCGTGGGCAGGCCGAGCGAACCCAGCGAATAGTTGACCAGGCCGTACTTGGTGTTGAACAGGTAACGCCAGATCACCGCAACGGCGACGACCGTGGTCACCACCGGGGCGAACAACGCCGTGCGGAAGAAGGGCTTGAACCGCGCCAGCGGCGAATTCAGCAGCATGGCCGCGCCCAGCGAGGCCATCAGCGACAGCGGCACGCCGACGACGACGAAGTACACGGTGTGGCCGAGCGCCGACCAGAACAGCGGACGCTGCAGCAGCGCCCAGTAGTTCTGCAGCGCGACGAAACGCAGGTTGCGGATGTCGGCCAGCGCGTAGAGGTCATAGTCGGTGACCGACAGCACCAGCGCGGCGACCACCGGCAGCAGGAAGAACAGGCCGAGGATGATCATCGCGGGGGTGATGAACAGCCACGCGGCGCGGGATGTGTTCATGGCGTTGCCTTGTGGCCGTGGTCGAGCATCCAGCGGCGCTTTTCGAGGAGGCGGTCGGCGCGGCGGTCGATCTCTTCCGCGGCCTGGTCGATCGTGAGGTCGCCGTGCGCGGCTTGCGCGGCGACCAGCTGCATCTCGGTGACGATGCGTTCCCACTCCGCCACCGGCGGCGTCGGCTTCACCCGCTCGAGCTGGTCACGGAACGCCAGCGCCTTGTCGTCGTCGCGCAGCGCCGGGGCCTGCCACGAGGAACGACGCGGCGGCATGTCGCCGAGGATCTGGTAGAAACGGTCCTGGATCTCGGGACGCGAGAGGAATTCGATCAGCGCCCACGCATCGTCCTTGTGCTTCGACGCGCGGTAGATCACCAGGCTGGAGCCGCCCGCATTCGACGCACCGGGACCATCGGGGCCCGGCAGCGGCGTGGTGCCCCAGTCGCCCTGCTGTTCCGGCGGCAGGCGCTTGCGGAATTCGCCGATGTTCCACGGCCCGGACAGGTAGAACCCGTAGAAGCCCTGGCCGAACGCCGCCCACGGATTGCCGATGCCGACGTTGGTCATCATCGGCGCCTGCTGGTCCTTGAACAGCGAGACGTAGAACGCCAGCGCCTTCTTGAAGCCGGCGCTGCGGAAATTGCCGTAGCGGCCGTCGTCGCGCAGCAAGGGGTCCGGCTGCTGCAGGGCCAGCGCGAGCAGCTGTTCGAACTCGTTGGTCGGCAAGAGAACGCCATAGGCCTTGCCCCGCGGCTGGGCCATCTTCGCCATCATCGCCTGCCACTCCGCCCAGTCCTTCGGCGGGTGGTCGTAGCCGAGCTTCGCCAGCATGTCCTTGCGATAGAACAGCAGGCGCGTGTCGACGTACCAGGGCACGCCATACAGCGTGCCGTCGATGACGTTGGTCGACCAGATCGCCGGGAAGTAGTCCTTGCGGTCGACCACCTTCGACGCATTCACCCGTGAATCCAGCGGTTCCAGCGCGCCGAGCGCCACCATCTCCGGGATCCACGTATTACCCAGCTGGGTGATGTCCGGCGTGGAATCGCCGGCGTAGGCGGTCAGCAGCTTCTGGTGCGCCGCCGTCAGCGGCAGCTGCTGCACCACCACGTGCACGCCCGGGTGCTCGCGTTCGAACTCGGGCAGCAGCTTCTGCACGGCTTCGCCTTCGCGGCCGATCGTCCACAGCTGCAGTTCGCGCGAACCGTTCTCCGGTTGCGCGCACGAGGCCAGCGCCGCGCCGGCGAAGGCCAGCGCGACGGCAACGCGAATACGACGGGCGGCGCGCATCACCACAGGGTGGAAGCCGTCTCGGCGTCGAGCCAGCCACCAGTGAAGCCGGCGCGCTGCAGGCCCTTGCGGACATACGGGTTCTTCTTCATCACGTTCCAGACGAACTCGCTGCGGTAGTTCTCGATCATCAGCACGATCGGGCCCTGGTCGATGCCCAGGTGCACGGTATCGGCCCAACCGAAGCCCGGCACCAGCTGGCCGGTACGCAGGTCGGTGCGCGTATCGAAGCTGAGGTTGAACGCGTCGACGAAGCCGTACTTGGTGAAGATGTACTTGCCGTACTTCTTCTTCATCTCTTCCAGCGCCGGGATCACGATTTCCGGGGCGAAGGCGATCGAACCACCGGCCGCGGTCGGCACGATGGTGCCGTCGTCGGAGATGTAGTCCAGGCCGGCGCCGCGCGCCGTATAGCCCTGGAACGTGCGTTCCTTGTCGCCCTGCTTGATGATCAGGCCGCCGGGGCCGTTGCTGGCGGTGAGGCCCCATGTGTTCTTGTCGTAACCCTTCCAGCCGCCGGGGTTAGCGATGGCATAGGCCTGCTGCGAATACGTGGCGCGACGGCTGTTCTCGAAATAGTCCAGGCCCTTCTCGCGGTTCCACGCATCCTTGATGCCGCGGAAATCGACCCACGCATGGCTGTACTGGTGGCCGAACATCGGCGCGAAGTTCAGGAAGGTCTGCCCGTGGAATTCGCCCCAGGTCCTGTCGTAGGTCTTCGTCCAGGCCTGCCATGCATCGTCGCCCAACGGGTGGGTCGGCGAGCCCAGCGCGAGGATGTAGACCAGCATGCCTTCGTTGTAGCCCTGCCAGTCGTGCGGGATGGCCTTGCCACCCGGCGTCCAGCCCATGCTGATCAGCGGCGCGTTGTGCTGCAGCCAGGTCCAGTCGACGCGACGGTAGATCTGGTCGGCGAGGTCGCGGATTTCCTTTTCCTTCGCCGTGTCGTGGTCGTAGTAGCTCTGCGCGAACAGCACGCCGCCGAGCAGCAGCGTCGTATCCACCGACGACACTTCGACCCAGCGCGCGAAGCGCTTGCCGGTCTTCATGTCGAGGAAGTGGTAGTAGAAGCCATGGAAGCCGGTGGCATCGTCTTCCGAATCGTTCTGCGCCGACTCATTGAAGAACTTCAGCGTGGCCAGCGTTCGATCCACCGCCTGCTCGCGGGTGACGTACCCACGCTCGACGCCGACGCCGTAAGCGGTGAGGCCGAAGCCCACCGACGCGATCGAAGCAAACGAGTTGGTCGGGTAATGGTCGGGGATCAGGCCGTTGTCGGGGTTGGCGCTGTCCCAGAACCACTGGAAGGTGCGCTTCTCGAGGTCAGCGATCATCGGCGATACCGGGTGCAGGTCCTTGCCGATCGCGGCCGCCGGGGTATGTCCCTTCGCGGCTTTCTGCGCGTCGCGGGCCATGGCCATCGGTGCGGTGCAGGCCAGCAGGGCGGCCAGGGCGAGGGTCAGGCGCTTGGTGGTCGAAGCTTTCATGGGGGGAGGTCCTTGGAACTGTTTCGAGGCTAACGCGAACCGCGTGGGGACGGTGTTCGCGTAAACGTTTACGTCGCGAGGCCAGAAGAAGGCCCCGAAGGGCCCTGGTCGAAGCCAAAACCATACGGGGCGCCACCCCCGGTGTCCATGGCCGGGACAGCTTTCATGCGGCCACCGGCGGCGCCGCGCACTCGCGGGCGATGAATTGCTCGTGGGTCGGCATCAGGTCGACGTTTTTGGAGACGATATCGCGCACGCTGGCGAGGAAGCGGGGCAGGTCCGCGTCCGGCATCTGGTCCACCAGCGGGTGGTAGCCGGTGGGCATGATCCCCTGGCCGACCATCACCTGGACCCAGCTTGTCAGGGCGAACATTTCCTCAGCATTACGGAAGAAGCGGCCGCTGTGCCGGAACAGGTCGATGTTCGCCTGCAACGACTCCGGGATCGGCATCGTGCGGCAGTGGTTCCAGAACGCGCTGTCGTCGCGCTCGGTGGCCTTGTAATGCAGCACGAGGAAGTCGCGGATCCGCTCGGCTTCGAAGCGGGCCTGCTCGTTGTAGCGGTCGACCAGCACCGGATCGATGTCACCCGTGGCCGGGAACAGCTGCAGCAGCCGCGAGATGCCCGACTGGATCATGTGGATCGAGGTGGATTCCAGCGGCTCCATGAAGCCGCTCGACAGGCCCAGCGCCACCACGTTGCGCATCCACGCCTTGCGCCGGATACCGGTGGTGAAGCGCAACGGACGCGGATCGGCCAGTGCCTCGCCATCGAGGTTGGCCAGCAGCGTGGCGGCCGCCTCGTCGTCGCTGATGAACCGGCTGGAGTAGACGTAGCCGTTGCCGGTGCGATGCTGCAGCGGGATCCGCCACTGCCAGCCGGCGCTGCGCGCGGTGCTACGCGTATACGGCGTCGGCGGGCCCACCTTGGCGCAGGGCACGGCCAGCGCGCGATCGCACGGCAGCCACTCGCTCCAGTCTTCGTAGCCGGCCTTGCAGGTGCCTTCGATCAACAGGCCGCGGAAGCCGCTGCAGTCGATGAACAGATCGCCTTCCACGCGCTCGCCGTTTTCAAGGCGCACCGCGGTGACATGGCCATTGTCCGGATTGGTCTCGACCTCGCGCACCTTGCCTTCGGTACGGCGCACGCCAAGCTGTTCGGCGTACTCGCGCAGGAACCGCGCATAGAGCGCCGCGTCGAAGTGATAGGCGTAGGCGATGCTACCGAGCGGGTTGCTCGCGGGTACGTCCACCGGCGCCGGCATGAACTTGCCGCGCATCGCGGCCACGGTGTTGACCGAGTAATCGAGCAGGTCGGCAGCCTGTCCACGCAGGCGGCCTTTGATCCAGTACTGGTGGAACGGCACCATGCCCACGTCGTGGCCCATCGTGCCAAAGCCGTGCACGTAACTGTCGCCGATGCGATTCCAGTCACGGAACTCGATGCCCATCTTGAAGGTGCCCTGCGTGCGCGCGACGAACTGCGCTTCATTCAGGCCCAACAGCTGGTTGAACGCCTTGATATGGGGAACGGTGGCTTCACCGACCCCGACGATGCCGATCTCGTCGGATTCGACCAGGCGGATCGTCGCCTGCCGGTTCAGTGTGCGCGCAAGGGCCGAAGCAGCCATCCAGCCGGCGGTACCGCCGCCGACGACAACGATATTCGTGATGCCAGTGCCCATCGCGTATGAACCGTCAGGTGGGAATAAGAAAGGCGCCCGCGGGGAGACTCGCGGGCGCGAAGGGGATGCATCCGGCTTTTGCCCACCGGATGCATCCGTACCACGTACGCTTTTCGAACCTTAGAACTTGAAGCCGGCGGTGAAGCGCGCTTCGCGGGGAACGCCCGTGATGTTGCCCTTCTTGTTGTACGCGACTTCGGTACCGGTACCGTTCGGGGTGTAGTCCGCGTAGTTCTTCCAGTTGAACACGTTGAGCACGTCGAAGCGGATGTAGAACTTGGTCTGGTCGTTCTCGCTGAGCAGGAAGTCCTTGGTCGCCTGGATGTCGATCTGGCGATAACCCCAGATCTTGCCGCCCAGCAGGAACTTCGAGCCGCCCGGCACGCCCGAGGTCGGGAACGAACCTTCGCCGTGTTCGAACGTGCAACCCGTGCCGCAGGTGAGGAAGCCGTTCCACGGCAGCGGGGTGGCGAGGATCAGCTTGCTCGAGAAGGTGAAGCCCCACGGACCGTCCAGCGAGCCAGTGGCGACGAAGCGATGCTTCGCGGCCGCGTTCGAGGTCACGAACGGATAGTCGAAGATCGTGGCTTCGTCGAACGAGTAATGCTCGTTGATGTCACGGTTCTGGCGCGAGTGGGTGTAGGTGTAGGCGAAGTTCGCGCTCCAGCCCGACTCATGCGTGTACGGCTTGTCAGCCGACAGCAGGACCTGGGTGGTGGCGGTGCGGATGCCGTTGTTGCCGACGATCATCGAACCGAAGCCCGGGATGCCGTTGTTCCACGGCTGCGAGCCTGCCTGGAAGAAGTCGCCGTTCGGGTAGCGGTTGCCGAGGGTGAAGGCGAAGCCGTCGTACGACAGCACGCGGGTCACCGTGGCGTCCGTGTTCCAGTCGCCGACCTTGTTCGACATGCCGATGCTGAACTGGTCCGAATACGGAGCCTTCAGGTTGTTGTTGAGCATGTCAACTTCCTGGCCCAGGTTCGTGCCGTTGACCAGGCCCTGGAGCACCGGGAGACCGTTGAGGAACGACGGATCCCACGCGAAGCAGCTGTTTGCGCCCACGGTGCAGGGGTGGCTGGCCGTGTTGATGTTGATCGTCTGGTACGGCAGCGCGGACTTGGTCTGCTCGAGCTGCAGGTAGTCGTACAGGTTACGGTCGTAGGAACGGCCGGCACCCGCATGGATCACGTGCGCTTCGTCGGCGAACAGGTCATACGACGCACCGAGGCGCGGGGCCCACTGGTTCTGCGCATGGCGGTTGCTGCCGTTGCTGATGTAGTCCTGGTAGTTGATGCCACCCTTCGCCAGCGTCTGCGCGTAGGTCTGGCCCGGGAACAGGCCCTGGGCGTTCGGGTCAAGCGAGTTGAACGCGTTGACCACGTTCTCCGGGGTCACCCAACCGAGGTACGACGGGGTCTTTTCCTTGTCCCAGCGCACGCCGATGTTCAGGGTCAGGTGGTCGTTGACCGACCAGTCGTCCTGCAGGTATGCGCCGTACTGCTTGTCCTTCGTCTCGGACACCGCGTTCAGGCCCGGCACCGGGTTGGAGAACTGCACCTTGTACGGGATAGCTTCGACGCCATTGGTATCGACGTTGTAGGTGTACTGCGGGTTGACCGACTGTGCGTCCTGCGCGTGCAGGGTCACTTCCTTCACCTTGAAGCCGGTCTTGATGACGTGGTCGCCCATCCATTCAAGATCGTTGAAGGTGAAGTCGTCCTGCAGCGACGGTCCTTCCTGGCCCTTGATCTGGGTAGCCAGCGGCGACGCGGCGCCGATGCCGATGAAGGTGGCGTCGTTCGACGGGTGCCAGCTGTAGTTGTAGCCGTTGCCGTAGTTGAGCGGGAGCGGATCGTTCGAGGAGTTCTCGTACGTCGCCTTCAGCTCGTTGAAGTACCAGTCACCACTGTGCTGCCAGCGGAACGCGCCACGGGTGTCGTGGTTCGCGGTGAGGATGGACTGCGACAGCGACTGGCCCGGGCCGATATTGTCGGACTGGGTTTCGCGGCGGACCTGGGTGCTGATCTCGATACGATCGCGGTCGCTGAATTCCCAGTCGATCTTGCCGAAGTACAGCTTCTCGTCGAACGGCAGCGAGGCCGGGCCGAACGCGCTCTGCACGTTGGCCGGCAGCGCGCTGACGGCGGCATCGGGTACGCCACCACCCGGGCTGACCGTGATCGGCGTATCGAACTTCTTCTGCTCGAAGGTCACGAAGAAGTGCATCTGGTCCTTGATGATCGGACCACCGAGGGCGAAGCCGTATTCCTTCTCGAACGAACGGGCCTTGTCGCCGTCCTCTTCGGCCGGGGTGCGGCTGCGGTACTTGTCCGAGGTGTAGGTATCGAACACTTCACCGTGGAACTCGTTCGTGCCCGACTTGGTCTCGGCGGTGATCGCCGCCGAGGATACCTGGTCGTACTCGGCCTTGTAGTTCGTGGTGATGACCTTGTACTCGCCGATGGCGAGCTGCGGGAACGGGTTGCCCTGGCTGTTGACCTGGCCCGACACGCCGCCTGCCTTCACGTAGCTCTTCTGGCCCACGCCGTCGATGAAGACGTTGACCGAGCTGTCGTTCTGCGCACCACCGCGCAGCGAGGTGTGGCCCTGCGCGTCCACGCTGAACACCATGCCCGGCACGGTATCGGCGAATTCGAGGAAGTTGCGCGACACCTGCGGGATGGTCTGGATCTGGCGCAGCGAAATCGTCTTCGAGACTTCCGGCGTCTTCACTTCGGTCAGCGTCGATGCGTTGACCGTCACGCCTTCCATCGAGGTGGCGTTGGCTGCAGTGGCAGCGGCCGGCGACGACGCGGCGAGGTTGAGCGAGGCGGTGGACGCCACGGTCAGCGTCACGTTCTGCTGCGTGCCCGGGCCGGCATCGACCTGGTAGGTCGCCGGCGGCAGGCCGTTGATGATGTAGTTACCGTCGGAGCCCGCGGTGGCCTTGCGGGTGAGGCCGGTCTGCGGGTTGAACGCAGTGACCTGCGCGCCCGGCGTGGCCTTGCCCTTCAGGGTGGCGGTGACGGTCTGGGCCATCGTGGCGGTCGGCGCAACGACCGCGGCGATGCTGGCGGCGATGACGCCGCACAGCAGTTTCTTCTTCATCTGCATCGGAGCTTTCATGGTACCCCTCTCTCCCAATCTTCTTCTGTGTGTATGACCCGGTCCGGCTGGGCGTGGGCACGGCGGGCAGCCTTGCGGCTGCGTCGCGGTGGTCATCGCCACCTCTTTGAAAGGCGATCTGTCCCCGTACCCCCGCCCGTTCCGCATCGCGGACCGAATGGTTTTCGCTATCCATCAATGACGCCGTCCTGGGTTACTGCCACGGCCCGGCAAGCCGCGTACTGCCAACGACGGCGTCAGCCGTGTCGTCGCGCCTTGTCGTTGGCGCCACACGAGGCGCGTACGACGAGTTCGGTGCCGACGACGACGCGCGGTTCGGGCGCGGCGTCCTCGGGTGCTTCGATCATGCGGGCCAGGCGATCCAGCGCGGCCTCGCCCAGTTCGGCGATACGCACGCGCACCGTGGTGAGCGGCGGCGAGACGTAACGCGACATCGGGATATCGTCAAAGCCGGTCACGGCGATGTCGTCGGGCGCCGGTACGCCCGCTTCGGCCAGCGCGGAAAGCGCGCCAATGGCCATCATGTCGTTGGCGGCGAAGATCGCATCCGGGCGCGGCGACATCGCCAGCACCTGCTTGGCCATGCGATAGCCGGACTCTTCGGTGAAGTCGCCCTGCAGGACCACGGCGGTGTCGCCCAGGCCAGCGGCCTCGAGGCCTTCGCGGTAACCGCGGCAGCGCTCCTGCACGTCGTGGTTCACTTCCGGGCCGGCGATGAACACGATGCGCTTGCGGCCGCTGCCGATCAGGTGATCGACCATCGCCTTCGCGCCGCCGAAATCGTCGACGTCGAGCGCGGCATGGCGTTCGCTGCGTACGTGGCTGTTGATCAGCACGGTCGGCAGGACGATCGGCAGGTTCTCGTCGAGGAAGGCAGCATCGGCGTGCGGCGACATCACCAGCAGGCCGTCCACGCGGCCCTGCATCGCACGCAGGGCGATCGCGGCTTCGGTGGCGTCGCCGTGCGAACTGGACACCAGCAGGTAGAGCCCACGTGCCCGGGCGGCCAGGTCGATGCCGCGGATCAGTTCGGAGAAGAACGCGCCATGCAGGTCGGGTAGCAGGGCGCCGATGGTCTGGGTGCGACGGGTGATCAGGCTACGCGCCGCGCTATGCGGCACGTAGCGCAGGCGGGTGGCGACCTCGCGAATGCGCTTCTGCGTTTCGGCCGTCACGCCACCGTGCCCATTCAGGGCACGCGATACGGAGGCCACCGACACGTTGGCCATCCTCGCGACGTCTTTGATCGTCACACTCACGTATGCCTGCCCCTACCCCTAGCCCATCCGGGCTTGATGGCGCGGAACGTAAACGTTTTCAGACAACGTGTAAAGCTTGTTAAATCAACGGCTTGTTGCACTGCACGAGTAAACGTTATTTCGGGCAATACCACTCGGGTGTCGCGTATAAAAATGCGATATGTGGCAGGCGTTTATGTGGTCTGCACCGGGTTATTGCGCTGCATCACGAGTCGTGACGTAACCTTCACGTTTTTGAATGGCTGTCGCGGCTATCAAACGGGCGTTTCGCCGTGCAGGTAAACGTCGTTTTCATGCGTGGCGGCGTCGGCGACACGCGCCTGGTAGAGCATCGAAACCTCCGCGAGGCGGAAGCCGAGGCGTTCGTACAGGCCGATGGCCGAACGGTTCTCGCCGAAGACATGCAGGAAGGCGGTGTCGCCGCGTCCTTCGATCCCGAGGCGGACGATATCCATGAGCCGACCGGCCAGGCCCTTGCCCCGGAAGGCGTCGTCGACACACACGGCGCTGACCTCGGTGTGGCCGTCGAAGCGCATGCGCTCGCCGGCCATGGCGATGAGCCGGCCATGGTCGCGCAGGCCGATGTAACGCCCCATGGCGATGGTCCGTCGCAGGAACGGGCCCGGCTTCGTCCGCTGGGTCAGCTCGATCATCTCGTCGACATCGGCCTCGCCCAGCTCGATCACTCCCCCGTCGTCAGGCACCGCGTCGACCCGACGGGTGGCAACCATCCGGTGCACGGCGCCGACGGGCGTGATGCGCAGGCCGTCGACATCCGTCGGCGCCTCGGGTGCCAGCAACGCGGCGACGTCACCGGGCCGCAGCAACGCGCGCAGCGCCGCGAACGCCTCCGGCGTCATCCCGGCAAGCGCGGCGAACGGCGCGACATCGCTTTGGTAGCGGTGCGCGAGTGCGTTGCCTTCACCGAGGCCGGCCTGGTGGCCGGTGAGTGCTTTCCAGATCGGCGACGCCGTGGCGTCGGAATACGTGTCCTGGTTCATGGCGTGCCGTGGTTCCCCGCCGATGGCGGGACGTACGACAGATCATGATGGTCGCCGCCGTCGATTCAAGGGTCCGCAGCTCTTCGTCGCGGTAGACTGGCGTCCGCGATACGTGCAGGGAATGATTGCCCATGCGAAAAATGAAGGTCATCGAGCGGATGTGGCTCCGCCTCGTTTTTATTTTTTTCCCCGTGCTAGCGATCCTGTTCGGTATATCATGGTGGCTGTCAACGTGGTTCGTCAGTCACGACTTCGGCAGGTGGCGCTTCCTCGCCGGATTGCCTCTCCTCTACGGAGGTTATTTTCTGGCGTTCAGGCTTTTTGCCGATGATCTCGAAACGTTGAAGCAAGAGCGTCTGCGCAAACGCGCAAGGACTGATTAGGACTGCGCGAATGAAAATGCCCCCGCTAGTCCTGCCCTTTTTACTGCTGTCGATGACCAGCGTCACTTTCGCAGCAGACGCCCCATTGGACATACAGGCGCTAAACGCCAACCGCGCAACCTATGACGGTAAGCAAGTCACCCTGCACGGCTTCCTGGTTATCGGGCCGGAGTCGATGTACCTGGTGAAACGTCCAGGTTACGACAAGGACTATTGGGCGAACGATTCCGGCTGCCTGAGCCTGCTGGATACCGGCGACCTTGGCAGTAAAGAAGAGTTATATAACGGCAAATATGTCGAGATCACGGGCGTGTTTCGTGCGAATAATCATTCGTATGGCATCAGCCTGGCCGAGTGCGGCTTGACCGGGCTGGACATCAACGGCGAGCCCGATAAGCACATCGTGATCGAGCATCGCCATCATGGTGAGCAGCATTAGCCGGCCGGGCCATTGCCCGTCATCCGCCTTACTGCGCAGGCGGCACCGTCTTAGGATCCTGGAAGGCCACCGGGATGTTCACGGCGGTGCCTTTCGCGGCGCCCGGCCGGAACGTCCACTGCTTCACCGCGGCGATGGCGGCGGCGTCGAGGTTCGCATCGCCGCTGCTCGTCTCGACGGTGGCGCTGGAGACGATGCCGCGGCTATCCATCGTGGTGTGCACGATCGTCTTGCCTGCGGGACGGCTGCCATCGGCCAGGCTCGGATACACCGGCGGCGGCGAATAGGTCGGGCCGTGGATGCGCCGGCGATCCTGCATCGCCATGCCGCTCTCATCGGCGGGCAGGAAGGGGTCGGAGATCTTGCCGGACGGCACCTCGACCAGCCATGCCGCGAAGAAGCGGCCGATGCTCGCCGGCGGCGCCGGCATCGGATGGCGGGCCACGGCGGCGCCGACGCATTGGGTGAACGGCGTGTCCGGCACGATGTTCGCGTCGCGCAGGCCACCGTCCGCACGAACCTGCGCGCTGACGACCAGGGCCTGGGTGTTCGCCGCCGAGTACACCTTGCTGCATTGCTCGACCACGGCCTGCATGCCGGAGTCGAGTTCGTCCTGCATCAGGGCAAGGTATGCGGGGGCCTGGGGATGTGAGCGCAGGGCCGCAGCCTGGGCCATGATGTCTTCCTGGCTGGCCTGCGCGGCGTTGGCGCCGTACGACAGCAGCGTGCCGAGCGCGAATGCGCCATAGCGAACCTTTCCTGCGATACCCATGCCCTGCTACCCCCACCGTCGACGACTGATCGAGGCGACTCTAGCAGGGCCCTTGCGTGGCGGACAGGCGAGCGCCAGAAGCACCTCGCGCCGTTCGCGCGATCACGCCGATGCGGTGGCCTGCGAGGCCGGCCGATGCGACCGGCCATACCACACGCTGCACGGGTCGCCGTCGATCGCGCGCTTGCGCGTGGCCACGCCGAGCCACGCGAAGCCCGCGCCCATCGCCATCGCGACGAGGTCGACGCCGAGCACGTCGTAACGGCCTTCGGCCAGCGTGCGGGCGAGGCGGTCGCCATGTAGCGCGATGTCGAGCACGCCCACCGCGACGGATGCCACGGCGGTGACGAACAACAGGTCCACCGCGGCGCGTGCGGGTCGGCGCCAGAACGTCCACGCGATGGCGGCGAAGAAGGTGACGAAGCACACCGGCTGCACCACATGCGTGGGCGCGAGGCCGACATACGGGGCGAGGTGGTTGGCGATGAACATCACCGAGATGGCGAAGCAGCTGCCGAGGCACACACCCACCGTCGCCGTCGCCATCGCGCGTACCTTCAGGGGCTGCTCGGCGGCGCGACGCTTGCGCCGCGATTCGATGTAAAGCAGGTTGCCCGAATAGAACAGGAAGGCACCGGCGAGGCCGAGCAGGAAATACAGCCAGCGTAGCGACAGGCTGCCGAAGGTGCCGAAATGCAGGCCGAAGATCGCCGAGTACGTGGCATGGTTCGCGTCGCGCACGCCGGTCAGCTGCATGTTCAGCACCCGCCCGGTGGTGGCATCGAGCGCGACCATGCCGTACTCACCCAGCGTCTTCGTCGACGTGCCACGCACTTCCGCCGCCGCGCCGGGCTGGCCGTAATGCACGTAGCGCATGTAGTCCGGCTCGAAGCTCGCCGCACCGGCGGCAAGCGCCGCCTGGCGTGCACGCGCACCCAGCTCCACCGGCGACAGCATCGTGGCCACGCCCGGGGTCGCCTTCGTTTCGGGCAACGCGCTGGTCATGCGGTCGAAGGCACCCATCAGCTTCCCGTCGAACGACAGCGTGTTGAAGGCGAACAGCGTGACCATGGTCAGGCAGAGCAACGCGCCGGTGACGGCGAAGATGATGTGGAAGGGCAGGCTGAGGATGCCGATGACGTTGTGCGCGTCCTGCCACAGGCGCTTGAGGTTGTGCCCCGGGCGCAACGCGAACATCTCGCGGGCGAGGTTCGGCAGGTGGATCAGCACGCCGGTCAGCAGGGCCAGGCCGTAGATGATGCTGACGATGCCCATCAGGTAGATGCCGATCTCGGGGATGCCGAGGTCGTAGTGCAGTTCGTAGACGAAGTCCGCGAGGCCGTGTTCGTGGTCTTCGGCGTCATGCGCGGCCGGGTCGTCCAGCGACTGGCTCAACCAGGTGCCGTCGGCTTCCATCCAGTACGCCGCCACTTCATGCGAGCGATGGCCCGCGGCGTAGGTGACGCCCACCGATTCCTTCGCCGCGGGATGCTTTGCCACGATGTCGGCGAGCATCGGCCCGGTGCGCTCCATCAGGCGGGCGTCGGCCAGCTCCGCCTTCGGCAGCGCCCAGGTGTCGATCGGGTCGTGGAACATGGTGATCGCGCCGGCATAGAACGCGATGAACAGCGCGAAGCCCGCGAGCAGTCCGGTCCAGGTGTGCACGGTGGTGAAGGTGCGGATGGTGGAGGACTTCATCGCTCAAAGGCCGGGCAGGGTGTGTCGGGCAAGGAACAGCGCGGCGAACGCGCCCACGTTGGCCACGGCAAGCCACGCCCAGGCACGGGCGCCGCTGCGATACATGAAGGTGGCGGCCATCACCACGACCCAGATCGGGAAGAAGGCCACCAGCCAGGGGATGACCACCGCCTCGCCGCCGCCCGGCCACAGGTAGATCGCCAGGCTGACGATGGCCATGGACAGCGGGCAACCCAGCAGGATGCCGGCGAACGTCCTGGCGAGCATCAGCGGGCCTTCCGTTCGGCCGCCGGCTTGAACAGCCAGGCCACGTAGGGGAAGACCACGGCGCCGAACATCACCGCCGTCAGCGTTGAGAAAATTCCGGGAAGGGTCGTCTCACCGACCATCCAGCAGGCCAGCGCCAGCACCGTCAGGATCCCCGCCACGAGCTTGCCGCCACGGCCCAGGGGCCGCGCCAGCGCTCGCTGGTTGCGGGAAGAAAGGTAGGCGAGCGCCATGGCGGCGAACGCCAGCAGGCAGCCAAGGACGTTCATGGGCACGACCGGCGAAGAAGTTATTGATAATTGTTATCACTTACGGTGAGTCGGTCAATTGTAGGAGCGCGCCTGCGCGCGATTGGGGTTTCCCCAGGTATTCATCGGATGCAGGCAGGTTTCAGATGCAGGCAGGTTTTCGCCAGGATCCATCGCGCGCAGGCGCGCTCCTACACGGTCGTCCTGCCCCGTGGTCAAGAAATGAGCGCCGCCACGGCCGCCCTGTCGGCTGGTCAGAAAGTGACCAGCGCTTAAGTTTTGACCAACCCGACCGCTAACTGAACATGGGGGTTTGGTAAAACTAGCGTTAACCCGCCTGTTAAATTAGAATTAACTCCCCGATCCATCAGGGTGGTGCCGCATCTCGCTGCACCACGAGACAGGAAAAGAACCCAAGTCTTTGATGTAGCAGCCATGTTGACTATCGCCCTCCTCGCCAGTGTCCTTGCAGCCAGCGTCCTCGCGGTCGCTTCGTTCCGGCGTGTTCCCGAGGGGCAGGTTTACAGCGTGCGTCGCTTCGGCCGGGCCCCGGCCCTGCTCACCGCCGGCACCCACGTGCTGCTGCCGGTATTCGACCGGATCGCCCACAAGATCGACCTCGGCGGCCAGGTCCTGCGTTTCGAGGGCGGCACCGTCTACTGGCAGGTGCTCGAGCCCGAAGCCGCCGACCCGGTGATCGACGAAGCGCCGGAACTGATCCGCAGCAACGTCGTCGCCGCCCTGCGCGACAGCGCCACCGCCCACGCGGCCGATCGCCGCGCCGTCGGCACCCAGCTTAAGCACGCCGTGAACGGTTCGCTCCGCGCCCGCGGCATGCTCGTCACCCGCGTCGAGCTCGACGCGGCATAACTCGAAGAAGTTCGTGTGCGTATTAAAAGCGGCGGAAACGTCGCTTTTTTTTCGTTCGAATTTTCCGGTACCTCAAAAGTCCCTCATATCTTTGAGGTGCCGGTGATAATCCATACGAGGCAATTTGCTGTTTTTGTTGGCTTATTGGGGGCATGTGCACCGCGCAAGAGCACGCAACAAACCGCATAACTCCCCAAATCTCGCACCGCGACGAGATCAGCCGGCCTGGCCGAGCGAGTAGTAAGCCCCTCGACGCGTCCCGTGCTGGATGAGTTTCTCCTCCAGCGTGAGTTTCTTCAGAAGCGACCTCGCCTGTTCCGCAGTCAGTCGGCAAAGCTCTGTCACATCCGACCGACGGATCCGGCCATGCTGGCGAACGAAGTTAAGAATCATCTGCTCGTTTTGGATGGCCCCGAAGCCAACTTGACGAGTAAACGCGGCATGGTCGCCAGACGCTCGGTAGATCCGGGCTGAAAGGGTGTAGCTGCGAGTTCGGGGTGTACCCCCATGTGCCTCGACGATGCCAGTCTCGACGAGCGCTTCGACTGTACGTTTAACCTGAGCGACGTCGCGGTTCAGGGTCCTCGCAAGCTCGTCCGTCGCGACACGCTTTGCTTCCTTGAGCACAGAAAGGACGAGAAGGCTGTCGAGTGGCAGGGGCCGTCTCAGTCGGCTCTCCTCCTCCACGATCATCCTCAAAAACGATCTGTCGGCAGCGCCAACAGAGAGGCGAAGGACAACACTTCTTCTGTCGGTCGACCCGTAGTCCGGAACGGACCTTCCGAAACGGAGCATTCCTCGATAGATCGCGTCGACCCCTCGACCAGCCCGCTCGACGATACCAATCCGCTTCATGATGTCAGCCAGCCGCGGATTTCGGGGGCGGGGCTCGGTGGTGAGAAGGCTAGCTACGGTAACGCCGTCAACCAGACCTCCAGGATTGCTTATGGTCAGGGAATGTTCTTCGAGCCGTACATGGATGGCACCGATGGCCATGTAGTCGCGGTGGACCAAAGCGTTCGCTACAGCTTCGCGGAACGCCCTTTCGTCCACACGAGGTACCTTGACGCGGAAAAGGTCGATTTGAAGTTCGTCTTCGTCCGGGTTGTGTGGGTGAAAACTGGACTCCAGCCAGCTCAGTGCTTTGAGAAGCGGAATGTGCTGAAAATCGTTGAACCGGACCGATTCGTCGGAAAGCACCTGAAAGGCAATCTCATGTGTTGGAACGAGGCGCCGCAATGACTCTTCGCGCCCGATAAGAAGCAGTCCGGCGAGTGTTGGTACGCGTCTGCCGTCGGGCAGCCGGGTGGATAAACCCATCGCTCCCTCAAGCTTTTCATCATTTAGGTCGATCAGCGAGCTATCCCCGCCGTATCTTTCGATGCTCTGTCTGAGGCGTTCGCGTTCGAGGGGATCGAAATCCGAAAGATCCGCGCCAGTGACAGGCTGAGCGGAAAGGTCTGTCAGGCCGAACGATGTGGATCTGCTCGCCCTATCGTGAGGGTGCATCGGCGCGCTTTCCGGCGAACCGTCACTTTTCAGCTTTCGCCACAGATACTTGCCGCTGGTGGTGCAGACATCGCCAGGCATCTGGGGGACGATGATTTGGGCCACCAGCACGCCATTGGCCTGAATCTGGCTAACCCCCACTCGCACAGACGGGGAGGTGCGAGCTGCCACCAGACCAGCGAGCCCGTCCAGATTGAGATGATCACGATGGAGCCCTGTTGGTCTGCCGTCATCCTCAACGCCTAGCCATAGTTCACCGCCGTCGGTATTGGCCAGGGCGACGATCGCTTCGGCCAAGTCGTTGTCCGACAGCTTCGCGCGGTCGCTCTTGAATTCAACCGTCAAGGATTCCGAGGTGGGCAGGGTTCTGGCCATGGCGCCTTACGTGCAGAAGTAGGTTCGCCGATGGTCCACATCTTAACGACGTCACGCAATTCCAAGAATGGCGAGATGGTGTGGCCTGGGCGATAATTAGCACCTTGTTTGACGACTTTGGCCGCTGATGACCAACCGCGACGACCTCAAATCCGTGCTCGAACGCGGCATCGACCAGCTGGATGTCGACCTGCCCGAGGGCGCTGTCGATCGCCTGCTCGACTACCGCGAGCTGCTGGAGCGCTGGAACGCCGCCTACAACCTCACGGCCATCCGCGACGATCGCTCGCAGATCACCCTCCACCTGCTCGATTCGCTGGCCATCCTGCCTTACGTGCACGGCCGCTCGCTGGCCGACCTGGGCACCGGGCCGGGGCTGCCGGGTATTCCGCTGGCCATTGCCGAGCCCGCGCGCGAAGTGCTCATGGTCGATTCGAACGGGAAAAAGGTGCGCTTCCTCCGCGAGGCCATCCGCTCGCTGAAGCTGGGCAACGCCAAAGCGCTGCAGAGCCGGGTCGAAGAGGTCGAAGGCACCTTCGAATGCATCACCGCCCGCGCCTTCGCCTCGCTAGCGGACATGCTCGGCTGGGGAGGCCACCTGCTGGCACCCGGCGGCACCTGGCTGGCCATGAAGGGCAAGCACCCGGCAGACGAACTGGCCGGTGTCCCGGCAGGCTTCACCGTCGAGGCGATCCACTCACTGGCCGTGCCCGGGGTGGAGGGCGAGCGCCACCTGGTGGTGGTACGCCGCAGTGGGGCGGTCAGCGATTAACAAAGCTCTGCTTCAGCGCCTGGCCCTGGGCGTCGAAGATATAGGTGATGGCACGCCCCCGTGCGCCGATCGGCGCGGGGCTCAAGGTGACCGCGACACCGTCGCCCGCCATCCCCAGCACCGCCGAGAAGTCCTTTGCTGCCAGGGGATCGCGACGATAAAGGGCCGAGGCATTGGCTAGCGCGCGCACCTGCGCCGCGCCCACGGCGCAATCGATCGCCGTGCACAGCTCCATGCGCTTGCCATCGTCCTGGAGGGAAGACGGGGGGAGTGGCGGAAGCGTGGGGACGGCCTGGGCCAGCGCTGCGCAAGAGAACACCGACAAAAGCGTGGCGGCGAGCCACGGCACGCCCGGCAGAGCTGGCTTCTCCCGCATAACCTCTCCCCTGAGTCATCCGTGTGCGCGCCGTGCTGGCACGGGGCATCGTTTTCGATGG
Source organism: Bacillus sp. NP157 (assembly GCA_018889975.1). Classification (NCBI taxonomy): domain Bacteria; kingdom Bacillati; phylum Bacillota; class Bacilli; order Caryophanales; family Bacillaceae; genus Bacillus; species Bacillus sp. NP157. Next base: position 3,899,298 of record CP076546.1, read on the forward strand.
TGTCGCGCTGGCGGAGTACGCGCAAGAGGGACGGTAAAAGCGTTGGCCTGCAGCCGCCGGCCCCTAGATGCTACGCTAGCGCCCCTTCCGTGCACGGTAGCTAGCGACTTTCCATGGCCCGCATCCTCGCAGTCGCCAACCAGAAAGGCGGCGTCGGCAAGACCACCACTTCCGTGAACCTCGCCGCGGCCCTCGCCGCCGCGAAGCGCAAGGTGCTGCTTGTCGACCTCGATCCGCAGGGCAACGCCACCATGGCGTCGGGCGTGGATAAGCACGAGGCCAAGCCGAACGGCTGCGAAGTGTTGCTGGGCGAAGTCGGCATCGACGACGTGCTCAGGCGCACCGAGGCCGGCTTCGACCTGATGCCCGGCAACGGCGACCTCACCGCCGCCGAGCTCAAGCTGATGGACGGCATGGCCCGCGAGCATCGCCTGAAAGAGCAGCTTGCCCGGGTCTCCGACCGCTACCACACGATCCTGATCGACTGCCCGCCCTCGCTGCACCTGCTCACGCTCAACGCGTTGACGGCGGCCGACGGCGTGCTCATCCCCGTCCAGTGCGAGTATTTCGCGCTGGAAGGCCTGTCGAGCCTGCTCGACACGATTTCGGCGGTACGCCAGCGGCTGAACCCGAACCTGGAAGTCGAAGGCCTGCTGCGCACCATGTACGACGTGCGCAACAACCTCGGCAACGAAGTCTCGGCCCAGCTCACCACCCATTTCGGCGACAAGGTGCTGCGCTCGATCATCCCGCGCAACGTTCGCCTGGCCGAAGCGCCCAGCCATGGCCAGCCGATCCACCTGTACGACCGCGGTTCGCGCGGTGCCATCGCCTACATCGGCCTGGCCGGCGAGATCATCCGCCGCGAGCGCCAGATGAAGGGCGCCGAGGCCGCGGCGGAAGCCGAGGACGCGCCAGGCACCACCGACGCCGCCCCGACGACGCCTTAAGGAATCCCCATGGCAGCAGCGAAGAAACGTGGACTTGGCCGCGGCCTGGACGCCCTCCTCGGGGGTGGCGCCGGCCCGGACGCCGCACCCTCGGTGATCGAGCAGGAAGGCGAGCTGCGTACGCTGCCCATCCACCACATCCAGGCCGGCAAGTACCAGCCGCGCCGCCACTGGAACGACGAGGCGCTGGACGAACTGGCCGCGTCGATCAAGGCCCAGGGCCTGATCCAGCCGGTGGTCGTGCGTGCGATCGGCAAGAACAGCTACGAACTCATCGCCGGCGAACGTCGCTGGCGCGCCGCCCAGCGTGCGCAGATGAGCGAGATCCCGGCGCTGGTCAAGGACGTGCCCGAGCAGTCCGTGCTGGCCATGGCGCTGATCGAAAACATCCAGCGCCAGGAACTGACCCCGCTGGAAGAGGCCCAGGCCCTGCAGCGCCTGGTCGACGAGTTCGACCTGACCCACCAGCAGGCCGCCGACGCGGTGGGCCGCTCCCGTGCCTCGGTGTCCAACCTGTTGCGCCTTAACGAGCTGCCTGCATCGATCAAGCAGCTGCTGGACGAAAGCAAGCTGGAAATGGGCCACGCCCGCGCCCTGCTCACCCTGCCGGCGAATGTCGCCGAACCGCTGGCGCTGGAAGCCGCCCGCCACGGCTGGACCGTGCGCGAGCTGGAAGAAGCCGCACGCAAGGCGCAGTTGGCCCCCAAGGGCAAGGCGAAGAGCGCCACGGCGCAGGACCCGAACGTCGCCAACCTCGAGCGCGAGCTGGCCGAACGCTTCGCCACCCGCGTCGAACTGGCCCAGGGCCGGGGCGGCAAGGGCAAGCTCGTCATCCATTACCACAGCAATGACGAGCTCGACGGCATCCTCAGCAAGATCCGCTGACCGCGCCCCGGTGTAAGGAAATGGCCAAGGCTCCGGTCAAAGGGGATGTGAACCCGAAGCAGCGCCAGTACGAAGCGATGGTGCGCGCCCTCTCGGCCGACCTTTACCGGTTTGCCTGGTGGCTGACGCGCTCCGAGACCGTGGCCCAGGACCTGGTCCAGGAAACCTTCCTGCGCGCCTGGAAAAACCTCGACGCCCTGCGCGACGCCGAATCGGCCAAGCCGTGGCTATTCACCATCCTGCGCCGGGAACACGCCCGCCTCTACGAGCGCAAGCGCCTGGACACCGTGGAGCTCGACGACGACATCGCCGAAGACACCGTGTTCGCCAGCCCCGAGCGCAGTGGCGACGCCGCCCAGGTGCGCGACGCGATGCAGAAGCTGCCGCTGAAGTACCGCGAGCCGCTGGCAATGCAGGTCCTCGGCGGCATGAGTTCCGACGAGATCGCCGCCAGCACGGGCCAAAAGCCCGGTGCGGTGATGACCCAGTTATTCCGTGCCCGCCAGCAGCTGAAGCGCCTGCTGGGTGGGCGCGCCGCGGCCGAAGGGGGCCGGACATGAATTGCCTCGACTTCCGCCGCCGGATCGGTGCCGAACCGCGCTCGCGCGACCCCGAACTGCTGGCCCACCGCGACAGCTGCCGCGAAGGCTGCGCCGCGTTCTGGCAGCGTGCGCAACGCTTCGACGACGACCTCGAAGCGGCGATGGCGGTGCCCGTGCCCGACGGCCTGGCCGAACGCATCCTGCTGGCCCACGCCACCGGCGAGCGCCAGGTGCAGCGCGGCCACCGTCGCGCGTGGATGGCCATGGCGGCGTCGGTGCTGCTCGCCTTCACCGGTTTGGGCATGTTCTGGCGCTACACCGACAGCCATTCGCTGCAGGCGCTGGCCGTGGCGCACATGCCGGTCGAAATCGACGCGCTGGCGCTCACCCGGCCGATGACCGATGCCGAAGTGGAAGCGGGTTTCGTCGGCCGCGCAACCCACCTGAAGGGCCCGGCCCCAGGCATGGTGACCTACGTGCACGACTGCGTGGTTGGCCAATATCCGGTGGTGCATGCGGTGACCCGGATGGACGACGAGCCGGTGGTGGCCTTGTACATGCCCGGGAAGATGGACGGCACGCCCGGCACCTTCCATCGCGACGGCTGGGACGGTCGCGAGGTGAAGTTGCGCGACGGCACCCTGCTGCTGCTCGCCCAGGGCGCCAGCCACAAGGCCATGGACCTGGCCGAGCGCGACTGGCGCGCGGCCATCGAAGGCTCCAGCGGCGTCACGGTCGGCCAGATCTAGCCTGTCTGAACGGCGGCGAGATCCACGACCCCATGCGGCGCTTGTTGGGCGATAATGCCGCCCGACCCCCGCTGACCGTCCCGGAAACACGATGACCGACCTCGCCGTGGTCGTGCCCGTCTTCAACGAGCGCGACAACATCCCGCCCCTCCTCGCCGAGATCGCCGCGGCCCTGCGTGGACGGATCGACTTCGAGATCATCTACGTCGACGACGACAGCAGCGACGACAGCGTCGCCGTGCTGAAGGCGGCGCAGAAGGACTACCCCGAGCTGCGCATCATCCACCACGTGACCCGCAGCGGGCAGAGCACCGCGGTGTGGAACGGCGTCCGCGCCGCGCGCGCGCCGTGGATCGCGACCCTGGACGGCGACGGCCAGAACGACCCGGCCGACATCCCGAAGCTGCTTGAGGCCCGTGCGGGCGCCGGCGCTGACCTGAAGCTGTTCGCCGGCTGGCGCGTCACCCGCCGCGACAGCTTCAACAAGCGCATCTCGTCGAAGGTCGCCAACGCCGTGCGTTCGCGCATGCTCCAGGACAGCACCCCGGACACGGGCTGCGGCCTGAAGCTGTTCGAGCGCGAGACCTTCATGCGCCTGCCCTACTTCGACCACATGCACCGCTACCTGCCGGCCCTGGTCAAGCGCGCCGGTTATGCCAGCCAGAGCGTGCCGGTCGGCCATCGCCCGCGCACCGCCGGCACGTCGAAGTACGGCATGCTCGACCGCCTGTGGGTGGGCCTCGCCGACCTGCGCGGCGTGGCATGGCTGATGCGCCGCGCCAAGGTCACCCGCACCGAAGAGCTCTAAGTGGCACCTACCGCCCCGGGATAACCCGCGGCACCCACTTGTCCAGCATTTCCTCGGTCCGCACGCGCCCCAGCTCGATCAACTCACGCGCACGATAGAACTCGTACACGGCCGACACATTTCGCGGCATCTCGATCAACAGGTCGGGCTGGTAGGCGGCAAGGCGCAGGCGCGACAGGTTGGCCTGCATCAGGTCCATCGCCTGGGTCATCAGTTCGAACGCACCCGGATCGCGCAGCTTGCCCTCGGAGTGTGGCAACACCCGGCCAAGCAGGCGGCCAAGCTTCGCCGCATAGCCCTGGTCGGGCACGACGGCGACGTCTTTTTCCGGGGCTTTCTGCAGTTCCGCCGCGCCATCGACGCTCACCGCCACCAGGTAATCCGCGTCTTCGCGCATCAACGGCAACACCGGCAGCGGATTGAGCAGCGCGCCATCGACGAGGCGGCGGCCTTCGTGGGTGTATGGACGGAACAGGGTGGGGATCGCGATCGACGCACGGATCGCATCGAACAGCGGCCCACGGGTCAGCCACACTTCGCGCTCGCGGTCGATGTCGGTGGCCACCGCGGTGTAGGCGATGTCCAGCTCCTCGATATTTACCTCGCCGATGAGTTCGCGCAGCGCGGCCATGATCCGGTCGCCCTTGATGAAGCCACCGCCGGAGAAACTCCAGTCGACCAGGCGCAGCACGTCGAAGCGCGCCAGCGTGGACACCCAGTCGCGGTACACGTCGAGCTTGCCCATGGCGTACACGCCGCCGACCAGCGCCCCCATCGAGGTGCCGGCGATCGCGACGATCTCGAAGCCGCGTGCTTCCAGCGCTTCGATGGCGCCGATGTGGGCAAGGCCTTTCGCCGCACCCGCGCCGAGGGCGAGTGCAACGCGGGGCTTGCGCGGGTAACCGCTGGTGGCGGGAACGGCGCCGGGATCGGCAATATCGAGGTCGCTCATGGAACCTGGCGCATGTTCAATGGTGGTTGCCGTTACCGTTCTGATAGCCGGACAGGGCGAGCTGCAGCAGGATCTTCATCTCTTCGCGCAGTGGCAGGGGCGAGACGATTTCCGCATCGGGGCCGTACTTGAGCACGTCCATCAGCAGTTCGCGCGAATTCGAATAGGGCAGGCGCAATTCGTAACGGCCGTCCGCCAGCCACTCGCCCTTTTGCTGCGAATGCCAGTGTTCGTCCGCGACCCAGCGCGCCGCGTGTGAGGTGAAGCGGATGGTCGCCCAGGCCTTCGGCTTGCCGGCGAAGATGCCGTAGCTGGAGGCGAGCAGGTCGTTGAGCTCGGCCTCTTCCACGTCCTTCGCCTTCGCATCCAGCGCCTGCGGTTCGGCGATGCGATCCACGGCGAAGCTGCGCAGCGCTTCGCGATCATGGTCCCACACGTCGAGATACCAGTTATCGCGGTAGTGGGTCAGGCGCTGCGGTGACACGGTGCGCCGCGTATCGGAATTGGTCGTGCGGGCGCGGTAACGGAAGGTCACCTGGCGACGCTCGAGCACGGCGCCGGCGACGATCCGGAACACCTGCTGGTCGAGCTTGCGCGCGCCCCAGGAGATCACCCGGATGCGGTCGACCGGCAGGGCCTTGCCGCTGCCGTGGTCGGAGAGCAGGCGCTCGATGCGAGCCTTGAACGGCGCCAGCGCCCCGGCGAGCACGCCAGGGTCGGAGCGACCGATCAGCTCGTTCAGCGCCATCAGCGCGGCCAGCTCGTCGCTGGTCAGCCACAGGCCGGGGAGTTCGAAGCTGTCGCCTTCGCCGGCCTCGTAGCGGAACGACGCCTGGTCGCCGGCCACGCTCTGCACGGGCGCCCCGAGGGCGTCGCGCAGGAAGGCCACGTCGCGGTAGAGCGTCGCGCGCGAGCACTCGAGCTCGTCCATCAGCCGCGACAGCGGGACCGGATAGTGCGCAGACTTCAACAGTCGGTGCAGGGTGAGAATGCGCTCGTAGCGGTCCATGGGTCTCGCCGGCAGGTGGAGCTGTGCAAAGTGTGTCTGCGCGGGCGTGACGCCCGTATCTACGCGGGTAAAGCATGGCGTTGGGCGGGGCCGTCCGCAAGGGTAGGCGCACTACGCCAGATGGCCGGGTTTGCGCCGGGGAGCCGAACAGGGCGAAAATGGCGTTTTGCCATTGCCGAAACCCCGACCATGGCGGAATCCGACGACGCGCCGTCCGTCGCGCTGGGCCCCGATGGCCAGCCCGATGCCCGGTCGCGTGCGCACAAGCTGTTCTCCGTTCCCGGCGTGATCGTCCAGGTCGCCACGGCGACCGGTTACGGCCTGTGGATGGTGCTGGGCACCGCGGTGGCCCTCGGTACCTACCCTGACGGGCGTGGCGACGTGCTGGTACCGCTGTCCTTCGGGCTGGTGCTGGTCAGCCTCGGCCTGGTCGCGACCTGCCTGCGCCTGCGCTTTGCGCGCGAATGGCATGGTTGGGACCCATTGCGGCGCATGTTGCCGACCATCGAGGGCATGGTGGCGATGGCCAATTACCTGCCGATGCTGGCCTTGGGCGGCCTGGCGCGCGGCGACAACGATTTCTGGGCGACCCGGCTGGCCGGCGCCGCCCTGATGCTGTGCAGCCTGGCCACCCTGATCTACACGGCGCGCAGCACGGCCCGCGACATGCCTCCCGCGCTCGCCGCGGTGGCGAATGCGCAGCCGATGGGGCGGACGGTGTCGGCGGTGTTCGCTGGCGGCCTGTGGTTCTGGCTCTGCGTCGCATTGCAGAGTGAGACCGACGTGGCGCCGCTGAACCCGTGGCGGCTGTCGATGCTGGCCGTGGGACTGGTGCTCGGCGTGATCGAAGGCATGCGCTGGCGCGCGCTGCGCCAGCTGGCCGGGGATCGTGGCGATGGCGCCGCCCTCGGCGAAGGCCGCGAGGCGGCGACCTTGCTGGCCTGGTGCTTCGGCATCGCGGTGTTGTCGGTCGGTTTGCCGTGCGTTTTGCTGGTGTCCCATCCGACCGGACCCCTGGTCGCCGTGGCCGCCGGTTTGGCCGCGTTAAGCTGCGTTATCGGTCAATGCCTCGAGCAGCGGTTGTATGGGCGCGCATGGGCGCAGCTCTTCAACGGCTGAACGTTGCAGTCCCCCGGCGCGTGGGCGCGCCATCGGCCGTCCAGGCGGCCATACGAATACACACTTTTCCCTCCACATCCGGGTAGACGATGAAAAAGATCCTTCTCGCCTCGCTCGTCCTCGCCGCGCTGCCGTTTGCCGCGCAGGCCCAGGACGCCACCGCCGCTCCGAACACGACGCCGAGCTCCGACGCCTCGAAGAATGGCGGCTGGACCGGCACCGGCGAATTCGGCTTCGCCTCCTCGCGTGGTAACTCGCGCACCGAGAACGCCAACGCCAAGCTCGGCCTGTCGCAGGAAAACGAGGTGTGGAAGAACAACTTCTACCTCAACGGCCTGCGTTCGAAGGGCGACGTCGACGTGGACGACGGCGCCGGTAACACGGTCGACAAGTTCAGCACCACGGCCAACCGCTACGACAGCGGCGCCTCGGTCGGCTACAAGTTCGATCCGCGCAGCTACGTGGTGACCGCCGCGCGTTACGAGCACGACGATTTCGGCGCCAACCTGTGGCAGGGCATCGTCTCGGTCGGCTACGGCTACATCGCGCTGAAGAACGAACGCGCCGAGCTGTCCTTCGAAATCGGTCCCGGTTTCAAGCGCTACCAGCCGGCCAAGACCACGGTTGAAGTCGACCAGGGCAATGGCACCACGCTCCCGGTGACCACGACGCCGAGCGCGGAAAGCGAAGTCGTCGGCCGTGGCCTGGTCAACGCGAAGTACCGCATCACCGATAACACCGCGCTGGAAGATACGTTCCTGGTGGAAGCGGGTTCGAAGAACCAGTACTACCAGAACGACATCGGCCTGTCGGTGAGCATGACGAAGAAGATGGCGCTGAAGCTGGGCTACCAGATCCGCTACAACAGCGACACGCAGCCGGGCACGGTGAGCACCGACAAGCTCATGACCACCAACCTCGTCTACAACTTCTAACCTCGCCGCCTCGTCGCGGCGCTCGGGCGTGGTCGCAGGACCAGGCCTCGACGCGTCTTCGCGGCGCTCGGGCGTGGTCGCAGGAAGAGCCCTCGGCGCCTACCCTCGCTGCTCAGACAGCGTTCTGGCGTGCGATAGGGAGGGGCTGCTCCGCAGCCCATCTTCTTATTGGCCTACGGCCGCGCACCGGGTGCCGGGCGGAGGTTCTTGATTCGGCATCCTGCCTCAACAAGAACGGCCGGCCATCGTGGCCGGCCCCCTGCGGGCTTCTTCCGCCCGGCCCCCTCGCCGCCACGAACTCGCCTCGAGGGTAGGCGCCGAGGGCTCTTCTTCCACGTTCCCGCAATCCGGTTTGGACGGCCCGACGCAACGGCGGCTCGTGTAGGAGCGCGCCTGCGCGCGAATGGGATTGCCTAAACACAGCAGGTACCAGCGCCCAAAATCACCACGTCGATATGAGTCGAAGGCGTTTGTACGGGTCTGCGAATCGAGTTCCATCATCTACGCACTGTTGGCCAATCGCGCGCGGGCGCGCTCCTACAACACCAGGCAGCGTCGGGTCAGGCCCCAGGCCGGTTTCCCGCACGTCGCGCGCGGGCTGCAAGAACAGACCTCGGCGCCCACCCTCGAGGCGAGTTCCGCACAAGAGAGCGCCCGTAGGGCAATAGGTACACGGGCCGCGGCTGCGGCCAACCTTGTCGAGCGCGGAGGACCTGTCTGAGCAGCGAGGGTGGGCGCCGAGGTCTGGTCCTGCGACCACGCCCGAGCGCCGCGCGCCGTGCGAGGGTCTAGCGTTGCGGTTTGAGGAGTTCGGCGGCGCCCTGGCCGAGCAGCATCGCGGCCACTTCGTGACCCAGCTCCACCGGCTTGTCGCCGTGGATATCCGCCTGCGCCACGATCAGCTCGCCACTCGACGCATCGCCGACCAGGCCGTGCAAGGTCAGGCCAAACTCCGTCACCACGCAGGCCGCCCCGATCGCCACCGCACAGCTGCCACCGAGTTGCTCGTTCAACGCACGCTCCGCATCCGTCGCCAGGCGCGTGTCCGCGTCATCGATCGCGCCGACCAGCTCGGCCACGCGGGTGTCGCCCTCGCGGCTTTCCACGGCGATGGCGCCCTGCCCGGGGGCCGGCAGCCACTGCGGGCTGGCCAGGCGCGTGCGCACGCGGCCGCCGAGGCCGAGGCGGTCGACGCCGGCGCAGGCCAGGATGATCGCCTCGTAATGGCCTTCGTCGAGCTTTGCCAGGCGCGTGTTGACGTTGCCGCGCAGGTCGAGCAACTGCAGGTCCGGGCGCAGCGCACGCAACTGGGCCTGCCGACGCAGCGACGAGGTGCCGACGCGGGCTCCGTTCGGCAGCTCGGCGATGGTGGTGTAGTCGTTACTGATGAAGCCATCCGCCGCATCCGCGCGCGGCAGGATCGCCGACAACACGAAGCCCGGCTCCAGCGTCGCCGGCACGTCCTTCAGCGAATGCACCGCGATATCCGCGCGGCCATCCTCCATCGCCAGCTCCAGCTCCTTCAGGAACAGGCCCTTGCCGCCGATGGTGGCCAGCGAGCGGTCGAGGATCTCGTCGCCACGGGTGGACAGGGGCACCAGCTCGACCACCAGGCCGGGATGGGCCTGGCGCAGCTGGGCCGCCACGTGTTCGGCCTGCCAGAGGGCCAGCGCACTCTTGCGGGTGGCGATGCGGAGCGTAGCGATCATGGGGTATCCGGTGGCGCGGGCAATCGAGGCGGCGATTGTCCCGTAAACCGGCCTCGCGCGCAGCGCCCGATGGTCGCAGGCCGGGTCAGGCGTCCGTGCGCAGCAGCTGGCGCACCGCCGGCAGGTTGCGCCGGCTGACCTCGGGCGCGGTCTCGGTGCCGGCAAGGCGCGCCAGTACCCGCCCGTCGGCCAGCGTACGCAGGCCGACCAGGCGGTCGCGCGGCACCAGGCAATTGCGATGCAGGCGGATCAGCCGATCACCCAGCGACACCTCGAGCTGGCGCAGCGAATCGTCGATCAGGCGCGAACCGCCGACGTGCTCCACGGTCACGTACTTTTCGCCGGCGGTGAGCAGCAGCACGTCGGCCAGCGGGATGCGCACTTCGTCGGCACCGCTACGTGCGCGCAGCCAGGTGCCGCGCGCCGCGGGCCTGGCCACCAGCCGTGCCGCCACGCGCTGCAAGGCTTCTTCCAGCCGTTCGGCACGCACCGGCTTGAGCAGGTAGTCGGTGGCGCCCAGGTCGAACGCGCTCAGCGCGTGTTGCTCGTAGGCGGTGCAGAACACCACCTGCGGCCGCAACGGCAGCACGGCGAGCCTTGCCGCCACCGCCGTGCCGGACAGTCCCGGCATCTCGATGTCGAGCAGGATCAGCTCGGGCGGTCGTGCCGACGCGCAGGCGGCCAGCACCGCTTCACCGTCGCCGACGCTGCCGACGATCTCCACGTCGGCGTGTCGCTCGAGCAGGCTGGCCAGCCGGGCGCGTGCCAGCGGTTCGTCATCGGCGACGAGGACGCGCATCCACCACCTCCGGCAGGAACAGGGTGACCACGAAGCGGCCTTCGCGGGCTTCGGCATGCACGCGCGCGCGCTCGCCAAAATGCAGGCGGACGCGCTCGCGCACGCTGCGCAAGCCATGCCCGGTACCCGGCACGGCGGGTGCATCGGACACGGGATTGTCCACGGTAAGCGAGACGCCGCCGGCGACGCGCTGGCCGGCCAGGCGCAACACACCACCCTCCAGCGAGGGCTGGATGCCGTGGCGGATCGCGTTTTCCACCAGCGGCTGCAACAGCAGGCGCGGCATCGGCAAGCTGTCGGGCACATCGATGTCGCGTTCGACGCGGAGGCGTCCACCGAGGCGTAGCGATTCGATCTCCAGGTACTGGTCCACGAGGCGAAACTCTTCGCCCAGCGTGCCCTGGGCCGCGCCTTCGCTGCCCAGCGCGGCGCGGAACAACTCGGCGAGGTTCTCCACCGTGCGCTCGGCGGCATCGGGGTCCACGCGGATCAGCGCCGCCACGGCGTTCATGCTGTTGAAGAGGAAATGCGGGCGGATCCGTGCCTGCAGCGCCGCGACCTGGGCCTGCGCCGCGGCGGCGAGGCGGGCCTGCCACTGCGCCACCACGTAGAAATAGCGCAGCAGGGCTGCGCCAAGCAGTCCGGTCGCCAGCAGGGTGTCGCGGACGAAACGCGACACCGAGACCGGCGTAAGCCCTGAGCGCAGGTCGTGGTCGAGCCAGGCCAGGGTGGCGCTGGATGCGCCGACGATCGCCAGCAGGAGCAGCCATACCGCCGCATACGGCCAGACGCCCGGCAGGCGTTGCAGCAGCGGCTGGCTCTTGCACAGCACCACGGTGAGCAGGATGGACAGCCAAGCGGTGTAGAGCACGCCGACCGACAGCGCGCCCACGTCCAGCGTGCCACCCGGTGCCAGCCACATCAGGCACGCGGTGATCGCGCCGACCAGCAGCAGCGCGAACAGCGTCGGCAGGCTGCAGAAGTCAGGCAACGGTGCCGACGCGACAGGCGTGGCGGAGTTGTCAGTAGGCGCGGCGGGCATGGGCGGAGTATGCCGGAATGCCCGCCGACCGCATCGCGGCGGGGGTCACGCGCCGGCGAAGACCCCGCCGAGCCAGGCGCGGATGTCGCCGATCTCCGGCATGCTGACCTGGTGGCCCATCGGGTAGGTGTGCCACTCGATGCGGTGGCCAAGCGACTCCAGCAGCTGGCGCGACTGCTCACCCAGCGCGAGCGGCACGATCGGGTCGGCCACGCCGTGGCCCCAGAACATCGGGGTGGCATGGTTGGCACCGCTGCGCTCGGCCTCGATGGTGTCGTGCAACGGCAGGTAAGCCGAGAGGACCAGCAGGCCAGCCAGCGTTTCACGGTGGCGCAGGCCTGCGGACAAAGCCATGGCGCCGCCTTGCGAGAAGCCGGCCAGGATGATCCGCGCGGCCGGCACGCCGCGTTCTTCCTCGCGGGCGATCAGCTGCTCCACTTCGCCGATCGACAGGCGGATGCCCTCGGCGTCCTGCTTGTCGGCGATGGCCAGGCCCTTGATGTCGTACCACGCGCGCATCGGCACGCCGTTGTTCACCGTGACCGGGCGCACCGGCGCATGCGGGAACACGAAGCGGATCGACGGCCACGCCGGGTCGACCAGTTCGGGCACGATCGGCGCGAAGTCGTTGCCGTCGGCACCCAGGCCGTGCAGCCAGATCACCGACCACTCGGGCGACGGGCGGGTTTCGTGTTCGACGGTGGCGAGGGGCATGGGCTAGATCCGGCGGGGGAAACGGCGGGCATCGTAGCGTATCGGGATGCTAGACTGCCCCCACGGAGATGGCATGCCTCCGCGAACCGCCTTCGGGCTGATGATGCCTACGTAACCTGGATTCCGGGTGCGTAGGCATTTGTGTTTATGCGCCGGGATCCGGGTGTCCCAACCACACCGCCGACAGGATCCGCATGCGACATCTCCGTTCACTCGAGCAATGGGAGCTGCTGCCCAGCATGGGCAAGTGGCTGCTCATCGGCTCGCTGGCCGCCGTGATGGCCGGCAGCGCCTCGGCCTTCTTCCTGCTGGCGCTCGAATGGGCCACGGCGACACGGGAGGTGCAGCCCTGGCTGATCGCCCTGCTTCCGCTGGCGGGCTTCGTCGTCGGCTGGGCGTACGACCGCGTCGGCAAGCCCGTTGAAGCCGGCAACAACCTGCTCATCGACGAGATCCACGATCCGAAGAAAACCATCCCGCGACGGATGGTGCCACTCGTCTTCATCGGCACCATTGCCTCGCATCTGTTCGGTGCGTCGGTCGGTCGCGAAGGCACCGCCGTGCAGATGGGCGGGGCGCTGGCCGACCAGCTCACCGGCGTGTTTCGCCTGCGCGCCGAAGAGCGCCGCATCCTGCTGATGGCCGGCATGAGCGCGGGCTTCGCCGCCGTGTTCGGCACGCCGCTGGCCGGCGCGCTGTTCGGCATGGAAGTGCTGGCGATCGGGCGCATGCGCTACGACGCGCTGTTTCCCTGCGTGATCGCCGCCATCGTGGCGGACCGCGTCTGCCTGGCCTGGGGCGTGCACCACACCGTGTACGTGGTCGACCATGTCACCGCGGTGACCTTCGCCAGTGTGCTTGGCGTCATCGTGGCCGGCATCGCCTTCGGCCTGGTCGGCATGCTGTTCGCGGGGGCGACCCACGCCGTCGGTGGCTGGATGAAGCGCCGCATCGGCTACGCGCCGCTGCGTCCGTTCATTGGCGGCATCGCGATCGCCGCGTCGGTCACGCTGCTGCACACCGAGCGCTACATCGGCCTGGGCATTCCCACCATCGTCGCCGCGTTCCAGCATCCGCTCGCGCCGTGGGACTTCGCCGGCAAGTTCGGCTACACCGTCGCGTCGCTCGCCTCGGGATTCAAGGGCGGTGAAGTCACCCCGCTGTTCTATATCGGCGCGACGCTCGGCAACGCCCTCGCGCCGCTGTTGCACCTGCCGTTCGCGATGCTGGCGGGCCTGGGTTTCGTCGCGGTGTTCGCCGGCGCGGCCAACGTGCCGCTGGCCTGCACGGTGATGGCGATCGAACTGTTCGGGCCATCGATCGCACCATTCGCCGCCATCGCCTGCGTGGCGAGCTACCTGTTCTCCGGGCACACCGGGATCTACCACGCGCAACGGCTAGGTGGGACGAAGCATGCGCGAACGCTGCCGGAAGGCATGCGTGTCGGCGAGTTCAAGGCGTATCGGCAACGGCAGCGGGAGCTCGCGCAGTCCGACGAGAGCCGGTGAACGCCGCCTAGCGAAACAGGTGCGGTACGAAGCAGCTGGTGTTGCGGGTGATCCGGTCGGCATCCTCGCGAATGCCGATGCCAGCCGCTTCGTCGCCGATCACCCAAGAACCGACCAGCGCATGCCGCCCTTCGAAGACAGGGAGCGGTGCGAGTTGCTGGTACACGTGGAAGGGCTTGCCCTCGCCGCGTTCGCCCGCGCCGAGCACACTGATGCCCTCCCCTTCGCGACCCCAGAACGGCTTGGCGACGGCGGCGCCATCGACGCCTTCGCGCCGCAGGCTCGCCGGCAGCAGGTTCGGATGACGCGGGAAGTACTCCCACAGGATCGGCAGGATCGCCTTGTTCGAGAGCAGCATCTTCCACGGTGGCTCCAGCCAGCGTGTTCCGCTTTGCGCGATGTGCGCGGAGAACGGCTCGCTCATCAGCCACTCCCACGGGTAGAGCTTGAACAGTCGATCGATCGGGCGGTCGGCGAGGTCGATGAAGGCCTTGCCACTCCAGCCGATCGCCTCGATGTCCAGCGCCTGTACATCGAAGCCGGCCTGGCTGCAGGTGTCGAGCAGGTAGTCGGTCGTCGTGGCGTCTTCGGGGTTGTCGTAGCACGCGGCGAAGTGCACGCGCGGGCCACCGCCGACCATGCGCCATCGCGCGATCAGTTTCTCGTGGATCGAGTTGAACTGGTCGGCATCCGGCGCGGTGTCTTCCAGCCAGTACCACTGCACGACGGAGGCTTCGAACAGCGACGTCGGCGTATCGGCGTTGTATTCGAGCAGCTTCGGTGGGCCGTGACCGTCGAACGAAAGATCCATTCGTCCGTACAGCGCGGGATCGCGATCGAACCAGCTGCGTTCGACGAGTCGTGCCGCACGATCGTCCAGGCCGAGGTCGGCGTAACGCCCAGCGCGGACGATGCGGTCGACGGCTTCCAGGCACAGCGCGTGCAGTTCCGCCGTGGCCGCTTCGAGCACATCGATCGCGGCGGCGTCGAACAGGTAATACGCGTCCTCGCGCCAATAGGCCTGGCCGTCGATCGTGTGGAAGCCGAAGCCGATCTCCTCGACCCGCTTCTGCCAGTCCTCGCGTGGTGCGATGCGCTGGCGTTGCATCAGCCGCCTCGCGCCGATACGCGACCGGAGGAGCCGAACCCGCCGCGGCTACCGAAGTCGAACCCGGTCGGGCCGTGGCCGCTCGGGCCCGCGCCGCTGGCATAGGTGCGGCCGGGGCCCGGGTCGCCCTTGAACGAGCCCGTGCGCCAGTCGCTGCGATACCACGGGCCGTAGTAGTGGTAGCCGCCGGCATAACCATTGGACACGGAGTTTTCTCGCGTGCACTGGCCGGTAGCGTAGTCGTGCTCGCAGTCTTCCACCGAGTTGTAGCTGTTGCGCTGGACGTCCTTGCCACCGAAGGCCGTGAAGCCGACGGCGGCCACGCCGAGCGCACCTAGCGTGATCGCCACCGTGCGCTTGCGTGCCAGCGGCTCCTTCGGCGGATAGAACGAGGGATGGCGATAGCCGCTGGAGGGCTTGAACGTGGCATCGCCCGGCTTGCGCAGCGACTTGCCCTTGTCGTCGTCTTCCATGGGAACGCCCTCAGTAAGACATCGCGGCAGCGTTGAGCGTGCCGACGCAGGCGGCCACGATGGCCACGAACAGGGCGACCGAGCGGGAGTCGGCTTCGATCTGCGCGCGCAGGTCGCGCACCACCAGGCGCAGCACGAAGTGGGTCAGCAACTGCACCACCCATGCGACCAGCCCCCACAGGGCGAGGTCGACGAGGCTGACGCTATGCGCTATGGCGCTGGCGAGGGGCTGGACGAAGCCGATGGCGGCACCGCCCAGGCTGATCGCGGCGGCCACGTTGCCGTCGCGGATCAGGGCCATCTCGCGCTGCGGCGTGATCCAGATGTAGGTCACCAGGAAGGCGACGAAATAGAACGCGCCCAGGGCCAGGTAGGCCACGAAGGCGGGCAGGGTAAACAGGTCCGACACGATCACGAACGCTTCCTTGTACGGCGCGGCCTGCCGTGGCCGCGCCGCAAGGATAGGCCAAACGCCTGCCGCTTACTCGCCCAGGCCCAGCTCGTTGGCGAAGAAGGTCATCGACAGCGCGGCGTTGCCGACGCGCTGGCTGAAGGGTGCGCCGATGCCGTGGCCGGCGTTCATCCGGGTCAGCAGCAGCACCGGGTAACCCGACGTGGAGGCGTCCTGCAGGGTCGCGGCGAACTTGCGCGACTGCCACGGGGCGACGCGCGGATCGTTGGCACCCGTGGTCAGCAGCACGGCGGGATAGGCCGTGCCCTTCTTCACGTTGTACAGCGGCGCATAGGCACGCATGGCCTTCGCGACCGCCGGGTCCTTCACCGTGCCGTATTCGCTGACGTTGTACGGACCGTTGGCGAACACCGTCTCGTGGCGGCCGATGTCATAGATGCCGACCATGGCGACGACGGCGCGGTACTGCTCCGGATGCTGGGTCAGTGCCGCACCCATCAGCAGGCCGCCGTTGCTGCCGCCGAGGATGCCGAGGTGCTTCGCATCGGTCCATTTCGTGTCGACCAGTGCGCGCGATGCGGCGTAGAAGTCGTCGAACACGTTCTGCTTGCGGGTCTTCTGGCCCTGCTCGTGCCACTGCTCGCCGAACTCGTTGCCGCCGCGGATGTTCGCGTACGCCAGCACGCCACCGCGTTCCAGCCAGGCGAGGTTCGCGCCGATGAAGCCCGGGGTGACCGGGATGCCGAAGCCGCCATAGCTGTACAGGATGGTCGGGCGCTTGCCGTTCGGGGTGATGCCGTCCATCGAGATCACCGTGACCGGGATCTTCGTGCCGTCCTTCGAAGTGCCGTCGACGCGGGTCACCCGCACCTTCGAGTAATCCGCCGCCGCCTTCACTTCGAACACGGTTTTCAGCGTGCCGCTGGCGCCGTCGTATTCCGCCCAGCGGGTCGGCGTGGTCCAACCGCCGTAGGTGATCAGCGCCTTGTCCTGGCCCTTCTCGGCGGCCACGCCACCGATGGTGATGCCGGTGGCCGGCAGCGGCACGCGGCGGACGAAGGTGGCCTTCGCGTCGTACTGGTCGGCCCACCAGTCGGGACCGGCGCTGCGCACGACGAGGAAGCCGGTGCCGATCGGGGTGACGCGCTGGATCGCGCCCTCGCCTTCGGGCAATACGTCGGCCTGCTTGCCGCTGGCATCCAGCGCCACGACCTTGCCGCGCGGGGCGCCGGCGAAGGTCACCACGTAGAGGCGGTCGCCCACCCAGTGCGCCGAACGCACGTCGGCCTCGTGGCCGAGCACCTTCCTGAACGGGCCATTGCCGTCACGCAGGAACACCTCGGCCGGACCGCCGTCGCCTTCGTTGGCGAGCAGCGCGGTGGTCTTGCCCGCGTTGCCTTCGAGCAGGATGTATTCGGCCACCGGCGAATAGCCCTTGCCGAACACCACGGTGTCCTTCTCCTGCGCCGTGCCGATCACGTGGTGGGCGAGGTAGGCGTCGAATTCGTGCAGCGGCTTCGTCTTGGTCGGCGCATCGAAACGCGCATAGGTGACGCCCTTCTCGTCCGCGTCCCAGGCCAGCGCCTGCGGCGTGGTGCCACCGCCCGCCCAGGGCAGCGCGTCGGCCAGCGCCTTGCCGGTGGTGGTATCGAGAATGTGCACCGTGGTCAGCTCGCTGCCGCCTTCGGCGGTGCCGTAGGCGAGGTAACGGCCGCTCGGCGACGGCCAGTACTCGGTGATCGCGGTGTTGCCGTCGCCCTTGTTGAGGTCGACCAGGGTGCGCACCGGGCCATCCGGCCAGGCCTTGGCGACCAGCAGCGGCTGCGCCTGTGGCGGCGTGTTCTCGAAGTAGAACAGGGTGCCACCGGCGAGCTCGGGCGAGGAACGGGTGGTCGAGGTGATCGCCAGTTCGCGGATCCGCGCGGTCAGGTCCTTGCCCAGCGGCACCTTGCCGATGGTGGCCTCGGTGTAGGCGTTCTGCGCCTCGACCCACTTCTGCACGCCCTCGCCGTCCGGGTTTTCCAGCCAGCGGTACGCATCGGTGACCGGCTGGCCGCCGAGGTTGTCCTGGACGTCGTGCTTCGCGGTGGGCGGCGGCGTGGGCGCGGCGGCATGGGCGGAGCAGGCGGCGAACAGGCTAAGGGCAAGCAGGCGGGGGACGACGGTTCGCATGGGAAACCTCGGAGGCAAGGGGGTCCGAGCGTAGCAAACCCATGACGCCTGGCACCCCTGCCGCCAGTTGGGTAGCGCCTGCGGTTATCCTCGCGGGATTTGCCGTCACCTGGATCCTCGCCGATGCGTGTACTCGCCGCCGCCCTCCTCACCGCCCTGGCCGCCGCGCCGGCGCTCGCGCTCGCCGCGCCGCCGCCGCTGGACATGGAAACCATCATGGCCGACCCCGACTGGATCGGCCAGGCGGTGGAAGACCCGTACTGGAGCGTGGACGGCAGCCAGGTCTATTACTCGCTGAAGCGCGATGGCAGCCCGGTGCGCGACCTGTACCGCGTGCCCGCCACCGGTGGCGCGGCGGTGAAGCTCGACCCGGCCGCCGCCGCCACGGCGGACGGCACGAAGCTGGTGTTCGACCGCGACCATCGCCATGCCGCGTTTGTCCGCCACGGCGATATCTTCCTGCGCGACCTCGCCGCAGGTACCACCGTGCAGGTGACGCGCAGCCCGCGTGCCGAATCCGCGCCACGCCTGTCGGCCGATGGCCGCCTGCTGACCTGGCGTGCCGGTGACGACTGGTTCGCCTACGCCACCTCGGGCGGCCCGGCGTACCCGGCCGCCGTGGTCCAGGCCAAGGACGATCCGAAGAAGGAAAAGTCCACCGACCTGACCGACCAGCAGCAGGCCCTGTTCTCCACGCTGCGTGGCCTGAAGGCCGACGAGAAGGCGTTGAAGGCGGACGCGGATGCGCTGGCCGCCGCGGACCCGGGCCGCGCACCGCAGCCGTTCTACCTTGGCAAGGACGTCGCCATCGTCGATACCTCGCTGTCGCCGGACGGCCGCTGGATGGTCGTGGTGACCAAGGCGAAGGACGCCGATGACGGCAAGGTCGCCGACCTGACCCACTACGTGACCGACTCCGGTTACGCCGAAGCCGAGGCTACCCGCCCGTATGTCGGCCGCAACGATCCCGCGCCGCAGGCGCTGAAACTGCTCGACCTGCGCAGCCATGCGATGTTCGACCTCGACACGGACACGCTGCCCGGCATCCACGACGACCCGCTGGCCGACATCCGCGCGAAGACCATCGCCGCCCTGCGCAAGGACGGCAAGGGCGACCGTGCGGACGCGCTGGCCGCACCCAAGACCCGGCCCGTGATCGTCAACGCCGAATACAGCCCCGGCATCGCCTGGAGCAACGATGGCCACGCCGTCGCCCTGCAGTTGCGCGCGGTGGACAACAAGGATCGCTGGATCGCGACCGTCGACTTCGCCAGCCACGCACTCGCCTCGCAGCATCGGCTGAGCGACAAGGCGTGGATCAACTGGGACAACAACGATTTCGGCTGGCTGCCCGATGGCCGCACGCTGTGGTACCTGAGTGAAGAAAGCGGCTACTCGCACCTCTATACGCGCACGATCGGCGGCAAGGCCTCCGCGCTGACCTCGGGCCGCTTCGAAGTCGACCACCCGGTGCTCAGCGCGGACGGCAAGACTTTCTACGTGCGTACCAACCAGGTCGCGCCGTATAGCTACGACGTCTACAAGCTGCCCGCTGGCGGTGGTGCACTCTCGCGGGTGACCCATTACGAAGGCATGGACGACTTCGCCCTGTCGCCCGATGGCCGCTCGCTGGCGGTGCTGCACTCCGCGCCCTATGTCCCGTCGCAGCTCGCCACGGTGTCGACCGACGGCGGCACGCCGCGTGAGCTGACCAACACGGTGAAGCCTGGCTTCGCCCAGCACGCATGGATCGCGCCGAAGATCGTCGAGGTGCCGTCGGCGCATGGCGCGGGCACGATCTACGCGAAGTTCTACGGTCCCGCCGATGCCACGCAGGCGGCTGGCCGGCCCGCGGTGATCTTCGTCCATGGCGCAGGCTACCTGCAGAACGTGCACCTGTCGTACCCGTCGTATTTCCGCGAGCAGATGTTCCATAACCTGCTGGTGCAGCGTGGCTACGTGGTGCTGGACATGGATTACCGCGCATCGAAGGGCTACGGCCGCGACTGGCGCACGGCGATCTACCGCAACATGGGCCACCCCGAGCTGGACGACCTGCTGGATGGCAAGGCGTGGCTGGTGAAGAACCAGGCCGTGGATCCGAAGCGCGTGGGTATCTACGGCGGCAGCTACGGTGGTTTCATGACGCTGATGGCGTTGCTGCGTGCGCCGGGTGAGTTCGCGGCGGGTGCGGCGCTGCGTCCGGTGACGGACTGGACGTCGTACAACCATGACTACACCGCCAACATCCTCAACGATCCGCAGCTGGATCCGGAGGCGTATGCGGCCAGCTCGCCGATCATGTATGCGGACAAGCTGCAGGATCCGTTGCTGATCGAGCATGGCCTGATCGACGATAACGTGCTGGCGAGCGATTCGATCCGGCTGTACCAGCGTTTCATCGAGCTGCACAAGAAGAATTTCTGGATGTCGCTGTATCCGATGGAGCGGCACGGTTTCGTTCATCCGGATTCGTGGCACGACGAGTATCGGCGCATCGACGAACTCTTCCGCGATAACCTCCACCAGTAACCCCTACGCCGCCATGCCGGGCGCTCCGCGGCGCTCGGGCGGGGTCGCGGGAACCGCCCTCGGCGCCTACCCTCGCTGCTCAGACAGCGTTCTGGCGTGCGAGAAGGAGGGGCTGCTCCGCAGCCCGTTTCCTTATCTGGCCTACGGCCGCGCACCGGGTGCCGGGCGGAGGTTCTTGATTCGGCATCGTGCCTCAACAAGAACGGCCGGCCATCGTGGCCGGCCCCCTGCGGGCTTTTCCCGCCCGCCACCCTCGCCGCCACGAACTCGCCTCGAGGGTAGGCGCCGAGGGCGGCTCTTGCAGCCCCCCGCAAGCCTTGTGTAGGAGCGCGCCTGCGCGCGATTGGTGACGTGGCGACACGGCCGTAAAAAATTTACGCAAACGTTACGCCGGGCTTGTTGCCCCTTACCCGCTGATTATCCACCGCCGCGAAGAATACGCACTGTTTCTCCTGACGGATTGCGTGCCGTGGAATTTGTGTACGTCCTGCTGGTCGTCGTGCTTACGGCGATGTCGATGGGTTTCCTCATGATCTGCGATCGCCTTGGTCGTCGGTGAGGGGGCGTTATGTCGATGACTTATGGGATCGCGGCTGTGTTGGCGGTGGCGTTGTGTGGCTACCTTTGCGTCGCCTTGCTGAAGCCGGAGTGGTTTGAATGACCACGAACGATTTCCTGCAGGTGGGTGTGTTCCTTGTCGTGTTGCTGGCGCTGGTGAAGCCGGTGGGTGGGTACATGGCGTTGGTGTTCGCGGATGTGCCGAATCGGGTGCATCGTGTGGGCGGGCCGGTGGAGCGGTTGCTTTATCGGCTGGCGGGTGTGCGTGCGGATGAGGACATGGGGTGGAGGCGGTATGCCGTCGCCATGCTGGTCTTCAACGTCGCGGGCCTGGCCGTGGTCTACCTGTTGCAGCGGACGCAGCAGTGGTTGCCGTTGAATCCGCAGCACCTCGCGGCGATTTCGCCGGATTCGGCGATGAATACCGCGGTGAGCTTTGCCACGAACACGAACTGGCAGGGTTATGCCGGTGAGTCGTCGATGAGTTACCTGACCCAGGCGCTTGGCCTTGCGGTGCAGAACTTCCTTTCCGCGGCGACGGGTATCGCGGTGCTGGTGGCTGTGGTGCGGGGTTTTGCCCGGCGTGGTGCTGGCGCGATCGGTAACTTCTGGGTCGACCTGACCCGGGCGACGCTTTACGTGTTGTTGCCGTTCTCGATCGTCATCGCCCTGTTGCTCGTGTCGCAGGGCGTGGTGCAGAACGCGGCGTCGTATGTCGATGTGACCACCTTGCAGCACGCGTCGCAGACGCTGCCGATGGGTCCGGTGGCCTCGCAGGAGGCGATCAAGATGCTGGGTACGAACGGCGGCGGCTTCTTTAATGCCAACTCCGCGCATCCGTTTGAAAACCCCACGCCGTTCTCGAACTTCATCGAGATGCTGGCGATCCTGCTTATCCCGGCGGCGCTTTGCTACACCTTTGGCAGCATGGTCGGCGACCGCCGACAGGGCTGGGCGATCCTTGCGACCATGCTGCTCATTTTCGTGCCGCTGACCCTTGGCCTGGTCGCCGCCGAGCAGGCCGGTAATCCCGCCCTGCATGGCCTGGCGATCGATGCACAGGCTTCGGCGCAGCAGGCTGGCGGCAACATGGAAGGCAAGGAAACCCGCTTCGGCATCGCCGCGTCCGGGCTGTTCGCCGCGATTACCACGGCGGCGTCGTGCGGCGCCGTGAATGCGATGCACGACTCGCTGACGCCACTCGGTGGCCTGGTGCCGATGTGGCTGATGCAGCTGGGCGAGGTGATCTTCGGCGGCGTGGGCTCGGGGCTGTACGGCATGCTCGCCTTCGCCGTGGTCGCGGTGTTCATCGCAGGTCTCATGGTCGGCCGCACGCCGGAGTACCTGGGCAAGAAGATCGAGGCGCATGAAATGAAGATGGCCAGCCTCGCCGTGCTCATTCCCTGCGCGCTGGTTGTCGTCGGCACCGCCGTCGCGGTGATGGCGCCAGGGGGCAGGGCAGGCGTCGCCAACCCCGGTGCGCATGGCTTCAGCGAGATGCTTTACGCGGTGACCTCGGCGGCGAACAACAACGGCAGCGCGTTCGCCGGGCTTTCCGCGAACACGCCGTTCTGGAACGTGCTGCTCGCCATCTGCATGTTCCTCGCCCGCTTCCCGCTCGCGATCGCGATGCTGGCCATGGCCGGCTCGCTGGCCGCGAAGCGCCACGTACCGCCCTCGCCCGGCACCCTGCCGACGCATACGCCGCTGTTCGTCACCCTGCTGGCCTGCATCGTCATCGTGGTGGGCGCACTCACCTTCCTGCCGGCGCTGGCCCTCGGGCCGATCGTCGAACACCTTACGTCCGCCACGGGCCACTGATCCATGACTACCCACGCCCCTACCCCGCGCAGCTTCGACCGCGCGCTGGTGGCACGCGCCCTGCGCGACGCGTTCACCAAACTCGATCCGCGCCTGCAGTTCCGTAACCCGGTGATGTTCGTCGTCTACGTCTGCAGCGTGCTGACCACCGTGCTGTGGATCCAGGCCCTGGCCGGGCGCGGCGAAGCACCCGCCGGCTTCATCTTCCAGATCGGCCTGTGGCTGTGGTTCACCCTGTTGTTCGCGAACTTCGCCGAAGCGCTGGCCGAAGGCCGTGGCAAGGCGCAGGCCGAGGCCCTGCGCGGCTCGCGCCGCGACGTCGCAGCAAAGAAACTGGTGGCGGCGGCGCGCGACGCGCAGGTCGTGTTCACCCCGTCCAGCGAGCTGCGCACTGGCCATCACGTGCTGGTGGAAGCAGGCGATATCGTTCCCGGCGACGGCGAGATCGTCGAAGGCGCCGCCAGTGTCGACGAGAGTGCGATCACCGGTGAGTCCGCGCCGGTGATCCGGGAAGCAGGCGGTGATCGCAGCGCCGTGACCGGCGGTACCCGCGTGCTCTCCGACTGGCTGGTGGTGCGTATCACCAGCAACCCCGGCGAGAGCTTCCTCGACCGGATGATCGCGATGGTCGAAGGCGCGTCGCGCCGCAAGACGCCCAACGAGATCGCGCTGACCATCCTGCTGGCGAAGTTCACCCTGATCTTCCTGCTCGCCTGCGCTACCCTGCTGCCGTATTCGATATACAGCGTCGAGGCGGCCGGCAGCGGCAATCCGATCACGCTCACCGTGCTGGTCGCCCTGCTGGTCTGCCTGATCCCCACCACCATCGGCGCGCTGCTCTCGGCCATCGGTATCGCCGGCATGGACCGGATGATCCGGGCGAATGTCATCGCCACGTCCGGGCGTGCGGTGGAAGCCGCCGGCGACGTCGACGTGCTGCTGCTCGACAAGACCGGGACGATCACGCTCGGCAACCGCCAGGCCGTCGCCTTTCATCCGGCGCCGGGCATCGAGGAGCGCGAGCTGGCCGAAGCTGCCGACCTCGCCTCGCGGGCTGACGAAACGCCGGAAGGCCGCAGCATCGTCGTCCTCGCCGAATCGACGTATGGCATTGCGCCCCCGCGGCGCCGCGACGAAGCTCGCGCCGAGTTCGTTCCCTTCACCGCGCAGACCCGCATGAGCGGTGTCGACGTCGGCACCCGGCATATCCGCAAAGGCGCGATGGACGCCGTGGAACGTTACCTCGACAGCCAGGACAGCCACATGCCGCCGCTGGTCAGGCGCATGGCCGAGGACGTCGCCCGCCGTGGTGCCACCCCGCTGATCGTCGTCGATGGCGCGCTGACCCTCGGCGTCGTCGAGCTCAAGGACATCGTCAAGGACGGGATCAAGGAACGTTTCGCCGAGATGCGCCGGATGGGTATCCGCACCGTGATGATCACCGGCGATAACCCGCTCACGGCGGCCGCCATCGCTGCCGAGGCCGGTGTCGACGACTTCCTCGCCGAGGCCACGCCGGAAGCCAAGCTCAAGTACATCCGCGACATGCAGGCCGAGAACCGCCTGGTGGCGATGTGCGGCGACGGCACCAACGACGCACCGGCGTTGGCCCAGGCCGATGTCGCGGTGGCGATGAACAGCGGCACGCAGGCGGCGAAGGAGGCCGGCAACATGGTCGACCTCGATTCGAACCCGACCAAACTGATCGAGGTGGTGGCGATCGGCAAGCAGATGCTGATCACCCGCGGGGCGTTGACCACGTTCTCGATCAGCAACGACATCGCGAAGTATTTCGCGATCATCCCTGCCGCGTTCGCCACCACCTACCCCGCATTGAACGCGCTGAACGTCATGCGCCTGGCCACGCCGCAAAGCGCAATCCTTTCGGCGGTGATCTTCAACGCGCTGGTGATCATTTTCCTCATCCCGCTCGCGCTGAAGGGCGTGGCGTATCGCGCGCTGGGCGCCGCGGCGCTCCTGCGCCGCAACCTGCTGGTCTACGGTCTCGGCGGCGTGGTCGTCCCCTTCATCGGCATCAAGCTCATCGACATGTTGCTGGTCCTGCTCGGACTGGCCTGACTCACCGAGGTCGCCCCATGCACAGTGTCAAGCTCACCCTGCTCATCGAAGACCCGAACGACATCGACATGGAAGTCCGCGTCGTCGCGCCCGTCGCCAGCGTGATCCCCACGAACGAGCCGCCAGGCAGCGGTCGTCCGGTCTCACCCTTGCGCGCCCGTGCACAGGCCTCGCGCAGTGCCACCACCACCGACCTAGACGACTACGTGCTCGGCGGTTACGCCGGCATCTGAGCGGGCCACGCACACGTACGTCGGCATCACCACGCACCATCACCACACAAGGCGTTCCGAGAGGAACGGTTCTCCATGCACACTAGTCGTTATGCTCTGCTCGCCGCGCTGCTCGCCATCGCCCCTGTCTCCTGTGCGATGGCATCCGGCAGCGATGACTGTTCCCAGGGTTTCGCCTCGCGCCTCGTCGCGGCCTACCGCGAAGACGCCCAGCCTGCCGATCCCAACGCACCGGCGCCGGCACGCCGTGCCATGCCCTCGCCGTTCCCGTCGCCGCCGTTCCCCTCGGCGGAGTGGCAGCTTGGCGGCGTGGCGTATCCGATCGGCGTACCCAACCTGAATTCGCAATACCCGCTGGAAAAGGCACTGGCCTGCAATGCGTTCGGCAAGTGGATGAAGGACAACCGCATCGAGGTCTATGGCTGGATCAATCCGTCGATCAACGTGAGTAGCTCGGCGAACACGAACTATCCGCTCTCGTATGCCACGCGTCCGAACCGGCTGGAGTTCAACCAGGCGCTGCTGCGCATCGAGCGCATCCCCGACACCGTGCAGACCGACCACCTCGACTGGGGTTTCCACCTCGACAACCTGTACGGCTACGACTATCACTACACGACGATGAAGGGCGTCTTCAGCAACCAGTTGCTGAACAACCCGCGGGCGAGCCAGCCACTGAACGGCAAGACCTACGGTTACGATCCGATGCTGTTCTACGGGGATATCTACATCCCCTGGGTGGCCGAAGGCATGGTGGTGCGGATCGGTCGTTACCTGTCCCTGCCCGACATCGAAGCGCAGTTCTCGCCGAACAATTACCTGGTGACCCACTCGGTGCTGTACACGGCCGATCCGTATACGCAGATGGGCGTGATGACCACGACCCGGCTCAACGCGCAGTGGACGGTGCAGCTCGGCATCAACGGAAGCAACGACACCGCGGTGTGGAACCACGGTGCGCGGCCGACGCTGCAGGCGTGCGTCCGCTGGGTGTCTGCCGATAACAACGACATGATCTATCCGTGCGTGAACAACTGGAACACCTCGGACTACAACTACAACAACGTGCAGATGTACGTCGCGACCTGGGGCCACCGCTTCAGCGAGAGCGTGCATATCCTCACCGAGGGTTACTGGATGTACGGCCGCAACATCGCGGGCTTCGGCCCCGGCGGCGATCCCGGCGTGGTGGGCTCGTCGCCGCTGGCCGGCAAGGCCGCCGAGTATGGCGTCGTCAACTACATCAACGTCGAGCTCAACCCAGGCAACATGCTGTCGTTCCGCAACGAGTGGTACAACGACCAGAAAGGCCAGCGCACCGGCTATGCCACGCGCTACACCACGCACACGCTCGGCGTGACGCACTGGGTCAGTCCCGACCTGGAGATCCGCCCCGAGGTCCGCTACGAGCGCTCGTACGACGTCGACGCTTACGACCACGGCAACAAGGGTTACCAGCTCACCGCGCTGGTCGACGCGATCTGGCATTACTGAGGAATCACGGCCATGGCTACCCTGTTACGCAACGCGCTCGTGTCGCTCCTGTTGATGACCGCGATCACCGGCGTGGCCTATCCGGCCGTGGTCGGCGGCCTCGCCGCACTGGTGTTCCCCCGCCAGGCCACCGGCAGCCTGGTGCTGCGCGACGGCCACGTGGTGGGGTCCGCGTTGATCGGCCAGTCGTTCACCGCGCCGCGTTACTTCTGGGGCCGGCCGTCCGCGACCACGCCGGTACCGTACGACGGCGTGGCCTCCGGCGGTTCCAACCTGGGGCCGTCGAATCCCGCACTGGCCGATGCGGCACGCCAGCGGATCGCTGCCCTCCGTGCCGTGGACCCGGGCAACAATGCGCCGGTACCGGTGGAGCTGGTCACGGCCTCGGCGAGCGGGCTGGACCCGGAGATCAGCCCGGCCGCGGCGGCTTACCAGGTGGCCCGCGTGGCACGGGCGCGCGGGATGGTGCCCGCCACCGTCGTCGCGCTGGTCGCCGAGCATACCCAGGGACGGCAGTTCGGCCTGCTCGGCGAGCCACGGGTGAACGTGCTGGCCCTGAACATGGCGCTCGATGCGGCATCCCGGTAAGGCCATGGGCCCATCCCACGCTGTATCGTTCGCGCCATGACCGACGCCCGCGACGCCCGCGCTGATGCCCTGTTGAACACCGTGCAGGACGACGGTGGCCAGCGGCTGAAGATCTTCCTCGGCGCAGCGCCCGGCGTGGGCAAGACCTACGCCATGCTCTCCGCCGCGCGTGACCTGCGCCGGCAGGGCGTGGACGTGGTGGTGGGCTTCGTCGAGACGCACGGACGCAGCGACACGGCGGCCCTGCTCGAAGGCATGGAGGTGCTGCCGACGCGCCAGGTGGGCTATGCCGGTCGCGAGTTCCACGAGTTCGACCTCGACGCCGCGCTGGCCCGCAAGCCGGCGGTGCTGATCGTCGACGAACTGCCGCACACCAACCTCCCCGGCGGTCGGCATGCGCGGCGCTGGCAGGATATCGCCGACCTGCTCGACGCCGGCATCGAGGTCTATACCGCGCTCAACGTGCAGCACCTGGAGAGCCTCAACGACCAGGTCCGGAGGATCACCCGGGTGGCGGTACGCGAAACCGTGCCGGACGCGTTCCTCGATCGCGCCCGCGACATCGTCCTGGTCGACCTTCCGCCGCGCGAGCTGATCGCGCGCCTGAAGCAGGGCAAGGTCTATGTCCCGGAAACCGCGGCGGTGGCCCTGGATGCCTTCTTCTCGCCGACCAACCTTGCCGCACTGCGCGAACTGGCGGTGGAGACGGTCGCCCACCATGTCGACAGCGACCTGCGCGAGCACATGCTGGCCCGCGGCGACGCCATGCCGGTGCGCCGACGAACCATGGCGGCGATCGACGGCCACGCCCAGAGCGATTACCTGGTCCGCGTCACCCGGCGCATCGCCGAGCGTCGCGGTGGGCCATGGAGCGTGCTCTTCGTCGACACCGGTGGCGTCGACGGCGAACGTCGCGAGCGTGTCGACGCGGCCATGCGCCTGGCCCGGCGACTGGGTGGCGAGCCGGTGATCCTGCGTGGCCACGCCATCGCCGATGAACTGCTCGCGTGGGCGGACCGCGAAGGCGTGGGCCAGATCGTCGTCGGACGTACCCGTGAGCGTCCGATCGCGCGCCGGCTGGGTTTCTCGCTGACCCAGCAATTGCTTCGCCAGGGCGCGCATCTCGAGCTGACCATCGTCGCCACGCCCAGCGAGCGTGCACGCGCACGCCGCCGCTTGCATGCGCCCAACGGCGGCCCGGGCACGCGTCGCGAATATGCGTTCGCCACCGCAGCGACGGCGGTAGCGATGCTGTTGTCCTTCTTCGGCGACCGCGTGTTGTCGGTGGCCAACCTCTCGCTGATCTTCCTCACCGCGGTGTTGGTGGTGGCGGTACGGACGCGGATGGCCGTCGCGGTCTACACGGCGCTGCTCTGCTTCCTCGGCTACAACTTCTTCTTCGCGCCGCCCCGTTACACGCTGGCCATCGCCAACGCCGACGATGTGCTGGCGGTGACGCTGTTCCTGGTTGCCGCGCTGGTCTGTAGCCGGCTCGCCACCCGCCTCGCCGGCCAGGTGCAAACGCTGCGCGCCGGCCAGGTCCGCACGCGGGCGCTGCTCGCGCTGGGCCAGCAACTCGCCGCGAGTGCCGACGCCGACGGCATCCGCGTCGCCGGTGCGACGGCGCTGGGCCGCGCGCTGGGTGCCGAGGTGGCCGTGCTCGCCCGCGATGCCGCCGGCCAGTTGCAGGTGGCCGCGTCGCAGCCGGACGCGTTCGCCCTCTCGACCCAGGACCGTGCGGCGGCCGACTGGTGCGAACGCCATGCCGAGCCGGCGGGCCGCTTTACCGACACGTTGAATGGTGCGTCGTGCTGGATGCTGCCGCTGGGTGGCGATGGGCGTGCGGCGGGCGTCGCGGCCTTGCGCTTCCCCTTGCATGCCACGGAGCCGGACGCAGACCGCCGCGGCCTCGCCCTGGCGATGGCCGAAGACATCGCGCAGGCACTGGAACGTGCCCGCCTGGCCGCGGAACTGGAGAGCGCCCGCGTGCAGGGGGAGACCGAACGCCTGCGCAGTGCCCTGCTCTCGTCGGTCTCGCACGACCTGCGTTCGCCGCTGGCCTCGATGATCGGTTCGGCCGGCACCCTGCTCAGCTACGACGCGCAACTACCGGCCAGCGAGCGCCAGGAACTGTTGCAGGCGATCCTGGGCGAAGGCCAGCGGCTGGATCGCTACATCCAGAACCTGCTGGACATGACCCGGCTCGGCCACGGCACCTTGCAGCTCACCCGCGACTGGGTCGATGCCGGGGAGATCGTCGCTGCCGCCGTGGCGCGGCTGCGCAAGCTCTATCCGGATGTCCGCGTCGACGTGCACCTGCCGTCCGACACCGTGCTGCTGCACGTGCACCCCGCGCTGATCGAGCAGGCGCTGTTCAATATCCTCGAGAACGCGGCCAGCTTCTCGCCGCCGGGCGAACCGGTGCGGGTGATCGTGCGAACCGAAGCGGGCCGGCTGCTGGTCGACATCGCCGATGCCGGCCCCGGCATTCCCGAGGATGAGCGCGCGCGGATCTTCGACATGTTCTACTCGGTGTCGCGCGGCGACCGCGGCAAGCAAGGCACCGGGCTCGGCCTGGCCATCTGCCGTGGCATGATCGGCGCCCATGGCGGCAGCGTGGAAGCCTTGCCCCACCCCGGCCAGGGCACGACCATACGGGTCTCGCTGCCGTTGCCGCCACCGCCCGACGAGAACGCATGACGTCCACCGCACCCCGTGTCCTGGTCATCGACGACGAAGCGCAGATCCGCCGCTTCCTCGACATCGGCCTGCGCGCCGAGGGCTACCACGTGTTGCTCGCCGCGACCGGCGACGAAGGCCTGGGGCTGGCCGCCACGCAGTCGCCCGACGTGGTGGTGCTCGACATCGGCCTGCCCGATCGCGAAGGCCACGAGGTGCTGCGCGAACTGCGCACGTGGAGCCAGGTGCCGGTGCTGATGCTGTCGGTGCGGGATGCGGAAAGCGAAAAGGTGAAGGCGCTAGACAGCGGCGCCAACGACTACGTGACCAAGCCGTTCGGCATCCAGGAGTTGATGGCGCGGCTGCGCGTGCTGCTGCGCCAGGGTGCGAAGGCCGGCAACGCCGACGCACCCGTGCGCTTCGACGACGGCTCGCTCGTCGTCGACCTTGCCCGGCGTGAAGTGTCGCTGGACGGTGCGCTGCTCGCGCTAACCCGCAAGGAATTCGCCGTGCTGGCGATGTTGGTCCGCCACGCCGGGCGCGTCGTCACCCAGCAACAGATCCTGCGCGATACCTGGGGCCCGACCCACGTGATGGATACGCATTACCTGCGCATCGTCATGGGCAAGCTCCGGCAGAAACTCGGCGACGACGCCAGCGCCCCTCGCTGGCTGAAAACCGAACCCGGCGTGGGCTACCGCTTCCTCGCCTGACGCTGAAATCCGGGCACCCATCACGGCTTTCCCCATCGCCCGCATTTCTCAGACTTTTCTGATTCCATTCCCGGCGACCCAAACGCAGGCTCGGCGCTCCCCACACAGCGGAGTTGCCCATGCGCGTGTCCATCCTCGGCGTCCCCTTCCTTCTCCTTGCCGGCGTGCCCGCCGCATTTGCCGGCACCACGTGCAGCGCCGAGCGCTACACCTTTGGCAACCATGCCTTTCCCTCGCACGACGAGGCGATGGCGCTATGCCGCCAGGAAGAAGCGCAGATGACGGACGCGGCGACGGGGACCTACGAACACGCGGCGGGTTGCCATGACGTCGGCGAGCAAGGCACCCACGGCGACTGGCGTTACGGCCGTATCGCACTGGACGTGGTCGCGCGCGACAGCGGCGAGCCGTACACCTTCGAGGGCTTGTGGATGTGCAAGCCCGCGATGTGACTACGCGGCGGCGGCCTGCCGGGAGAGGTAACGCCCCGGCGTGTCGCCGAAGGCCTTGCGGAACATCGCGACGAAGGCGCTCGGCGTGGCGTAGCCCAGCGAGTCGGCGATGGTCGCCACCGGTTCGCCTTCCGCCAGCCGCTCCAGCGCGCGGGTCAGCCGCGCCGTCTGTCGCCACTGGGCCACGCTGCACTGGGTCTCCTCGCGGAACAGCCGGGTCAGCGTGCGCACGGAGAGCCCAGCCCAGTTCGCCCACTCGTCGATGCTGCGGGTGTCTTCGGGGTGCTCGATCATCGCCATGGCCACCCGGCGCAGGCGCCGGTCGGTAGGCATCGGCAGGTGCATGGCTTCGACCGGTGCATGGCGGATTTCATCCAGCAGCACGGCGAGCAGGCGTTCGCGCTCGGGCGTCATCGGCGCATCCTGCTCCCAGCTCGCCGCGCGCTTCACCACCGCGCGGAACACGTCGTCGACGCCCACGACGCAGGCGTGCTCCGGCAGTCCCCTGGACGCCTCGGGCGAAACGAACACGCCCCAGGCCCGGCTCGGCCCCGAAATGCTCACCGTGTGCATCAGGCCCGGTGGCATCCATCCGGCGCGGTGCGGTGGCAGCAGGTAGGTGCCGCGATCCGTCCGGGTTACGATAAGTCCCTGCTCGACATAGAAAAACTGGCCGCGCACATGCTGGTGCCAGTCGATCTCCAGCAACGTGCTGTCGCGCTCCGCGGCATAGGCGAGCAGGGGCGGACCGTCGGCCCGGTCGAACATCTCGTGGAAGTCGGATTTATCCATTTTGGCCTGATCTCGACATTAATTGGCCAGATAACGATATCAGGCCGATAGGGGACATGTATAACATTTGCAGCCCCAAGTAACTGTTCCCAGCGCGGCATCCGCCGACAGCCCGCGCAGCGAACCCGGACGCCGGAGACCCCCATGATCCGTCTCGTCACCACCGATTTGACTGACCTGCGCGAGGACACCGATGCCGGTGACGCCCTGGTCACGTTCGTTGCCTGCGCCCACGCCATGCTCGACGGCACCACCACGGAAGAGCAGCGGCGCCGCCTGGAGCCTCGGCTGCTGGCCCAGTTGCCGACCCTAAGGGCGCTCGGCGTGTTCGAGCTGTTCGCCGTACGCGACCCGGCGCTGGCCGCCCTGCTAGCCGACGAGGAGTAGGCCGTCACCAGCGAAATATATGACATCGGTATATTTGCCTTGACAATTAAACGCGAGGCAATAGAATGCACGTCCATGAACACCAACCTGTGCATTTCCCCTGACGGCCGGGACAGTCTCGGCGCCCTTATCGGCATGGTTCGCGGGGAGATCGTGCGGGCCATCGAGGCCGACCTGTCCGCCCAGGGCGCCGACCTCAAGTTCACCCAGTTCCACGTGCTCAAGCGCCTCGCCAACCAGGGCCCGATGACGGCCACTGAACTAGCCCGCGCGGTGGACCTGGACGGTGGCGCGATGACCCGGCAGCTGGACCAGCTGGAAGCCAAGGGCTACCTGCGCCGCCAGCCGCACGAGCAGGACCGTCGCGCGCTGCGCATCGAGCTCACCGAAGCGGGCGTGGCGCTGTGGCGCCACCTGCATGAGAGCAACGTGGCCACGCTGGATCGCGCGCAGAAGAGCCTGTCGACGGACGAGCGCGCAAAGCTCATCGATTACCTGCAGCGCGTCCTCGACGCGTTGCGCGAAAAAAACTGACCATCTGAGGCAAAACGCATGCGTCTGCACACCTTCGTGGCGGCCATCGGTGCCGCCTTCGTCCTTTCCGGCTGTGTCACCAGCCGCGGACTGGATCCGCAGGGCCACCTGACCGACCCGGCCACCCTCCACGCCGACAAGAGCCTGGCCAAGGGCGACGGCGCCACGGCGACGTGGCCGGCTGCCGACTGGTGGACGGGCCTGGGCGATGCCCGCCTGTCCGCGCTGATCGAAGAAGCCCTGAAGGACAACCCGAACCTGGCCGCCGCCGATGCACGCGTGCGCCAGGCCCAGGCCCAGGCCGGATCGGCCGACGCCAACCGTGCCCCGACCTTCAACGTCGGCGCCGGCGCGGCCGGCGCGCACCTGCCCGAAGGGCTGGTCGGCAATGAGCTCGGCCACTTCAGCTGGACCAAGTACGGTTACGGTAGCTTCAACTGGGACCTCGACCTGTGGGGCGGCAAGCGCGCCGAGTTCGAGGCCGCGGTGGGTTCGCAGCGTGCCGCCGAAGTCGACGCCCGCGCCGCGCGCATCGAGATCTCGACCAACGTCGCCCGCGCCTACGTGCAGCTCGGCTACGCGTTCGACCAGATGGACGTGGCCAAGGCGGAACTGGAGCGCAGCCGCAGCTCGCGCGACCTGACCCGCCAGCGCGTCGCCGCCGGCGTGGACAACCAGATCCAGGTCAAGCAGTCGGACAGCGAAGTCGCCTCCGCCGAACGCGAGATGGCTGTTGCGCAGCGTGCGATCGATTCCGCGCGCACCTCGCTCAGCATGCTGCTAGGCAAGGGCCCGGACCGCGGCCTCGACATCGATCGCCCGACGACCATGCAGCCGTCGACGGTGGCCGTGCCGGCCAACGTGCCGGCCGACATCCTCGGCCACCGCGCCGACCTGGTCGCTGCGCGCTGGCGCGTCGAAGCCGCCTCGAAGGACATCGATTCGGCGAAGACGAAGTTCCTGCCCAACGTCACGCTCGGCATCCTCGCCGCGCAGGCGGCCGGCGGTTCGGACAACCTGTTCTCCTCGGCCGCACGCTTCTGGCAGGTGCTGCCGGCCGTCAGCCTGCCGATCTTCGACGGTGGCCGCCTGCGCGCGAACCTCGCCGGCAAGGATGCGCAGTACGACCTCGCCGTGGCGCAGTACAACCAGACCCTGGTCGGTGCCGTGAACGAAGTGGCCGACGACCTGGCTGGCCTGGATGCGCTTAACGCGCAGCTGCAGGCCCAGCAGCGCGCACACGATGCCGCGCAGCAGGCGTATGACCTTTCGCAGCAGCGCTACAAGGCCGGCGTCGGCAGCTACCTCGATTCGCTCGTGGTGCGCCAGCAACTGCTCGAGGCCGAACAGCGACTGGTGTCGCTGCGTGCCGAGCAGGTCGACACCTCGGTCCAGCTCATCCAGGCGCTCGGCGGCGGTTTCCGCCCCGAAGCCGGCGACCAGCCCGTCGCCGACGCCGCCACCCATTAAGCACACACACCTCATTTCCGAAGGCACATGACGATGTCCCAAGACACCCTTGCCCCCACCGGCACGACCGTGGCGCCGCCGCCGAAAAGCCGCCGCGGCCTGTTCCTCAAGCTTCTCGTCCTGATCATCATCCTCGCCGCGATCGGCTGGACGGTGTGGTACTTCGTGGACGGCCGCTGGTACGAAGACACCGACGACGCCTACGTCAACGGCAACGTCGTGCAGATCACCCCGCAGATCGCCGGCACCGTGACCTCGATCGGCGCCGACGACGGCGACCTCGTCCACCAGGGCGACGTGCTGGTGAAGCTCGACCCGAGCGATGCCGAGGTGAACCTGGAAAGCGCCCGCGCCAACCTCGCCAACACCGTGCGTCGCGTGCGTGGCCTGTACAACAACGTGACCTCGGCCCAGGCCGATGTCTCGGTGCGCCAGACCGCCGTCGATCGTGCCCGCCAGGACTACAACCGCCGTCGCGACCTCGCCAAGAGCGGTGCGATCTCCGCGGAAGAACTGTCCCACGCACAGGACACGCTGACCTCGGCCGAAAGCAGCCTCGCTTCGGCGAAGCAGTCGTACAGCAGCAGCAAGGTGCTGGTCGACGACACCGTGGTCGCGTCGCATCCCGACGTGCGTGCCGCAGCCGCCAAGCTGCGCTCGGCTTACCTCGACTTCGTTCGCTCGACGATGGTCGCGCCGGTCGACGGTTACGTCGCCAAGCGCACCGTCCAGGTCGGCCAGCGCGTGCAGCCGGGTGCCGCCCTGATGGCCGTCGTGCCGCTCCACGAGGTGTGGATCGACGCCAACTTCAAGGAAACCCAGCTGACCCACATGCGCATCGGCCAGCCGGTCGACGTCACCGCCGACGTGTACGGCAACGACACCGTCTACAAGGCGAAGGTGCGCAGCCTGGGCGTCGGC
Organism: Bacillus sp. NP157; assembly: GCA_018889975.1. Taxonomy (NCBI): domain Bacteria; kingdom Bacillati; phylum Bacillota; class Bacilli; order Caryophanales; family Bacillaceae; genus Bacillus; species Bacillus sp. NP157. The sequence goes on from CP076546.1 coordinate 3,934,437, forward strand.
AGCGGCAGCGCGTTCTCGATCCTGCCGGCGCAGAACGCCACCGGTAACTGGATCAAGATCGTCCAGCGCGTGCCGGTCCGCGTGGTCTTCACCGAGCCGAAGCAGCTCGAAGACAAGCCGCTGCGCCTGGGCCTGTCGACCAAGGTCACGGTCTCGCTGCACGACCAGAGCGGTGCGCTGCTGGCGAAGCAGGCGCCGACCAAGCCCGAGTTCTCGACCACCGTGTACGACAAGCAGCTTGCCGACGCTGACAAGGACATCACCCGCGTGATCCATGAAAACGCGTCGGCCGGCGACGGCGCCGAGCAGCAGCAGGCTCCGAAGTAAGGGACCGGCCCGCGGGTGCGTCGACGACGTCGACGCACCCGCGCCTCCCTCGCGGCTCCTCATCTAACGACCAGGCTTATCCATGAGCACCGAATTTCGACCGCCAAACCTGGCGCTGTCCACGGTCGGGTTATCGCTCGCGACCTTCATGCAGGTGCTGGACACCACGATCGCGAACGTGTCGCTGCCGACCATCGCGGGCAACCTTGGTGTCAGTTCCAACCAGAGCACCTGGGTGATCACCTCGTTCGCGGTGAGCAACGCCATCGCGTTGCCGCTCACCGGCTTCCTCACCCGTCGCTTCGGTGAAACCAAGCTGTTCGTGTGGGCGACGCTGTTGTTCTCGCTTGCCTCGTTCCTGTGTGGCATCGCGCAGAGCATGAGCATGCTGATCCTGTTCCGCGCCATCCAGGGGGCGGTGGCAGGCCCGATGTACCCGATCACCCAGTCGCTGCTGATCTCGATCTATCCACCAGCGAAACGCGGCATGGCGCTGGCCTTGCTGGCGATGGTGACCGTGGTCGCGCCCATCGCGGGCCCGATCCTCGGTGGCTGGATCACGGACAACTACACCTGGCCGTGGATCTTCTTCATCAACGTGCCGATCGGCATCTTCGCCAGCTTCGTCGTGGCGAACCAGATGAAGGGCCGTCCGGAAGTCACCGAGAAACCGAAGGTCGACTACGTGGGCCTGATCACGCTGATCATCGGCGTGGGCGCCTTGCAGGTGGTGCTCGACAAGGGCAACGACGAAGACTGGTTCTCGTCGCCGTTCATCGTGGTCACCGCGATCATCGCCGCCATCGGCCTCGCCGTGTTCCTGATCTGGGAACTCACGGACAAGGACCCGATCGTGAACCTGAAGCTATTCCGGCATCGGAACTTCGCGATGGGCACGTTGTGCCTGGTGCTGGCGTACGCGGCGTTCTTCGCGATCGGCCTGCTGGTGCCGCAGTGGTTGCAACGCAATGTCGGTTACACCTCGACATGGGCGGGCCTGGCCGCGGCGCCGCTGGGCATCATCCCGGTGATCCTCACCCCGTTCGTCGGCCGGTATGCGCACAAGTTCGACCTGCGCGTGCTCGCCTCGGGTGCCTTCATCGTGATGGGCGCAACCTGCTTCATGCGCTCGGACTTCTATCTCGACATCGACTTCTACAGTGTCGCGATGGTCCAGCTTATCCAGGGCCTGGGCGTGGCGTTGTTCTTCATGCCGGTGCTGTCGATCCTGCTTTCCGACCTGCAGCCGCGCGAGATCGCGGCGGGCTCGGGCCTGGCGACGTTCCTGCGTACGCTGGGCGGCAGCTTCGCCGCGTCGCTCACCACGTTCCTGTGGGACCACCGCGCCATCGTCCACCATGAGCGGCTGGCCGAGAACTTCACCCCGTTCAACCCGAACACCCAGCAGGCACTGACCCAGATCGGCCACGGTGATCCGCAATACGCCACGTCGTCGGTCAACGCGATGATCACCAACCAGGCGTACCAGATCTCGTTCAACGAGGTGTTCTACATGCTCGGGTTCATCTTCGTCGGGCTGATCTTCATCGTCTGGCTAGCCAAGCCGCCGTTCGCCGCCAAGGCCGGCCCCGCCGCCTCAGGCCACTAGTGTAGGAGCGCGCCTGCGCGCGATTCCCGGGTGCGATAACTCCGCGGGTGCGATAACCCCGCGGGTGCGATGAATCCCCCGGGGTGTGGCGAACCCCCCGGGGTGTGGCGAACCCCCCGGGGTGCGACGTAAAACGAAAGAGGCGTTGAACAACATCGTCCCGGATGTCGTTCAACGCCTCTTTCGTTATGGGGCATGGGTTTTTCAGGTCATGCCTTTTTCCAGGCCATGGATTTCGCGTCTGCAGGATTTCGGGTCTGCGGATTTGCCCGTTCGCGCGCAGGCGCGCTCCTACAGAGGCGGCGCCGCGGGGTTAGATACGAACAGGGCAGCGCCTGCGCCGGGGGTCAGATATCGAAGCCGATGCCGACCAGGGCCATGGTCTCGCCGCGGTTGGGTTCCTTGAAGCTGCCGTTGGAGATGTGGCGGACCTGGAAGCTCAGGTACTTCCACTGCCAGCCCAGGGTGCTGACGAACTCGTAGCCCGAGCTCAGCGCCTGGGTGCGGCCACCGGCGGTGCCGGCCACCTGGAAGCTGAAGAAGAACGGGTGGTACCAGTCGCCGTCCGTGCCGTAGTGCAGGCGCGCACCGGCGGCGCCGACCCACACGTTATTGGTCACGCCCGGATGGGAGTCGGCATAGCGGCCGATGTCGCGTCCCTTGATGTAGCCGATCGAGACGTCGGGCGACCAGGTGAACCGGCTGGCACCGATCGGGTAGGCGTTGAACACCGATTCGATGAAGAACGCATTCGTGGCGTGCGAATCCATGTAGCTGCGGCCACCCTGAAGCTCGATATGGGTGTCGGCGGCGGCGGGAAAGGCGGCGGCGGAAAGCGAGAGGGCGGCGAGAAGGCTGAGTGCGACGCGGGACGAGCGCATGTGGAGACTGGTCCTTATGGTGGGACGTTTGTGTGTGGCGCGATTTGTGAACTGAATCGTTCGGTAAATAGTGTTCAGCCAGCGTGAAAAAAGGGGGTAGGCACAGAATATTTCTGCCGGGAAAGTGCAGGATTGGCTACGCGTGCTTCACGGGCATCTCAAGAGCCAGCCTTTCTGGCCGATACAGTGCATGGGTTTGCCACGGCGCATGCCCTCACATGGCATGCGAGGCGACAGCAAAGGTGACAGGGGCGATGGACAAGGGGGCCACCAAGCTGCGCGCGCGTCGCATCCGCGTGGCGCTCTGGCTGGCTGCCGCCGCGCTCTCCGTCGGCGTCGTCGCCATCGTGGCGCACCTGCAGTTCGACGCCTACCGGCGCATGCTCGGCAGCAGCCAGCGCCAGGCAACCGGCGCCGCCTCCGGCCTGATCCGGATGCTCGACCAGAACATCAACGCCAGCCTCGGCCCCTTGCTGGCCCTGCGCAATGGCGTCACCAGCGCCGACCCGGGTCCATTGACCACGGCGCTCGAAGAAGTCCACGCGCGGCATCCGGAACTTGCGAATTTCGTCGCGATGGACCCGGCCGGCGAGGTGATCGCGTCCACCCGGCCTCCGCAGCGCGACGGCTGGCGCGGCGTGCGTGACGCGCCCCGCCTCAACGCGCTGGGCGCCAGCGTCCGGGTCAGCGTGGCGGATGCGCGGGACGGCCTGGGCCCGACCATCCGTGTCGTGGTCGATTCGCGTGTCGCCAACCCGGCCAGCTTCGGCACGCGAATCGGCAGCGCCGGCGCCACCGACGCGCTGCGCCACTCGATGCTCAGCCAGACGGCCGTGATCGGCATGTTCTCGTCGACAGGCCAGCTGTTCGCGACCAACCGCGCCGGCGTCAGCCAGCGTTGGGCGCCACCCGCCGCGGGCGCGGGCGCCACGGGCACCTACGAAGACGGCGACTATATGTACGCGTGGGCCGCCTCGTCGAACTATCCGCTGTTCGTCCGCGTCGGCGTCGACCGCAGTGCGATCCGCGACGACTGGCTGCGCCAGGCCCAGGCCACCGTGCTGGCCACTCTGGTGCTGCTGTTGATCCTCAACGGCCTGGCCGCGTGGCTCGGCCGCGCCTACCAGCGCCAGGGCACCCTGCTCGAAGCGCTGACGCGCAGTGCCCGGCACCTGGGCGACGTCCAGCGCAGCGGGCACATCGGCCTGTGGGAAGCCGACATGCGCTCGCGCAGCATCCTGTGGTCTGGGCACGTGCACGAGATCACCGGCCTGCCCGCCGAACGTACCGACGTCAGCCTCGGCACCTATTACCGGCTGGTCCATCGCGACGACCAGGCCGCGCTGACGGCGTGGCTCGAACGCTTCACCCACGGCGACGGCCCATACGAGATCGAACACCGGCTGTGCCGTCCCGATCGCCAGGAAGTGCGGGTAAACCTGCGCGCCGCACGGATCACCAACGAGGAAGGCGCGACGATCCTCGCCGGCACGATCAGCGAAATCACCGCGCTGCATGAAACCCGCCAGCGCCTGCGCGAGTCCGATCGCGACCTGGCCGCCAGCGAGGCGGCCCTGCGCAAGCTGCTGTCGCGCCTGCCGCTGCCCTTGCTGGTGGTCCGCGACGATCGCATCGATTACGCCAACCCGCTGGCCGAGGAACGCCTCGGCATGCCGGGCGAGGTGCTGAACGGGCGCGATGCCTCCGAGCTGATGGACAGCGACGCGCTGGCGGCGATCCGCACTGGCACCACCGAGGGCGCCGGTGTCACCGCATGGCTCGAGCCGATGCGCGGCATGCCGTTCGAAGCCGAGCTGGCGCTGTCCGATTACAAGGACTCACGCGGCCGCGGCACGCTGGTCATCGTCCGCGACGTGACCGAGCAGCGCCTCTACGAGGAACGCCTCAACCACCAGGCGACCCACGACGAGCTGACCGGCCTGCCGAACCGCCGCGCCCTGCGCGAGCAGCTGGATGCGCTGGTGCGCAACTGCGTGCGCGATCGCTCGGGCCTGATGGTGCTGTTCATCGACCTCGACCACTTCAAGTTCATCAACGATGCGCTCGGCCACGCACTGGGCGACCAGGTCCTGCACGACATCGCGATCAAGCTGGGCGACGTGCTCGACGGTGCGGGCCAGGTCGGCCGCTTCGGTGGCGATGAATTCCTGGCGATGCTGCCGTTCGACGGTCCGCCGGCGAAGGCGCTCGACGTGTTGCCGCGGATCCAGCGCGCCATCGAAGAGCCGCTGGAAGTCAGCGGCACGCTGCAGCGGCTGAAGTGCAGCATCGGCGTCGCCTTCGCCACGCGCGATGGCCTGGATGCCGACACGTTGATCCGCAACGCCGACACCGCGATGTACGACGCGAAGCGTTCCGGCCGCCACACGTGGAAGTGCTACTCGGCCGACATGCATACGACGGCGATGGCGCGGCTGACCGTGATCACCCGGCTGTCGCCGGCGAGCCTCGACCAGGAACTGTCGCTGGCGTGGCAGACCCAGCACGATGGCGTCACCGGCCGCCCGATCGGCGTCGAAGCGCTGCTGCGCTGGCCACTCGCGCCGGGTGACCTGGCTTACCCCGACCGGCTGATCCCGCTGCTGGAGGAAACCGGCGCCATCGTGCCGATCGGCCAGTGGGTGCTGCGCGAAGCGTGCCGCCAGCAACGCCGCGTGGTCGACCTGCTCGGCCCGGGCTGCCGCGTGGCGGTGAACATCTCGGCGCAGCAGCTGGCCCACTCCGACCTGGTCGCCGAAGTACGCCAGGCCCTGCGCGAAACCGGTGCCAGCGCATCGGCGCTGGAACTGGAGCTCACCGAAAGCGCGTTCATGAAGGAACCCGAGCGCGCCATCCGCACGCTGCACGAGCTGCGCGCGATGGGCGTCAGCATCGCGCTGGACGACTTCGGCACGGGCTACTCGAACCTCACCTACCTGTCGCGCCTGCCGCTGGACAAGATCAAGATCGACCGCCACTTCACCAGCGCCTTGCTGGAAGACGCGGTGGATGCCTCGATCTGTCGCTCGATCATCTTCCTCGCGCGCAGCCTCAACCTGCAGGTGGTGGCCGAGGGCGTCGAGACGCAAAGCCAGCGCGAATGGCTGGAAAAAGAGGGATGCACGGCGATGCAGGGCTTCCTGTTCGCGCGCCCGGTGCCGGTCGGCGAGCTGGGCCAGGCCCCCGCCACGGTCAGCTGAGCCAGCGTTCGTCCACGGCGCCAATCCGTTCGCCGCGCGGCGGTTTATCCGCGCCCACGCGATGCCTACATTGGACGGTGTCCCCACACCCCTCCCCAGGCTTTCGCCATGCAACGCGCACCCGCGATCTTCGTCTCCCACGGCGCCCCGACCTTCGCGCTGGAACCGGGCCTGCTCGGTAGCCGGCTGACGGCGCTGGGCGAGCAGCTTGCCGGCGCCACCGCGCTCGTCGTCGTCTCGCCGCACTGGCAGACCTGCGGCGTCCGCGTGGGCGGTGCCGCCCGTCCGTCAACGATCCACGACTTTGGTGGCTTCGCGCCGGAGCTCTACACGCTGTCCTACCCCGCGCCCGGCCTGCCGGCGCTGGCCGCGGAAACGGCCGCGCTGCTGATCGAGCACGGATTTTCGACGCTGGTCGACAGCGACCGCGGGCTCGACCACGGCGCGTGGGTGCCGCTGCGCTACCTGCGCCCCGAGGCCGATACCCCGGTGCTGCAGGTGTCGATGCCGCATAACCTCGATGTCGACTCGGCGCTGGCGTTGGGCAAGGCGCTGGCCCCGTTGCGCGAGCGCGGCGTGGCCGTGATCGGCTCGGGCAGCCTCACCCATAACCTGCGCGAAGCGCGGCCCAGCCGCGACACCGAGGACTACGCCCAGGCCTTCGCGGCGTGGGCGCGCGGGGCGGTGCTCGCCGGCGACACGGCGACGCTGCGCGACTACCGCCGGCGTGCCCCGTCCGCCCTGCGCGCCCACCCCAGCGAGGAGCACTACCTGCCCCTGCTGGTGGCCGCGGGCGCGGCCGGCAACGACGCCGCGATGGCGATCGATGGCGGGGTGACCTACGGGGTGCTGTCGATGGACTGCTTCGCGTGGGGCCTATGAATTTACCCGGGCACTATTGACGGGTAATTTATTCCGGGTAATATTTGCCGGGTGTTTCACGGAGAACCCCCATGACCACCCACTTCACCGCCTTCGACGGCCAGCGGCGCGTTGCCGCCGGCACGCTCGCCATCGTGGCCGAGCGCTGCAAGGCCCTGCTCGATGCCCAGCCCAACGCCAGCCCGATCGTCTACGACGACAGCACCGGGCGCCCGTTCGACCTCGACTATCGCGGCACCACGCACGACGTGCTCGCCCGCCTGCCCGGCGAAGCCCTGCCGCCGCGGCGTGGCCCCGGCCGGCCACGGCTGGGCGTGGTGGCGCGCGAAGTTACCCTGCTGCCGCGGCACTGGGAATGGCTGGCGGGCCAGCCCGGTGGTGCCTCGGTCGCGCTGCGCCGGCTGGTGGAGAACGCCAGCCGCGAGAACGCGGGCAGCGACCGCGTGCGCCAGGCCGCCGAAGCGCTCGACCGGGTGATGCTGGCGCTGGCCGGCGACCTGCCCGGTTACGAAGAGGCATCGCGCGCCTTCCATCGGCGCGACACCGAACGCTTCCGCGGCCTGACCGACGCGTGGCCGGCCGACGTGCGCGACTACGTGCGCTCGCTGGCCGCCGCCGCGGCGTACTGAGGCTTACGCCCCGCGCGCCTTGCGCAGTTTCTTCCACGCCCTGGCGCGCTGCTTCAGCACGCGGCGGTACTTCCGCCGCACCTTGCGCTCCTTGCGATCGTGGCTCCACAGGTAGATCGCCGGCGTGCTGAGCAGGGTCAGCAGCTGCGAGACCAGCAGGCCGCCGACGATCGCGATACCCAGCGGGCGGCGCATTTCCGAACCGACGCCGAAGCCGATCGCCAGCGGTAGCGCCGCACCCATGGCGACCAGCGTCGTCATCGTGATCGGCCGGAAGCGGACCAGGGCCGCCTGGCGAATCGCCTCCACCGGCGACATGCCTTTCTCGCGTTGTGCGGTGAGCGCGAAGTCCACCATCAGGATCGCGTTCTTCTTCACGATGCCGATCAGCAGCAACACCGAGATGATCGCCATCAGGGTGACCTGGGTCTGCGTCACCAGCATCGCGAGGAAGGCACCGGCACCGGCCGCGGGCAGCGTCGACAGGATGGTCAGCGGATGGCCGAGGCTCTCGTAGAGCACGCCCAGCACGATGTACACGGCGAGGATCGCGCCGATCAGCAGCACCATGCCGTTGGACTGCGCGTCGCGCAGGCGCTGGTTGGCGCCGGTGAAGTCCATGCGCACGCCTTCGGGCAGCTTCAGCCGCGCCACGGCCTGTTCGACCAGGTTGTTGCCCTTGTCCGGCGAGATCTTCGGGGCGAGGTTGTAGGTGACGTCGGCCGATTCGAGCTGGTTCTGGTGAGTGACCGCGCTGGGCGTGCTGATCGGCGCGATATGCGCGACGGCCGACAGCGGGATCATGTTGCCCGCGTTGTTCTTCACGTAAGTGTTGAGCAGCGACTGCGGCGACAGCGACTCCGCGGCCGCTGCGGTCAACACCACCCAGTACTGGTTGATGTCCGAATAGATCACCGAGACCTGGCGCTGGCCAAACGCGTTGTACAGCGCGGTGTCGATCATGCCCATGCCGACCTGCAGGCGGCTGGCCGCGTCGCGGTCCACCTGCAGCATCTGTTGCTTGCCGACCACGTCGAAGTCGCTGCCGACGTCGCGGAACTCCTTCATGCCACGCATGATCTGCACCAGCTTCAGCGTCCACGGTTCGAGGCTTTCGCCGCCGGTGCTGATCAGCTGGAACGAGTACTGCCCGCGGTTGCTGTTGCCACCGCCGCCGCCGAGGAACTGCACCGGGTTCATGAACACCTGGACGTCGGAGAGCTTGTCGTACTCCTTGCCCATGCGGTCCATGATTTCCTTGATGGATTCATGCCGCTCGTTCGGCCCGCTGCCCTTCGGCTTGAGGTCGATGAACATCATGCCCTGGTTGCCGACCGCGCCGCCGTTGTCGCCGCCGAGGATCGCGGTGACGTCCGCCACGGTGGAATCCTTCTGCATGATCTCGGCCACGCGATTCAGCCGGCGGGTCATCTCGTCCGGCGAGATGTTCGCATCGGCGGTGATCTGTGCCTGCATCATGCCGGTGTCTTCGTCGGGCATGAAGTTGCCGCCCGCCGTCTTCACCACGGCGATGGCGAGCACCACCGTGGCCACCAGCAGCGTGATCGGCTGCCAGCGCATGATCCGGCGGTGGCGCATCGACCAGTCCAGGCCGCGTTCGTACAGGCGAAGGAAGCCGCGATCAAAGCGTTCGAGTGCTTTTTCCAGCCGGCCCGGCACGCGGTCCGGCGCGTCGTGCTTGAGGTAACGCGCGCACAGCGCCGGGGTCAGGGTGAGCGAGACCACGGCCGAGATCAGCACCGCCGCCGCCAGCGTCACCGAGAACTCGCGCAGCAGCTTGGTGATCATGTTGTTGCCGAACAATAGCGGCGCGAACACGGCGACCAGCGAGATGGTGATCGAGATGACGGTGAAGCCGATCTCGCGCACGCCTTCCAGCGAGGCGGGCATCGGCGCGGAGCCGTTTTCCATGTGCCGGACGATGTTCTCGATCACCACGATCGCATCGTCGACGACGAAGCCGATGCACAGCACCAGCGCCATCAGCGACATGGTGTTGAGCGTGTAGCCCAGCGTCCACATCACCACGAACGCGCCCGCAAGCGATAGCGGCACGCTGAGCGTGGCGATCAGCGTGGGACCGAGCCGGCGCAGGAACACCAGCATCACCAGGCAGACCATCACCACCGAGATCATCAGTGCCAGCTTCACTTCGTGCAGTGCTGACTGGGTGGTCTGGGTGAGGTCGAAGATGGGGGTCACCTGCGCATCGGCAGGCAGCATCGCGCGGAAGCGTGGCAGCGCGGCGCGGATCGCATCGGCGGTGGCGATCGAGTTGGCTTCGGGTCGCTTGCTGATCTGCATGCTTACCGAGCGTTCGCCCTGGAACCACGCCTTCTGGTAGATGTCCTGCTGGCCGCTGGTGACCTTCGCGATGTCGGACAGGCGCACCGGCGTACCGTTGCGCATGGCGATGAGGATGTTGGCGAACTGGTCGGCGTCGCGCAGGCCGTCGTTCGCGATCACCGTCATCTGCGAGCGGCCGTCGGAGAGCAGGCCCTGCGGCGAATTCACGTTGGCCGCCTGCAGTGCGTTCGACACGTCGTTGGCGGTGAGGTTCTTGGTCGCCAGCGCGTTGGTATCCAGCTCCACGCGCACCGCGTGCGGCGTGCCACCGAACACCTGCACGCGGGCGACGCCGTCGATCTGCGACACCGCGGGGCGGATCAGCGTATCGACCACGTCGAACAGTTTGTCCGCCGGCATCGTCTTCGAAGTGAACGACACCAGCAGCACCGGGATCTGCCCGGTATCGAACTTGAAGTATTGCGGTGGGCTCGGCATGCCGGCCGGCATGTCGACCAGCGATGCGTTGATCGCGGCCTGCACGTCGCGCGCGGCGGCGTCGGTGGAGCGGTCCATGGTGAACTGCAGGCGGACGAAGCCAGCACCTTCCGTGCTGTTCGAGTACATCCGGTCCACGCCGGGGATCTGGCCGAGGTGGCGCTCCAGCGGCGCGATCACCGTGGACGCCATCACCTGCGCGTTGGCGCCCGGCATCTGCGCCTGGATGAACACGGCCGGCACTTCGATCGACGGCAACGCGGCCACGCCCAGCAACATGTAGGCGAGGATGCCAGCCAGGGTGAGGCCCGCTGCAAGCAGCGACGTACCCCGGGGCCGACGGATGAAGGGAGCAAAGAAGTTCACGACACATCCTGTGACAGCGGGAAACGCCCCCGCGCCGCGCACTTTATGCCGTCATGGGGGCCGCCGTCGCCTGTGCCGTCCGTCAGGCCCCTGCCATAAGGCAGGGGAAACCTGTTCCAACAGGTTTCCCCTCGGTCAGGACTTACGGATTCGGCGAGAAGCGCACCGTCACGTAGTAGGTCCGGCCCAGCTGGTTGTAATAGGCCACGGTCTCGTAGTGCTTGTCGGCGACGTTGGCGACGCGGCCCTGCACGCTCCAGGCGCTGTCCAGGTGCCAGGTGGCACGCAGGTCGGCGGTGGTGTAACCGCCCAGGCGGGTGCCGTTCGCGGCGTCGTCGTAGCTGTAGCCGGCGGCGTACACCGAGCCACCCACGGTGAACATGCCCAGGTCCTTGTCCAGGTCCACGCGACCGGTGCGACGCGGGCGGCGGGCGAGCAGGTTGTCCTCGTTCGGGCCGTTATCGCGGTTCAGCGGCTGCTGCAGGGTGGCGTAGGCGCGCAGGTGCCAGCCGTCGAGGTCGGCGCCAAGCTGGCCTTCGAGGCCGCGGATCCGCGCTTCGCTGACGTTGATCGGCAGGAAGTTGGCGTCGAACCCGATCAGGTCGTTGACCTTGGTCTGGTAGGCGTTGACCGCCCAGTTCCAGATGCCCGGGCGGCTGCTGAGGCCGATTTCGGCCGTGCGCGAGGTTTCCGGCTTCAGGTTCACCGGGGTGCCGTACGGGTAGTACTCGTCGTTGAAGGTCGGCGCGTGGAAGGCGCTGCCGTACGACGCGGTGATCCGCATGCCGTTATCGAAGCGGAAGCCGTAGGCGGCCGAGCCCGTGGTGTGGTTGCCGAACTGGGTGTTGTGGTCGTGGCGCGCCGAAAGCTGGATCTCGTGCGGGCCGAACACGCCCTGGTAGAGCGCGAAGACGCCGGTGTTGTTACGGGTGGTCTTGAGATAATCCGTATCGCTGTCCAGCTTCTCCTGCTGGTAGTCCACGCCCGCGCTCAGCACCTGGCCCGGGGCCAGGGTGATGTCGTTCTGCCACGCGGCCTGGTTGCGCTTCGAGTACAGGTAGCCGGTGCGCAGCTTGTCCGCGCCCAGCACCGGGTTGAAGTTGGCGTCGAACCAGGTCTTCTGCGAGCCGTTGAGGTAGTTGTCGGCGCGGTCCTGGTTCTGGCCCAGGCTGACCGACATGCGCCAGTCGGCCATGGCGTCGAAGCTGAGCTTGCCGCCGGCGACCTGCTGCGAGCGGCGGGTCAGGTTCTGGAAGTCACCGTCGTATTCGATGGTGCCCTTGCTGCGCAGCCAGCTGCCGGTGAGCTCGGTGCCGTCGTCCCAGCGGTAACCGCCGGAGAGCGCGCCGTTGTAGGTGCGGTAGGCATCGTGGTCCGGCTCGTCGGTGAAGCAGCCCTTGAAGGCCGAGCCCGCGCCGATCCGGCAGGCGTTGATGCCCGCGGTGTACTGGCCGCCGAGGCTGGCGTTGTACCAGCCGTGGGTGGTGCCGCCGGAGAGGCCGACCTGTTCGGCGTTGTAGCTGTGGCTGCCGCCGGTGACCGAAACGCTGGGCGTCGGCGCTTCGCCGGCCACGCCGTGACGGGTGAAGATCTGGATGACGCCGCCGATCGCGTCCGAGCCGTACAGGCTGGAGCGCGGGCCGCGGACCACTTCGATATGGTCGATCTGCTCCACCGGGAGCTGCTCGTAAGCCGGCAGGCCGGCACCGACGGTGCCGACGCGGACGCCGTCGATCAGCACCAGCGTGTGCGCCGAGTTGGTGCCGCGCATGAACATCGAGGTCTGCTGGCCGAGACCGCCGGAATTGGCCATCACCACGCCGGGCAGGCCGGTCAGCAGGTCCTGCACGCTGATCGGCTGCAGGCGCTCGATGTCGTCGCGGGTGATCACGGTGACCGGGGCGAGTACCTCGTCCAGCGGGGTCGCGGCGCGGTTGGCCGTGACGACCACCGACGGCAGGTTCTCGGGGGCGTCGGCGGCGTGCGCGACGGCGATGGACGACAGCAGGGCCGTCGCGAGCAGGGTCTTCTTCATGGTGTGGAGCGTCCTCGTGCCGCGCTTGCGGCATATCTGAAACCGGGGACGTGCACGGAGGGCAAGGTCGAACGGCGCGCGGGGACGGAAAGGCATCGCCACGGAGCTGTCCGGATCCGCCCGCCGCGAATCGTCCGAAACAGGTACACCCCCGCGACGGGTCGCGAGGGGCGTTTCGGGCCGGTCTCCGGACTCACACCCTCCCGTCTCCACGGGCCCTTGCTGGCGCCTTCCCGCTCCGAAAAGCAGTGGCGTTGGCCAGTCAGGCGGGGCGCAAGGCCCCGGGTGCCTACCGTTGCGGGGGCAGTGCCGGCCTTGCCGCATCGCGGCGCACCGGCTTCCCGTTTCATCCCGCCAGCCAGGAAGGCCGCGGGACACCCGAACCCCGACAGTCTAATCCCGAACGGGACCGAGGGCACGGTTTTCACACAAATTGTTAACCGGGACTTGACGTTCGTAAAAACTATCGATTACAACCGCAACTGATTGCTGCCGATCGTAGGGAATTACGCATTCGGGGGGATGGCAGGTCCGCAGGTGGCCAGGACGGCACGGCGGTACCGCATCGGCAGGGGTCGAGAACGGGCTCGGTCGCCACCTTTCGGCACCGGCCTTTGCAGTTCATTCGGGGAGACATCACATGCAGCGTTCCACCCTGCTCCACGGCGCCCTGCGCCGTTCCAGTCTTTGCACCGCACTTGCCCTCTGCCTCGCCAGCGGCGGCGCCCTCGCCCAGTCCAACGCCTCCGGCAACATCTTCGGCCGCGTCGCCCAGCCGGAAGGCGCCGTCGTCCACCTGCAGAACCTCGACACGGGCCTGACCCGCGACGTGAACGTCGAATCCGACGGCCGCTACCGCGCCAGTTCGCTGCCCACCGGCCGCTACAAGGTCAGCCTGGAGCGCAACGGCGCGATCGCCGAATCGCGCGACAACGTCTCGGTCGCCATCGGCGGCGTGGATGTCTCGTTCGCCGGCAACACCGCGGCCGCCAGCGCCACCAATGCGCAGAACCTGGAAGGCGTGCAGGTGATCGGCAACGCCCTGCCGGCGATCGACGTGTCCCAGGTCGACTCGCGCACCGTGCTCAGCTCGGAGCAGCTGCAGAAGCTGCCGCTGGCCCGCGACATCACGGCCGCCGCCCTGCTGGCGCCCGGCGTGATCGCCGGCGACAGCCGCTACGGCAACGTGGCCTCCTTCGGCGGTTCGTCCGCGTCGGAGAACCAGTACTACATCAACGGTTTCTCGGTCACCAACGCGCTGACCGGCCTGGGCTTCGTCAACCTGCCTTTCGACGCCATCGATTCGCAGCAGGTGCTCACCGGCGGCTACGGCGCGGAATACGGCCGTTCCACCGGCGGCGTGATCAACATCGTGACCAAGCGCGGCGGCAACACCTGGAAGGGTGGCCTCGGCATGTACATCCAGCCGAACGGCGCACGCCAGTCCGCGCGCAGCATCTACCGCACCAATGGCCAGCTGTTCCAGAACCGTCGCGACAACGATCGCAGCGACACCCAGTACACCGCGTATCTGAGCGGTCCGCTGATCAAGGACAAGCTGTTCTTCTACGGTGCCGGTGACTTCACCCGCACCGACCAGAAGAGCACCAGCAGCATCCTCGCGCCGCAGCGTACCAACCAGACGCAGAAGGCCACGAAGTGGATGGCCAAGATCGACTGGAACATCACCGACAGCCACCTGCTGGAAGTGACCGGCATCGGCGACAAGACCAACACCGAGCGCAGCATCTACAAGTACGACTACACCACGCGCAGCCGCGGCGATTACCTCGGTACCGATAACCTGAAGAACTTCGACGCGGGCCCGGGTTCCACCCCCGGCGGCGACGTCTACATCGGCAAGTACACCGGCTACCTCACCGACGACCTGACCGTGACCGCGCTGTACGGCCACAGCAAGACGGTGCACGAGCGCGACATCGGCTATTCCGGTAGCCCGAACTGCCCGTGGATCACCGACAGCCGCCGCGGCATCGCAAACCCGATCACCGGTTGCGGCCTGGTCAACGGCACCGTGCTCAATGCCGGCGCCAACGACAAGACCCACGGCTATCGCCTCGACGTCGAGTACCGCGCGGGCGACCATGACATCCGCGTGGGCGTGGATAACCAGACCCTGGAATCCACCTCGGGCCAGATCTACGAAGGCGGTTACCGCTGGGTGTACCGCAACGCCGGTACCGTGCCGGGCCGTCCGGACATCGTGCCGCCGCCGGGCACCACCTACTTCGTCGAGAAGCGTCTCTTCGAAACCGGTGCGAGCGTCAAGACCGAGCAGGAAGCGCAGTACATCGAAG
This sequence comes from Bacillus sp. NP157, assembly GCA_018889975.1. Lineage (NCBI taxonomy): Bacteria > Bacillati > Bacillota > Bacilli > Caryophanales > Bacillaceae > Bacillus > Bacillus sp. NP157. The sequence goes on from CP076546.1 coordinate 3,949,489, forward strand.
ACCACTGGCAGGCCACGGATCGCTTCATGGTCTACCTCGGCCTGCGTAACGAGCAGTTCAAGAACTTGAACGGCGCTGGCGACACCTACGTGAAGCAGCGCCACCAGCTCGCGCCGCGCCTCGGCGCCACCTGGGACGTGTTCGGCGACTCCAGCTTCAAGGTGTATGCCAACGCCGGTCGTTACCATCTCGCCATCCCGTCGAACGTCGCCATCCGCGGCGCCTCGGCGTCGACGTATTACAGCGAGTACTACTCGTATACCGGCGTCGGCCCGAACGGCGAGCCGACGGGCGTGGCCCAACTCGGCAGCCGCTCCTACCTCAACGGCGAAGACGGCACGACGCCGGACCCGAAGACCGTGGCCGCGAAGGACATCAAGGCCTACTTCCAGGATGAATACATCCTGGGCTTCGACAAGGCGATCAACGAGAACTGGAGCTTCGGCGCGAAGGCGACCTACCGCAAGCTGCGCAGCTCGATCGACGACTTCTGCGACTCGCGTCCCTTCGAGAACTACGCTGCCGCCCACAACATCGACATCACCAATGCGTCGTTGCCGGGTTGCTACCTGTTCAACCCGGGCTCGGCGAACACCTTCCTGGTTGATACGGGCGGCGGTAACTACGTGCCGTTCGACATCAGCAAGGCGGACTTCACCATCCCGGATTCGGGCATCGGTTTCCCGGACCTGAAGCGTTCGTACTACGCCCTCGACCTGTACCTCGAGCATCACTTCTCGGATGACTGGTACGGCCGCGTGGATTACACGTTCTCGCGCAGCTACGGCAACTCGGAAGGCCAGCTGAAGTCGGATATCGGCCAGCTCGATCCGTCGGTGACCCAGGACTGGGATGCGCCGGAAATCATGCAGTACACCAACGGCCCGCTGCCGAACGATCGCACGCACCAGCTGAAGGCGTACGGTTACTGGCAGGCGTCGCAGGAGTGGCTGCTCGGTGGCAACCTGACGGTGGCGACCGGTCGTCCGAAGAACTGCATCGGCCTGGATCCGACCGATGCGATCCAGTACGGCGCGTCGTACTTCGAGTGCGGCTTCCAGCCGTCGCCGCGTGGTTCGAAGGGTCGCCTGCCGTATACCTGGAACCTGGACCTGAACGCGGAATACAAGCCGATGTGGGCGGGTGAGAACCAGCCGCTGGCGTTTACCGCGACGGTGTTCAACGTGGTGGGTAGCCAGCGTCCGGTCGCGCAGATCGACGTGGGCGAGACGGGTTCGGTGGATGCGAATGGGCAGCCGGTGGTCAGCGATGATTATCGTCGTCCGATCGCGTTCCAGAATCCGCGTTACCTGCGCCTGGGCGTGCGTTACGACTTCAACCTGTAAGCGTGACAGGGTGCCCGCGGGCGATGTATCCGCGGGCACCACGCAAACTCCCCTGATCTGGCCGGCGCGGAGCGCCGGCCTTTTTTGTGCTGCGGTTCGCCGCGTTGCGGCGCATGCCTTCACGGCCTCCGGCCGAACCGCCGCCCTGTAGGAGCGCGCCTGCGCGCGATGGCCGTCCGCGCGGCGCTCATGCGTGGTCGCAGGACAGCCCTCGGTGCCTACCCTCGCTGCTCAGACAGGTCCTCCGCGCTCGACAACGTTGGCCGCAGCCGCGGCCCATGTATTTATCGGCCTTCGGCCGCTCGCTTGTGCGGAACTCGCCTCGAGGGTAGGCACCGAGGGCTCTCTTCATTCTTGCGGCGAGCTGGGTGGGAAAGCGTCGGCACCGGCATCCCCGACGCATCGGCAGCTCGTGTAGGAGCGCGCCTGCGCGCGAACCAGGGCATGGCGGCGTAGCCGCAGCGTGGTCGGCGCAATCGGTGCTGGGTCGGGATCAGGCGGTGTAGACGCGGTTGCCGTTGATCCAGGTTTCGACGACGGTGTAGGTGTCGTCCATGACGACGAAGTCGGCGCGGTAGCCGGCTGCGATGTGGCCGTGGGTGGCGCCGAGGCCGAGGAAGGCGGCGGGGTAGGTGGAGGCCATGCGGGCGGCTTCGTCGTACGGGACGCCGACCATTTCGATGGTGTTGCGTACGGCGCTGGCCATGTCGAGGGCGGAGCCGGCGAGGGTGCCGTCGGCGGTCTGGCAGACGCCGTCTTTGGCGGTGATGGTTTCGCCCTTGAGCACGAAGTGGGGGTCGTCGGAGCCGACGGGGGGCATCGCGTCGGTGACGAGCATCATCTTTTCGCGGGTTTTCGCGGCGATGGCGACGCGCAGGGAGGCGGGGTGGACGTGGTGGCCGTCGACGATCAGGCCGCACCAGCTGGCGTGGTCTTCGAGCGCGGCGCCGACGACGCCGGGTTCGCGGCTGGTGAACGGGGTCATGGCGTTGAACAGGTGGGTGAAGCCACGTACGCCCATCGACAGGGCGTGGCGCGTGGTTTCGTAGTCGGCGGCGGTGTGGCCGGCGCAGACGATGACGCCGTTGTCGACCAGCTGGCGCAGCACGTCGTCGCTGGCGCGTTCGGGGGCGAGGGTCAGCAGGGTGACGCCGCCGTGGCGGCGGGCGACCATGGCGATGTCGTCGGCGCCGGCGATGCGGAACTTCGCCGGGTCATGCACGCCCTTGCGTTCCGGTGCGATGAACGGGCCTTCGAGATGCACGCCGAGCACGCCCGGCACGCCCTGGGCCACGGCATCGTTGACGGCGTCGATCGCACGCGACATCACTTCGGCGTCGTCGCTGATCAGCGTCGGCAGGAAACCCGTGGTGCCGTATTTCGCGTGGGCGACACCGATCGCGCGGATCGCATCGACGGTCGGCTGGTCGTTGAACAACACGCCGCCACCGCCATTGACCTGGCAGTCGATGAACCCCGGCAACAGCGTCCGCCCACCCAGGTCATGCCGTTCCGCCGCACGCACCCGCGGATCCGAAGGCAAAGCCAACCCGGTGATCTTCCCGTCGTCCACCAGCACGGCGAAGCCAGTCTGGAAACCGTTGTCGGTGAGAACGCGGCCGTTGGTCAGGGTGATGGTCATGGCGAGGCTTCCGGGGTGTTGGGCGATGAGTCGGTGGGGATGGGAAATGGGAAGTGGGGGCGCGGGCATGTGGCGGGCGGCAAGCATGCAAGGGTGCGGGATGTGCTTCGTCGGCGCAGCTGCAGGTGCCCTCGCGCGCCACGACTATCCCCCCACTCCCCATCTCCCACCTCCGCTCTCACACCGTCTCCGTCACCTTGTTCAAATGCGGCGGCACGTCGGGATTGAACCCGCGCTTGATCGCCAGTGCGGCGGTGGCGCGGTAGAAGCTCTGCACGGTGACCAGCGGCGCGGCGACCGGTGCGGTGGCGACCAGCGGCAGCACGCCTTCGCCGGTGGCGCCGGGGGCGGCGATCCAGACCCTGGCGCCGCGTTTGCGGAACTCGGCGGCGACGTCGAGCACGCCGGGCAGGGTGTCGTCGTTCTGGGCGAAGAACAGTACCGGAAAATCCGGGCCGACCAGCGCCATCGGGCCGTGCTTCACTTCGGCGGCGCTGAAGGCTTCGGCGTGCAGGCCGCAGGTTTCCTTGAACTTCAGTGCGGCTTCCAGGGCGCCGGCAAAGCCGAAGCCGCGGCCGACGACGAACAGGTTGTGCGCGTCGACGAGGCCGTCGGTGAGCGAGGTCCAGTCGGCGTCCCAGCCCTGGCGAAGCTGTGCGGGCAGCGCGGCGATGGCGTCGGCGATCTCGGCCTTGCCGCTCCAGCGGGCGGCGATGTGCAGGATCGCGAAGAGTGCGCCGAGGTAGCTCTTGGTCGCGGCGACGCTGGTTTCCGGGCCGGCGTGCAAGGGCACGACCACGTCGGCGACGGCGGCCAGCGGGGAATCGACGACGTTGACCAGGGCGACCACGTACGCACCGGCGCGCTTGGCGGCTTCGGCGTTGCGGACCAGGTCGGGGCTCTTGCCCGACTGCGAGACGGCGACGTAGAGCGCGCCATCGAGGTGCTGCGAGGCGTGGTAGATCGAGGTCACCGACGGCGAGGCCGACGCGGTGACGACGCCGAGCTGGGTCTCGAAGACGTACTTGGCGTACATCGCCGCGTGGTCGGAGCTGCCGCGGGCGCAGGTGATCACCATCCGCGGCGGGTTCGCGCGCAGGCGCTCGGCCAGTGCGCTGACGACGGCTTCGTTCTGGGCCAGCTGGCGCTCGACGACCTCGGCGGTCTCGTGGGCTTCGCGGAACATCAGGGTGTCTTGCGGCTGCAGGGTCATCGTCGTTCGCTCGTCAATCGCTTTGCAGTTCCGCCACGAAATCGTAGATATCGCCGCGGTACCAGGAGTTGGTGAACTCGACGATGCGCCCGTCGTCGAGGAAGCTGCGCCGTTCGATGTTCAGGCCGGCGCTGCCGGCCGGCAGGCGCAGCAGGCGGATCTGCGCCGGACCCAGGACCACGGCGCGCAGACGCTGCAGGGCGCGGTTGGGACGGTGGCCGAGCTTGTCGAGGGCTTCGTAAAGCGAGTCCTCGACCAGGCCGGGGTCGGGCAGCAGCGCGAGGGGCACCGCGCTGCGCTCGATCGCCAGCGGCTCGTCGCCCGCGTAACGCAGGCGATGGAGGCGGCAGACCAGGGTGCCCGGCGACAGGTTCATCGCCATGGCTTCCTCGGGATTGACCTCGCCGATGGCTTTTTCGAAGAACTCCGAGCGCGGGTTCAGGCCGCGGGCGCGCAGGTCTTCGGTGAAGCTGGTCATGCGCGACAGCGGTTTGACGATGCGCTCGGACACGAAGGTGCCGGCGCCGTGCCGCTGGGTCAGCAGGCCGTCCTCGACCAGGCCACCGATGGCCTTGCGAACGGTGACCCGGGACAGGGTGAGGGCCCTGGCCAGGTCACGTTCGCTCGGCAAGGCGTGGCCCACCTGCACTTCGCCGTTCTCGATCACGTTGCGGATGGCCCGGCGCAGGCGCATGTACGCCAGCGGCAGCCGGGCAGCCGGATCGTGTTGCAAGCGCTGGTATTCAACGACGAGGGCGGATTCCATGCCGGGAAGATACCAATACCCGACCACTGCGGCAAGGCAGTTTTCGCCCCGGGGGCCGCCCCACTGGACCGAACGTTTGTTTGCACGATCTAAATCAGACGTGAAAACGTTTCCTTCGTGTGATCACAAGGTTACGTACAGGGGAAGGGCAAGCGGATTGGTACGGGGCTGGTACCTCGTGGTATGTCACTGGTACGATCCTTGGGCATACCTCCCAGAACTTATCGAGGCACCGTCGTGAGCGCTCCTTCCCTCCCGGTTGAACCCTTTGACCTGGTCATCTTTGGCGGCACCGGCGATCTCGCCATCCGCAAGCTTCTCCCCGCGCTGTACCACCGCTTCCTGGATGGCCAGCTGCAGCCCGGCAGCCGGATCATCGGCGTCGCCCGCGAAGGCCTCGACGACGCGGGTTACCGCGAGCAGGTGCGCAGCGCCGTCGAGAAGGCCGTCGCCCACGTGGCCCCGGCCCAGCTGGATGCCTTCATCGAGATGGTCGGCTATCGCTCGCTGGACGCCCGCAAGGCGGACGGCTGGGACGAGTTCGCGGCGCTCATGGGTGAACACGCCAGCCACATCCGCGTGTTCTACCTGTCGACCTCGCCGGAGATCTTCACCGACATCTGCCAGCGCCTCGGCGGCCTCGGCCTGAATGGCGAGCGTTCGCGCGTGGTGCTGGAGAAGCCGATCGGCCGCGACCTGAAGAGCGCCAACGCCATCAACGATGCCGTGGCCCAGGTCTTCAGCGAAGCGCAGACCTACCGCATCGACCATTACCTCGGTAAGGAAACGGTGCAGAACCTGCTGGCGCTGCGTTTCGGCAATGCGCTGTTCGAGCCGCTGTGGAACGCCCAGCACATCGACCACGTGCAGATCACCGTCGCCGAAACCGTCGGCGTCGGCCATCGCGCGGGTTACTACGACCGTGCCGGCGCGCTGCGCGACATGGTCCAGAACCACATCCTGCAGCTGCTGTGCATGCTCGCCATGGAGCCGCCGTCGTCGCTGGCGCCGGACGCCGTGCGCGACGAGAAACTCAAGGTGCTGCGCTCGCTGCGCCCGATCAACGCCAGCAACGCGGCCCAGCTCACCGTGCGTGGCCAGTACCGGGCGGGCGCGGCCGAAGGCCAGGGCGTGCCGGGTTACTTCGAGGAACTCGGCAGCGACCAGTCGAAGACCGAAACCTTCGTCGCCCTCAAGGCGGAGATCGGTAACTGGCGCTGGGCCGGCGTGCCGTTCTACCTGCGCACCGGCAAGCGCCTGCCGAACCGTGTGTCGGAGATCGTGGTGGTGTTCCGCGCCCTGCCGCATTCGATCTTCGATCCCGCCAGCGGTCCGCTGCTGCCCAACCGCCTGACGCTGCGCCTGCAGCCGGACGAGGGGGTGAAGCTGTGGCTGACCATCAAGCATCCGGGTCCGGGTGGCTTGCGCCTGCGCCACGTGCCGCTCGACATGAGCTTCGCGACGGCGTTCGGCGTGCAGCAGCCCGATGCCTACGAGCGGCTGATCCTCGATGTCGTGCGTGGTAACCCGACCCTGTTCATGCGTCGCGACGAAGTCGAGGCGGCATGGAACTGGGCCGGCCCCATCCTCGACGCGTGGGAAGCAAGCGGCGACACGCCGAAGCCGTATACCGCAGGTACCTGGGGTCCCAGCGCCGCCGTGGCGCTTATCGAACGCGATGGCCGCACCTGGGCCGAGGACGCTGCATGAACGCCAAGATCGAACGCCATGAATTCGCCGACAAACTGACCCTTGCCGACCAGCTCGCCCGCGATATCGCGGCGAAGCTGGACGCCGCCATCAAGGCGCGCGGCAAAGCCACCATCGCGGTCTCCGGCGGCGGCACGCCGAAGATGATGTTCGCCGTGCTCGCCGAGCAGGAGATCGACTGGTCGAAGGTGTCGATCACGCTGGTCGACGAGCGCTGGGTCGACACCGACAGCGACCGTTCCAACGCGCGCCTGGTCGCGCAGCACCTGCTGCACCATGAAGCGCACACGGCCACCTTCGTGCCGCTGTTCGACAGCGCACACAAGGACGATGTCGACGCCGCCCTGGGCGATGTCGGCAAGCGCATCGATGCGCTCGGCCAGCCGCTCGACGTGGTCGTGCTCGGCATGGGCCCGGACGGGCATACCGCCTCGTTCTTCCCGGGTGGCGACAACCTCGCCGCGGCGCTGGATCCGAACGGCACGCAGACCGTGATCTCGATGCGCGCCGGCGGTGCCGGCGAGCCGCGCATCACGCTGACGCTGCCGCGCGTGCTCGACGCGGGCACGCTGTACCTGCACATCGAAGGCGACGACAAGAAGGCGTTGCTGGCCCGGGCCGAGGCTGGCGAAGAGCTGCCGATCGGCGCCGTGCTCGGCCAGGATCGCGTTCCCGTCCACGTCTTCTGGGCGCCCTGAGCGGCGCCCGTTCCATCTGGTCAAAGCCCGAGAACACACGCCATGACCCTGCATCCCGTCCTCGCCGAGGTGACCCAGCGCATTGTCGAGCGTAGCCATGCCACGCGCGCGGCCTACCTCGCCAAGATCGACGCCGCTCGCGGCAAAGGTGCCCGTCGCCACCACCTGTCCTGCGGCAACATCGCGCACGGCTTCGCCGCCTCGTGCGAGTCCGACAAGGATGCGCTGCGCAACGGCCATGCTGCCAACATCGCGATCGTCACCGCGTACAACGACATGCTCTCGGCGCACCAGCCGTACGAGGGTTACCCGGAGCGCATCCGCACCGTCGCCCGTCGCCTTGGCGCCACGGCGCAGGTCGCCGGTGGCGTGCCGGCGATGTGCGACGGCGTCACCCAGGGGCGTCCGGGCATGGAGCTGTCGCTGTTCTCGCGCGACCTGATCGCCATGGCCACGGCGGTGTCGCTTTCGCACGACATGTACGAAGGCGCGCTCTACCTCGGCATCTGCGACAAGATCGTGCCCGGCATGCTGATCGGCGCGTTGTCGTTCGGCCACCTCGCCAGCGCCTTCGTGCCCTCGGGCCCGATGCCGTCGGGTATCCCGAACGAAGAGAAGTCCAAGGTCCGCCAGGCCTTCGCCGCCGGCAAGGCCTCGCGCGCGGAGCTGCTCGAAGCCGAGGCGCGTTCCTACCACGGCGCGGGCACCTGCACCTTCTACGGCACGGCCAACTCCAACCAGATGCTGATGGAGATCATGGGCGTGCACCTGCCCGGGTCGAGCTTCGAGCCGCCGGACACGCCGCTGCGCAACGCGTTGACCGACGCGACCGTGGAACGCGTGCTGGCGTCCGACTGCATCGGTGACCATTACATGCCGGTCGGCCGCATCATCGACGAACGCGCCATCGTCAATGGCGTGGTCGGCTTGCACGCCACTGGTGGTTCGACCAACCACCTGCTGCACCTGGTGGCGATCGCGCGCGCGGCGGGCATCGACCTGCGCTGGGACGATTTCGACGCGCTGTCGTCGGTCGTGCCGCTACTGGCGCGCGTGTATCCGAATGGCTACGCGGACGTGAACCACTTCCACGATGCCGGCGGCATGGGCTTCCTGATGGACCAGCTGCTCGACGCGGGCCTGCTGCACAACGACGTGAACACGATCATGGGCCACGGCCTCGAGGCCTATCGCCAGCTGCCCGTGCTTGACGACGGCCGCCTCGCGTGGAAGCCGGTGTCGAAGGAAAGCGGTAACCGTGGCGTGCTCCGCGCGATCAGCGAACCGTTCCGCCACGACGGTGGCCTGCGCATGCTCAAGGGCAACCTCGGCCGCAGCGTGATCAAGGTCTCATCGGTGCCCGACGACCGCATGGTGATCGAAGCGCCGGCGATCGTGTTCGACGAGCAGGACGACGTGAAGGCGGCCTTCGATCGCGGCGAACTCAATCGCGACTTCGTCGCCGTGGTGCGTTTCCAGGGCCCGCGTGCGCGTGGCATGCCCGAGCTGCACAAGCTGACGCCGACGCTCAGCCTGCTGCAGGACCGTGGCTATCGCGTGGCGCTGGTGACCGACGGCCGCATGTCCGGCGCCTCCGGACGCGTCCCGGCGGCGATCCACGTCACGCCCGAAGCGGAAGCCGGCGGCCCGATCGCACGCGTTCGCACCGGCGACATGGTCCGCGTCGACGCCAACACCGGTTCGCTGGAGGTGCTGGTGGCGGCGGACGAGTGGAACGCGCGCGTCCCCGACAACATCGACCTGGGTGTGCACCACACCGGCATGGGTCGCGAACTTTTTGCCATGTTCCGCCAGTCGGCCGTCGCGGCCGACCTCGGCGCGGGCGTGTTCTGAACTACCGGAGCAATGATGAGCAACGAAGCAAAGCAGGCCAAGGTCGCATCCACCCTCGCACTCGCACCGGTGGTTCCGGTGGTGATCATCGACGACGCGTCGAAGGCGGTGGGCATGGCTCGCGCCCTGGTCGCGGGTGGTATCCCGGCGATCGAGGTCACCCTGCGCACGCCGGCCGCGCTGGATGCGGTGCGTGCGATCGCGGCCGAAGTCGAAGGTGCGTTCATCGGCGTGGGCACCGTGCTTACCGCGAAAGACCTCGACGCCGCGCTGAAGGCCGGTGCGAAGTTCGCGGTGTCGCCGGGTAGCAGCCCGCGCCTGCTCGATGCGGCCGACGATTCCGAGCTGCCGTTGCTGCCGGGCGCGGCCACGTCGAGCGAAGCCATGGCCCTGCTCGAGCGTGGTTACCGCTTCCAGAAGTTCTTCCCGGCCGTGCCGGCGGGTGGCGCGAAGCTGATCGGCGCATGGGCGTCGCCGCTGCCGCAGATCACCTTCTGCCCGACCGGTGGCATCAGCCTCGCCAATGCCCCGGATTTCCTCTCGCTGCCCAACGTGGCCTGCGTGGGTGGATCGTGGCTGACCCCGGCCGACAAGCTCGCCGCCGGCGACTACGCCGCGATCGAAGCGCTGGCCCGCGAAGCCGCGCAGCTCAGGCGTCGCTGACCACGGCGGCGGGTAAACCGGGCCCGGGCGTGCGATCCTTCGCACTCCCGTATACCCAGTTCGTGGTCCCATGGTTTACATCCTTCTTGCCGTTCTCTTCAGCGTCGCGGTTTCCGTCCTGCTGAAGCTCGCCCGTCGCGCGGGCATCGACATCGTCCAGGCCGTCGCCACGAATTACGTGGTGGCGTCCCTGCTCGCCTGGCAGCTGCTCGGCGCCACGCCGCAGGCGGTGATCGAGGCGAAGCCGACGTGGCCGCCGCTGGTCGCGCTGGGCATCCTGCTGCCCGCGATCTTCGTCGTGCTGGCACGGTCGGTACGCACCGCCGGCATCGTTCGCACCGACGTGGCGCAGCGGCTGTCGCTGTTCGTCTCCCTGTTTGCCGCCTTCGTCTTCCTCGGCGACGTGCTGACCACGCAGAAGGCGCTCGGCATCGGCATCGCCCTGCTTGCCGTGGGCTGCGTCCTGTGGCGCAGGCAGCGCGGCACGACGGAGCCCGGTGCGTGGTGGGCGCCGCTGCTGGTGTTCGCGGGGTTCGGCGCGATCGACATCTGCTTCAAACTGGTGGCGAAGGCCGGCGCGTCGTTCGCCGCAGGCCTGCTGGGCGCGTTCCTGATCGCGATGCTGCTGTGCTGGATCGTCGTCGCGGTGCGCGCCGCCGCTGGCAAGGCGCCGCTCACCCTGCGCAGCATCGGTTCCGGCGTGCTGCTGGGCGCCTTCAACTTCGCCAACATCCTGTTCTACGTGAAGGGCCATGTCGCCCTGCCGAAGGATCCGTCCCTGGTCTTCGCATCGATGAACGTCGGCGTGGTGGTGCTGGGCACGCTGGTCGGCGCCGTGGGCTTCAGGGAGAAGCTGGCGCCGGTGAACTGGGTGGGCATCGCGTTGGCCATCGCGGCGATCGTCGTGATGACCGTCGCCGTGTAGGAGCGCGCCTGCGCGCGACAGCCTTTCGCGACGGACCTTTCGCGCTGGGCCTCCGTATTACCTGTCGCCTCGGTTACCACACCGGGCAATCGCGCGCAGGCGCGCTCCTACACGAGGCGGGGTTCGCTGGGGGTGTCTTCGGGCAGCGGCGGCAGGGTTTCGTCGACCGTCAGCGGCGCGTCGCTGGCGAGCAGTTCCTTCGCTTCGGCGTGGTCGGCGACGGCCGGCGGCGAACCGCGTAGCGGCAGGCCTGCCGTTTCGCGCACGAACAGCATGGTGATCACGCCGATCACCGCCGCACCCATCAGGTAATACGCCGGCACCAGCGGATCGCCCGTGCGTTCGACCAGCCACGCGGTGACCAGCGGCGTCGTGCCACCGAACAGCGACACCGACACGTTGAACGCGATCGACAGCGCGCTGTAGCGCACCGGCGTGTAGAACAGCGCGGGCAAGGTCGCCGGCATCGTGCTGGTGAAGCAGACCAGGGTGATGCCGAGCAGCATCAGGCCGGCGAAGATCAGCGCGTCGTTGCCGGTGCCGACCAGCAGCATGCACGGTACCGCGAGCAGGAACATCGCGGCGCATGCACCGATGATCATCGGGCGGCGGCCGATGCGGTCGCTGAAGCGGCCACCGACGACATTCAGCGGCATCATCACCAGCATCACGATCAGGATCAGCAGCAGGCCCTTGGCCTCGCTGTAGCCCAGCGTCACGGTGAGGTAGCTGGGCATGTAGGTCAGCAGCATGTAGTCGGTGACGTTGAACACCAGCACCAGGCCGATGCACTTCAACAGCTGCGGGCCGTGCACCGAGACCAGCTCGAGCAAGCCGATGCGCGGCGTATCGCCCGCGGCTTCCATCGCCTCGGCATGTGCCTTGAACGCCGGGGTTTCCTCCAGCTTCATGCGCATGTACAGGCCGAACAGGCCGAGCGGGCCGGCGACGAGGAACGGAACGCGCCAGCCCCAGGCCAGCATGTCCGCTTCGCCGAGCAGGGTGGTCAGGGCGGTGACCACGCCCGCGCCGGCGATGTATCCGCCCAGCGTCCCGAACTCCAGCCAGCTACCCATCTGCCCGCGCCGGGCATCGGTGGAATATTCGGCGATGAAGGTCGCCGCGCCGCCGTATTCGCCGCCGGTGGAGAAGCCCTGCAGCAGGCGCGCGAGCAACAGAAGCACCGGTGCCCACAGGCCGATGCGGTCGTAGCTGGGGATCAGGCCGATGGCGAAGGTGCCCATCGCCATCATGATCATGGTCGCGGCGAGCACGCGCTGGCGACCGAAGCGATCGCCTAGCGGACCGAACACCACGCCGCCGATCGGGCGAACGAGGAAGGCGACGGTGAACGTCGCGAAGGTGGCGATCACCTGCGCGGTCGGGCTGCTGCCCGGGAAGAACACATGGCCGAGGGTGACGGCGAGGTAGCCGTAGACGCCGAAGTCGAACCACTCCATGGCGTTGCCGAGCGCGGCGGCACCGACGGCACGCTTCAGCATGCCCTCGTCGACGATGGTCAGGTCGTCGGGCTTGAGGTGTTTGCGGCGGCGGGTGAACCAACCGAAATGGGCGTCGTGCCCGGCAGTGTCCTGCATCGTTCGTGCTCCTGTTCTCGCGGACGCGCAGGCACACGCAAGCGTGGCCGGGGCCAACCGTCCTGGGGATTAGGGGTGCGCAGCGCGAAACGCGCCACTCGACGAAGCCCGCTCAATAGGGGACTACGGGATATCCATGTAGGGCACACGCAGGCAGCGGTGCGATGGATATCCCGTAAAGCTTAACAAACGGGGCGTTAAAGCGATGTGGTCGGCGCGGCCATGTATGGGCGCACCTGTGCACGACGGGGCACATGGCCACGCGATTTTCGCGCGCGGGCGCACCCGTCGCGCGCAGGCGCGCTCCTACAGGCGGCGGGGGGCGGTGGAGCCGCGCACGACCAGGTCGGGGCTGAAGCCTTCGTTGTCGATTTCCGGCGCACCGCCATCGCGTTCGATCTCGGCGATGAGGCGTTGTGCCGCATGCCGGCCGATTTCTTCGGTGTTCTGCCGCGCGGTGGTCAGCGCGGGCCAGGACTGCTTGGAGAACGGGCTGTCTTCGAAGCCGGCGATCGACAGCTCCCACGGCACGTCGACGCCGCCGGAGCGTGCCGCCGCGAGGACGCCGGCGGCGATCTCGTCGTTCGAACCGAAGATGGCCGTGGGTGGGTTGCGCAGGCCAAGCAGCTTGCGCGCGCCACGGAATCCGTCGTCGAATGAATAGTCGCCTTCGACGACCAGCGCCGTGTCGACCTCGATGCCGTACTCGCGCAACGCGTCCGCGTAACCCTGGTAGCGCTCCGGGCTGGAGCGATGTTCCTTGCCGCCCCAGAGGAAACCGATCCGGTGATGGCCGAGCTGGATCAGGTGCTCGGTGATCGCGTACGCCGCGTCGCGGTCGTCGACGAACACGCACGGCCAGCCATCCTTCGGATCCTGCCGGGCGGAAATGATCCGCACGAACGGCACGCCCTGCTCGGTCAGCAGCGAGAGCAGGCCCGGCTGTTCCGACATCGGCGGGCACAGCACCAGGCCGGCCAGGCGGTTGCGCCGGACCAGGTCACCCAGCTGTTCGGCAAGGCGCGGCGCGGACGAATCGCAGGGGTGGATCTGCAGGCCGAAGCCACGCTCGCGGCAGACCGACAGCACGCCGTTCTGCATCGCGATGACGTAGTGGGCGTTGGGGTTGTCGTAGACCAGGCCCAGCGCATAGGTGCGCGCGCTGCGCAGGCTGCGTGCGGCCTGGTCAGGCTGGTAATCGAGTGCCTCGATGGCGCGCTGCACCTTGTCGCGGGTGCGGGCGTGGACCGACGGTTCGTGGTTGATGACGCGGGAGACGGTCTTCAGCGAAACGCCGGCCCGCTCGGCCACGTCCTTGATGGTGGGGCTACGCAATCTACGACCCTCGATAGCAAGACGGCCATCCTAGCGGATGGCCGTCGTCGAGCGAAGATGGGCCTTAGCCCTTCGCGTGCTGGCCGACTTTATGGCCCGCCGCCCCGTAATACAGGATGTACAGGTAGCACGGCACCATGATGGCCAGGAACACCAGCTGGAAGTCGTGGCCCTGCTTCAGGTGCGCGAACAGCTGCGGGACGATGGCGCCGCCCGCGATGCCCATGATCAGCAGTGCCGAGCCGAACTCGGTCAGCGAACCCAGGCCCTTGATCGCCAGCGGGAAGATTGCCGGCCACATCATCGCGTTGGCGAAGCCCAGCGCGGCGACGAAGCCGACCGAGGTATAGCCGGTGGTGACATACGTGCCGATCGAGAACAGCACGCCGAGCACCGCCGACAGGGCCAGGTACTTGTGCTGCGACACCACCTTCGGGATCAGCACTAGGCCGGCGACGTAACCGATCAGCATCGCGAACAGGGTGAACGAGGTGAAGTGCTTGGTGTCTTCCGGGGTCATGCCGAAGCCCTGGCCGTAGGTGCCGATGGCGTCGCCCGCCATCACTTCCACGCCCACGTAGACGAACAGGCAGAGCACGCCGAGCCACAGGTGCGGGAAGCTGAAGATGCTGCCCTTCGCGTGGCCGATGGCACGCTCGGAGTTATCGGTGGATGCGCGGATTTCCGGCAGCGACGAACGCACCACCCAGATCGCCAGCACCACCAGCAGGCCGGCCATGGCGAGGTACGGCATGTGCACCTTCGCGGCGAAGGCGTTGAGCAGCGCTTCCTTCTCCTCCTGCGACGCGGCCGCGGCGATCTGCTTGTCGAAGCCACCGATGTTGCTCATCACCACCCAGCCGAACACGAACGGGGCGAGTGCACCGGCGATCTTGTTGCAGATGCCCATGAAGGCGATGCGCTGGGCCGCGCTGTCGATCGGGCCGAGCACCGAGATGTACGGGTTGGACGCCGTCTGCAGCAGCGAAAGGCCTGCGCCGATGATGAAGAGGCCGGTGAGGGCACCCGGGTAGACGCGCATGGTGACGAACTGGCCGAAGGTGGCCGCGCCGATCGCCATCACGAACAGGCCCAGGCCCATGCCTTTCTTCATGCCGGTCTTCTTCAGGATGAAGGAGGCGGGCAGGGCGAGGAAGAAGTAGGAGAGATAGAAAGCGCTGGGGACCAGGAACGCGCCCACGTCGTCGAGGTTGAAGGCAAGCTTCACGAAGGTGATCAGCGGGCCGTTGAGCCAGGTGACGAAGCCGAAGATGAAAAACAGGATGCCGATGATGATCATCGGCCCGACGCTCGAATGGCGTGTCTCGCCGACGGCGGCCGTGGTTGACGACATTGGGTTGCTCCCCTTGCTTGTGTAATGGCCGGACTCCGGTCGCGGCACGACCCGGGGTAGCCCGCTTTTGTCCCTTTATTGACTCGTGCGCGCAACGTTGTCAATCGGCTTTGCGCGGGCTGCCGCCGGCGCCCGCCGCGCCACCACTTTCGATGCCGCGCCGCCGCAACCGGCTGATTGCCCTATCCAATCCGATGGCGCGGGCCATCCCCAGCCGCGTCTGCGGAAAATCGGGCGGCGCTCGTAAACGTTTCCTGTTGCGCTGCACGATGGAATGACCAGTGTCCTAGCCATTTGTCCTGTTGACAACGTTGTCATCCCGCTTACAGACTGAATTGCAACGGGGACGTCACGCACTTTTCATGTGGCGGTATCGAACGGACAAGGGGCAAGAACGTGGGTGAATCGGCTAAAAAGCGGGAAGCCGTGCATACGACCCGGGCGGAGGCGTTCATCGCCGCCGACGTGGGCGGCACGCATGCCCGCATTGGCCTCGTCCGCCAGGCCCTGGCCGGCGGTACGTTCGAAGTGCTGCGCTACGAGCGCTACGCCTGTGCCGAATGGCCGAGCCTGACCGCCGTGCTGCAGGATTTCCTGACCCACCTCGACGGCCAGTTCGCCGTGCGCCACTGCGCGGTGGCCAGCGCGGGCTACGTGCTCGGCGACGCCATCGTCAACGAGAACCTGCCCTGGCCGGTCTCGATCGGGCATATCCGCGACAGCCTGCATCTCACCGGCCTGCGCGTGGTCAACGACTTCGAAGCCGTGGCCTACGCCTGCCAGTTCCTGCGCGACCACGAAACCACCGCGATCATCCAGCCGGACACCGCGCCGGTGGCCGGGCCGATCCTCGTGATGGGCCCGGGCACCGGCCTGGGTTCCGCCGTGCTCTTGCCGGGCAAGCCGCACGCGACCGTCCTGCCGACCGAAGCGGGCCAGATCTCGCTGGCACCGGGCAACGCGCGCGAAGCGGCGATCCTCGCCGAGCTGGCGAAGGGCCGCGACTACGTACCGTACGAGACCGCGCTTTCGGGCCCGGGCCTCGTCAACCTCTACCAGGCTATTTCGACGCTGCGCGGCACGCCCGCGACGCTGGCCGAACCTGCAGGCGTCACCGCTGCCGCACTCGCCGGGAACGATCCCGCCGCGGTGGAGGCACTGGACGTGTTCTGCGGGCTGCTCGGCAGCTTCGTCGGCGATCTCGCGATGCTTTACGGCGCGCGTGGTGGCGTATTCCTCGCCGGCGGCATCCTGCCGCAAGTGCGTGAGTACCTCGCCGCCAGCAGCTTCGCCGACAGGTTTTTCAACAAGGGCGTTATGCGCGCCTTTCTCCAGCAAGTGCCGGTACGTCTGATGGACCACGGACAGTTGGGAGTGATCGGTGCCGCCGGTCTCTACCTGCACGGTTCGGCTGCTCATTGATGAGCGAGAAAGGAACGCAGGCTTAGTAAAAAACCGGGCCGAAAGGCCTCTCGATAGCAACGAAAGCCAGGCGCGGTCGCGAAACCCGCCGAAGCTACATCCTCTGAGGGGAGGACACCATGTCGCATCGTAGGAACCTGCTCGCGGCGAGCATCATCGCCGGACTCTGTTGCTTCACGGGTATTGCCGCCGCGCAGGACGCGTCGGCCCCGCCCGCCAAGCCGCAGACCGCCCAGGAAAAAGCTGACGCCGCCAAGGCCGCGCAGCTCGAGGGCATCACCGTCACCGGCATCCGCGCCAGCCTCGAGAAGTCGCTGGACACCAAGCGCAATGCCGACGCCATCGTCGAGGCCGTCACCGCCGAAGACATTGGCAAGTTCCCGAACACCAACGTCGCCGAAGCGATGACGCAGATCCCGGGCGTCACCATCGACCGTCAGTTCGGCCAGGGCGACCGCGTGTCCATCGACGGCACCGATCCCAGCCTGAACCTCACGTTCCTCAACGGCCAGCCGGTGTCGCAGACGCCGTGGCAGTACGGCGCACAGCCGAACCGCGGCTTCGACTTCACCATGCTGGCGCCGGAAATCGTCGGTCGCCTGGAAGTCTACAAGTCGCCCGAGGCGCGCCTCACCGAAGGCAGCCTGGGCGGTACCGTGCTGCTGCACACGCTCGAGCCGCTCGACCTGCCGGCCAACACCGTGCGCGGTTCGTTCGGCCTGAACTACAACGACCAGGGCACGCCGGGCGCACGCCCGAACGGCTCGGCGCTGTACAGCTGGAAGAACGACGCCAGCACGTTCGGCGTGATCACCTCGATCCAGCACTACGAGGAAAAGATCGACCGCCAGGGCTTCGAGATCTTCAGCTACAGCCCGGTCTCCAAGTGGGCTTCGAGCCCGGCCGTCGCCGCCGGCATCGCCAACGGTTCGCTCGATCCGAACGCCAAGGTGCCCGACGAAATCAACTCGGCGTGGTTCCAGCAGAAGCGCAAGCGCGATACCGCGACGCTGGGCTTCCAGCTGCGCCCGACCGACAACTGGTCGCTCGAGTTCAACAACCTGTTCGTCCGCGAGAACTTCGACAACTGGAACCAGTCGCTGTATCCGTTCACCGGCGCCACGCCGGGTAACGTCACCAGCTTCAACCAGGGCCCGAACGGCGTGGTCACCGGTGGCCATGTCTGCGGCAACGACGATCCGAACTGCCCGGCGATCGCGCAGGGCACGTTCGACAGCAACATCCGCAAGTCGGTGGTGCGTACGGTTGCCCACGACCTGAAGTCGACTTGGCAGGGCGACGGCTGGCAGCTCGCCAGCGCGGCCGGCTACAGCAAGGCGATCAACAACAACATCTCCCAGGCCGTGATGGAGCCGGTGTACGCCGGTGGCTACACCTGGGACATCAACAAGGGCTTCAACTTCGACAGCCCCGCAGCCGCGCGTGACCCGGCCAACTGGCACATGGGCGACGTCGACGGCCTCGGCGGCTGGCCCGGCAACTACGGCTCGTACTCGGCGCACTCGCGCGACACCTACGCCCAGCTGGACTTCTCGAAGTACTTCGATTCGTTCATCAACGAAATCGCCGTCGGCTACCGCTGGAACCGTCACGAAGAGGGCATGAACGCCCACGTCTACGGCGGCAACGCACCGACCAACCTGGCCGCGCTCGGCTTTGGCGGCTACACCGACACGCTCGATGCGCTCAACGGCCTCGACGGTTCGGCCAGCCACGTGATGCCCGACCGTGACGCCCAGTACGCCTGGGTGCGCAACACCAACGGCGGCAACGAAGACCCGGGTACCTACCTCAACGGTACGTACAAGCTGGTCGAGAAGACCAACGCGGCTTACGCCCAGGCCAACTTCGCGGGCGGTGGCTTCCACGGCAACTTCGGTATCCGCTACGTGGATACGAAGACCGACGGCACCGGCTTCAACTACAGCGGCGCCCCGGTGCTGCCGGCCCCGGCCGGCTCGTGGCAGACCTCGTCGCGCACGTCGAAGAACTGGCTGCCCAGCCTCAACGTGGCCTATGACCTGACCGACGACGTCGTGCTGCGTGCAGCCGCCGCCAAGGTGATCGCGCGTCCGCCGTACAACATGCAGGTGAACAACCTGTTCCTCAACGACTCGGTGCTGACCGGCTCGGGTGGCAACCCGAACCTGAAGGACTACAGCTCGAAGAACTACTCGGTGTCGGGTGAGTGGTACTTCGCACCGCAGTCGTACCTCGCGCTGACCGGCTTCTACAAGAAGATCGACAACTACACCGTCGTCGATTCGGCCAACGAACTGCAGTTCAACTCGGGCCTGCTCAACGACCCGACCACGTTCGCGCGCCAGGTGGCCCAGGGCCTCTGCACGCCGGACGGTTTCTGCGAGTACTCGATCAGCCGTCTGCGCAACACGGGTGCCGGCAAGGTCCGTGGCGGCAGCCTGAGCTACCAGCAGGCGTTCTGGGATACCGGCTTCGGCATGACCGCGAGCTACACGTATGCCAAGGGCACGCTCGATTCCGGTGGTTCGCTGCCGTACAACTCGAAGAACGCCTACTCGCTCAGCCCGTACTACGAGAACGGCCCATTCAGCGCCCGCGTCACGTACAACTGGCGCAGCAAGTACCTCGCCGGCGGTTACATCGCCGGTGCGCCGCCGGCCACCACGGCCGACTACGGCGACCTGGGCGCGACGATCGGCTGGAAGCTCAACAAGAACGTCTCGTTCACCCTCGCGGGCATGAACCTGACGAACGAAGAGTACAAGCAGTACCTCACCGTCACCTCGCTGCCGGTGGCCAAGTACACGACCGGCCGCCGCTACATGGCTTCGGTGCACTTCGACCTCTGACGTTAGCGTCATGGCATGGCGGCCACGGATGGCCGCACATAACCCTCGAAGCTCCAATTCCCCTCGGGCCCGCCGATCTCCTTGCCGGGCCCGCTTTTTTTTTAAAAGAGTGGAGCGTTTAGGGTTGAGAGTTAAGGGTTGCGGGTGTGGAGCGATTTCTTGCTTCGCGCTGTTACTCTCAACTCTTAACTCTGAACCCTTTACGCCCCACTCTCCCAAGCCGTAGGCTTCGGTCTCCTCGCCAACGACGACCCAGGGACTCCCCATGCGCCGTATCTTCCTCCTCGCCATGGCCGCGGGCCTTAGCGCCTGTGCCAGCCAGCCGAGGCATGACACCGGACCGGTCGATACGACGCCGCTCTCGCTCATTCCCATGCCTGCCCAGGTCAGCCGGGTGCCGGGCCAGTTCCATATCGATGGCACGACGCGGATCGCCACCGCGGCCGGGGATGTCCAGGCGAAGCGGGTCGCCATGCAGTTGCAGGGCTGGTTGCGCCAGGCGCGTGGGATCACCTTGCCGATCGTCGAAGGCAAGCCGGGCTCGGCGACCATCTGGTTGCACACCGAAGCGTCGGTGAAGGGCATCGAGGCGTACACGCTCGATATCGACGACCACGGCGTGCGCATCGCCGCCAACGACGAGACGGGCCTGTTCTACGGTGCGGTGACGTTGTGGCAGCTCGCCACCGATCCCACCGCGCAGAACGGCCTGCCGGGCGTGCGCATCGTCGACAAGCCGCGTTTCGAATGGCGTGGGCTGATGCTGGATTCCAGCCGCCACTTCCAGTCGGTCAGCGACATCGAGCACCTGCTCGACCAGATGGCGATGCACAAGCTCAACACCTTCCACTGGCATCTCACCGATGACCAGGGCTGGCGCCTGCAGATCGCCAAATACCCGAAGCTGACCGAGGTGGCTTCGTGCCGCCAGCCGGTCGGTCCCGACATCGCCATCACCGGCGGTGCGGACAAGCCCTATTGCGGCTTCTATACGAAGGACGACGCGAAGCAGATCGTGGCGTACGCCGCCGAGCGCCACATCACCGTGGTGCCCGAGATCGAGATGCCGGGCCACGCGCAGGCCGCGGTCGCCGCCTATCCGAAGCTCGGTTCGGGCAAGAAGCACGTCGTTTCCGCCGACTGGGGCGTCAACACGGCGCTGTTCAACGTCGACGATGGCACCTTCACCTTCCTGCAGGACGTGCTCGACGAAGTGATGGAGATCTTCCCGTCGACCTACATCCACGTGGGTGGCGACGAAGCGGCGAAGGACGAGTGGGAACACTCGCCCACCGTGCAGGCGAAGATGAAGTCGCTCGGCATCACCGACGAAGAGAAGATGCAGGGCTGGTTCGTCGCGCGCATCGGTGACTACCTGGAGCAGCATCGCCGGCGCCTGATCGGTTGGGACGAGATCCTCGACGGCAAGGTGCCAGCCAGCGCCACCGTGATGTCGTGGCGTGGCACGGCGGGTGCGATCAAGGCCGCCAACGCAGGCCACGATGTGGTCATGGCGCCCTCGCCGAACCTCTACATGGACTACCTGCAGTCCGACATGGCCGACGAGCCCGCCGGCCGGCCGAACATCCAGTCGCTCGAAAGCGTCTACAAGTTCGAGCCGGTTCCCGCGGGCATCCCGGCGGACAAGGCGAGCCACGTGCTCGGCGAGCAGATCACGCTGTTCACCGAATACCAGCCGAACTGGCAGCGCGTGCAGCACGCGATCTTCCCGCGCATCGCCGCGCTGGCCGAGCGCACGTGGACGCCCACGCCGGACTGGAACGGTTTCCTGGTCCGTCTCCCGGCGCAGTTCTCGCGCTATCGCGCCGCCGGCATCATGCCGGCCGACAGCGCGTTCGCCGTCTCCATCGACGCACAGCCGGCCGGCGACAAGGCGACGGTCACGCTGTCGAACCAGACCGGCTACGGCAAGATCCGCTACAGCACCGACGGCACGCCGCCCACCGCACAGTCGCCGGAATACACCGCGCCGTTCGAGGTGCCGCTGCCGAGCACGATCGAGGCGATCACGTTCGCCAATGGCTTCGGCGTCTCCGGCCCGCGTTCGGCGGTCATCGATGCGAAGTCGCTGCTGCGCCACGACAGCGACCAGCTCGGCCTGTGCAGCAGCAAGCTGCCGGTGCGCGTGGAATCGCCGACGCTGGTCGATGGCGTGCGCCCGGTGTACAAGGTCGACATCATGGACACCTGCTGGACCTGGAAGGGCGCGAAGCTCGATGGCCGCTACGGCGTCGCCATCAGCGTGAACAAACTGCCGTTCAACTACGCGCTGTGGAAGGACACCGCCGGCATCGTCTCGCGCAAGGCAAAGTCGCGCGACGGCGAGATCGAGATCCACCAGGACACCTGCGACGGCCCGAAGCTCGCGACGATCCCGCTGGCCAAGGCCAACGGCGGCCCGGCCACGCTCGACGGCATCCTGCCCAAGCGCGAAGGCACGCACGACCTGTGCTTCATCGTCACCGGCAAGCCCGGCCCGTCCACGTTCTGGGTGATCGGCGACGTCCAGCTTCGGTAGGAGCGCGCCTGCGCGCGATGGTTTTCCATCAAACCCGGGCGATCATGGTGGTGCAAACCCAGGCGATCATGGTGGCGCAAACCCGGGCGATCATGGTGGCGCAAACCCGGGCGGTCGTGGTGGTGGATGATGGTAGATGACGGTGCCTGCCGCGCATGGGCCCGTTGGCCGTTCGCGCGCAGGCGCGCTCCTACACGAGCGCCTTTACGCGGGCATGCGCAGGTCGGCGCGGCGTTGCAGGGCGCCGCGCGCCTCGCGCTCGTCGTCGCCGCTGAGTTCCCCCAGCACGACGAACTTGCCGGCCACCATCGCGGCGAGCGGGATGCCGTCGCGCAGGGCGATGCGGTTGCCGATCATCGCCGGGATCTTCGTGCCGGCGACGATGCCGCCAACCAGGTTCAGCGGATCGGTGGCGGCGATGCAGACGATCTCGCCATCGTGTTCGCGGTGGCGGATCTGGCGCAGCGCCGGCAGCGCTTCGGGCAAGGCGAACTGCTCGCCGACCAGTCCGTCGACGAAGCGGCCGCCACGGATCTCGCCGCGCGCTTCCAGGCGGTGGTAGACGCGGCGCAAGTCGCGCCATGCCGGCAGCCATGCCGCTTCGCGCTCGAGGATGCGCCAGCTGACCACGCCATAGCGGCGCAGCAGCGTACGCGCGATGTGTTCCAGCCCGTCGGCGTCGTTGCGATCCTCGCGGGTGCGGCGTGCCAGCGACCAGCGACCCGCATCCTCGATGCCGCTGAGCATGTGCCGGCGTGAACGTCGCGCGCGGCCACTGTTCCGCTTGGCCGAAGGCAGCAGAAGCGCGCGCAGGCCGGCGAAGCTGTCGGCGGTGGCGCGGCCCGCGGCGACGAGTTCGCCGAGCGCGTCTTCCAGTTCGGTGCGCAACAGGCGCGTGATCGTGGCCAGCTCGTCGAAGAACAATGCGCCTTCGTCGCGCAGGGCGTCTTCCACCGCTTGTGCACGCGAGGAGAGCTTCAGTTCGTCGGACGCCGCGGGTGCGGCGGCGGACCAGACCGGCAGTTGCCGGCGCGGCAGCAACACGATAGGCGTCGCGCGCACCGGCCCGCCCGTGCCCGTGCCCTGGCGCAACCGGCTCCAGACCACGCGGCCCGCGCGGCAGAGATCGTCGAGCCAGCCGATGCTGTAATCGTTCACTCGCGACGGCAGCAGTTCGGATTCCCACGCGCCGGCCGCGGCTTCGAAGCCCTCGAGCTGGCCGATGACGCCGGCCAGGGCATCCGGCCCGGCGACCTGGGTGCCGCGCGTCACGTGCTGCCAGTCGAGCAGGAAGCGCAGGAAGTCGCGCGGTGCCACCGGTTCGATCTCGCGGCGCAGCCGGCCGATCGTGTAACGGTGGATGCGCGCCAGCAGGTGCCGCTCGCACCACTCGGTATCCGTCGCACCCGGCGAGAACGGCCCACGCATCACGTAGCCCTCGCTCTCGAGCGACGCGAGCGCGATGGCGACGTCGGCCGGGTCGACCCCGAGCAGCGGGGCGATGTCGCATTCACGCACCACGCCCAGGCCGCCGAGGCGGCCGCGGACGATGTCGACCAGCGCGGACTCGGCTGTCCACGCCTGCGCCGCGTACTCCGCCGGCGCGGCGATCGCGGGTTGCATGGGCGCGCCGGGGTGCAACGCCTGCCAGGCCGGCAGGCGTTCGGCGGCAACCCACAGGGCGGCCGCACCGATCGACAGCTGCGTGGCGCGCGCATCCTTCGCCAGCGCCTGCAGGTGCCCGGTCCAGCCGTTCTCCCGTGCTTCGTCGATGGTGACGCCACCGAGCAGCATCAGCGCCTCGTGCATCTCGTCCGCGCTGCGGGCCTCGGGCCAGGCTTCCTCGCGTACCGAGGCGATCGCGTCCGGATCGAGGCGGCCCAGGTCGTCGGCGCTCTCGGCATCGTTCCAGCGCCGCGACTGCACGGCCTGGGTGCGTCGCTCTTCCAGCGGCGCATCGTCGAGGAAGGCGTACGGTGCGGCGCTCAGCACCTCGGCGGCGAGCGGCGATGGCGTGGCGAGGTCGCGCGCGAGCACGCGGATGCCGCCACTCTCCATGCCACGCAGCACCTCAAGCCAGCCTTCGCTGTCCATCGCCTCGTGCAGGCAATCGTCGAGCGTCTGGTTCACCAGCGGGTGGTCGGGGACTTCGCGCTCGCCGACGATGTTCTCCAGGCAGGCGACCTGGTCGGGGAACACCGAGGCCAGCAGGTCCTCGCTCTTCATCCGTTGCAACTGCGGCGCGACCTTCTTGCCACCGGTGAAGCGCGGCAGGGCCAGCGCGGTCGTCGCGTTCCAGCGCCAGCGAACGCCGAACAGCGGCGCATCCAGCAGCGCCTGCACCAGCACGTGTTCGGCGCTATTCGAATGCAGGTAGCGCGCCACCTCGTCCAGCGGAAAGCTGTGGCTGGTCGACAGCGACAACACGATGGCATCTTCGGTCGCCGCCGCCTGGAGTTCGAAGTTGAACTTGCGACAGAAACGCTTGCGCAGGGCCAGGCCCCACGCCTTGTTGATCCGGCTGCCAAACGGCGTGTGGATGATCAGCTGGGTGCCGCCGGATTCGTCGAAGAAACGTTCCATCACCAGCGTATCCCGGGTCGGCAACGCGCCCAGCGCCGCGCGGGCGCGGAACAGGTAGTCGACGATCTGTTCGGCCGCTGGCTTCGACAGGCCGAGTTCGCCGGCGAGCCACGCCATCGCCGCCTCGCGGCCGCCCTCGTCGAACTTCGCGGCGATCTCGCCACGCAGGCGCGCCACGCCGATCGACAATTCGTCGGTGCGGCCCGGGGCCTCGCCCAGCCAGAACGGAATGTTCGGCGGCTGGCCCTTCGCATCCTCGACGCGCAGGCGGCCCATCTCGACGCGCAGGATCCGGTACGAGCGATTGCCGAGCTGGAACACGTCGCCGGCCAGGCTCTCCACGGCGAAGTCTTCGTTGACCGTGCCGACGGTGGTCGACTGCGGCTCGAGCAACACGTTGTAGTCGCCCGTCTCCGGGATCGTGCCGCCCGAGGTCACCGCGGTGAGCCGAGCACCGCGACGTTCGCGCAGCCGTTTGTTCACCGCGTCGCGATGGATGTACGACCCACGCGGACCGACCCGGGTGGTGAAACCGTCGGCAAGCATCCGTACGACCTCGTCGAAGGTCTGCCGCTTCAGCTCGCGATAGGGATAGGCACGCCGGACCAGGTCATACAGCGCGTCTTCGTCCCACTCCTGCCCGGCCACCTCGGCCACGATGTGCTGCGCGAGCACGTCCAGCGGCTGGCGCGGCATCACCAGGGCATCGAGCTCGCCGCGGCGCACGCAGTCGAGCAGGGCCGTGCATTCGACCAGGTCGTCGCGCGAGGTCGGGAACAGGCGCGCCTTGGGCGTACCGCCGACCGCATGGCCGGCACGCCCCGCGCGCTGCAGGAAGGCCGCGATCGAGCGCGGCGAGGCGATCTGGCAGACCAGGTCGACATCGCCGATATCGATGCCAAGCTCCAGCGACGCCGTGGCGACCAGTGCGCGCAACGAGCCCGCCTTCAGCCGCTGCTCGGCGTCCAGCCGCTGTTCGCGCGACAGGCTGCCGTGGTGCGCGGTGACCGCGTCGTTGCCCAGCCGCTCGGAGAGATGCCGCGACAGGCGTTCAGCCATGCGCCGCGTGTTGACGAACACCAGGGTGGTGCGGTGTTGCTCGATCAGGTTGGCCAGGCGGTTGTAGACCAGCTCCCACATGTCGTTCGACATCACCGCTTCCAGCGGCACCGGCGGTACTTCCAGCGCGAGGTCGCGCTTGCGCACGTGGCCTATGTCGACGATGGCGCAGTCGTCGCCACCGGTCAGGAAGGCGGCGACTTTCTCGATCGGCTTCTGCGTGGCGGACAGGCCGATGCGGACGATGCGGCGCTGGGTGAGCGCTTCCAGCCGTTCCAGCGACAAGGCCATGTGGCTGCCGCGCTTGCTCGCGGCCACCGCATGGATTTCGTCCACGATCACTTCGCGCACGTCGCCCAACATGGCGCGGCCCGATTCGGAGCCGAGCATCACGTACAGCGACTCAGGGGTGGTCACCAGGATGTGCGGTGGGCGCTTGCGCATCCGCGTGCGATCGGCGGCAGGCGTATCGCCCGTGCGCACGGCGGTGCGGATCTCGATGTCGGGCAGGCCTTGCTTGCGCAGCTCTTCGCGGATGCCAGCGAGCGGTGCCTCGAGGTTGATCCGGATGTCGTTCGACAGCGCCTTCAGCGGCGACACGTAGAGGATGGTGGTGCGGTCGCGCAGGCCGCCTTCGTCCACGCCTTCGCGCACCAGCGCGTCGATCGCGGAGAGGAAGGCGGTGAGTGTTTTGCCCGAACCGGTCGGCGCGGCGACCAGCGTATGCCGGCCCGACCGGATGGCCGGCCACGCGGCGACCTGCGCATCGGTCGGCGCGGGAAACGTGGCTGCGAACCACGCGGAAACGGCAGGATGGAAGGCGTCGAGTGGCATTGATGTTTGTGAATTCATTCAACCACATAGATGGGGGCGCAGAGCGCCGCCGACAAGCAGTGACGGTACACCCGACGCGTCTCGCGGGTTGCGATGAAAGCGTTACTGCACCATCGTGGGCCGATTCGTTCACCTGGGAATCCCTGAGCATGGCCAGCACCGTCCGTCGCACCGCCCTCGCCTTCGCCATCACGACCGGCCTCGCCGGTGCGGCCACCGCCGCCACGCCGCCGGCGCAGCCCTGGATGGATCGTTCGCTGTCGCCGGACAAGCGCGCCGAACTGATGGTCGCGGCGATGACGGACGATGAGAAATTCCGCCTTATCCGTACCGACTTCGGCATGAAGAGCGATAAGCACCCGCAGCCCGAAGGCGCGCTGGGCAATGCGGGCTTCATCCCGGCGATGCCGCGCATCGGCCTGCCGGCGGTGCAGGAAACCGACGCGGGCCTCGGCGTGACCCGCCCGGGCGTGGACAATACCGGCGCCGTCTCGCTCCCGGCCGGCCTCGCCACCGCCGCCAGCTTCGATCCCGCCGTGGCCCATGCCGGCGGCCGGATGATCGGCGGCGAAGCGCGCGGCAAGGGCTACAACGTGTTGCTCTCCGGTGGCGTCAACCTCGTGCGCGATCCGCGCAACGGCCGCAATTTCGAATACGCCGGCGAAGACCCGGTGCTGGCCGGCCTCATCGTCGGCGCCACGGTGAAGGGCGTGCAGGAACAGCAGGTGGTCGCCACGGTGAAGCACTTCGCCGCGAACGACATCGAATCCGGCCGCAACACCATCAGCTCGCAGATCGATCCGGTGGCGCTGCGCGAGTCCGACCTGCTCGCCTTCCAGCTGGCCATCGCGCACGGCGACCCGGGCTCGGTCATGTCCGCCTACAACCGCGTCAACGGCACCTATTCGGGCGAGCACGAGTGGCTGCTCAACGAGGTGCTGAAGAAGGAGTGGGGCTTCAAGGGCTGGGTGATGTCGGACTGGGGCGGCGCGCACAGCGCGGCGAAGGCGGCCAATGCCGGCCTCGACCAGCAGTCGGCCGGCGAAGTGTTCGATGCCGAGGTGTTCTTCGACAAGCCGTTGCGCGACGCGGTGGCGAAGGGCGACGTGAGCAAGGCCCGCCTCGACGACATGGTCAAGCGCATCCTGCGCAGCTTCTTCATCCATGGCGTGCTCGACAACCCGGTGCCGGTGAAGGCCGGCAAGGTGCCGTACGACGCCGATCGCGGCGTGGCCCGCGCCACCCTCGAAGCTGGCGCCGTCCTTCTGCGTAACCAGGGCGGCCTGCTGCCGTTGGCGAAGGGCAAGTCGGTCGCAGTCATCGGCGGCCGCGCGGACAAGGGCGTGCTCGCCGGTGGTGGCTCGTCGGCGGTGAGCGACGTCGACGGCGATCCGGTGCCGGGCCTCGAGCCGACCGGCTGGCCGGGCCCGGTGAAGTACCACCCGTCCGCCCCGCTCACCTTCATCGGCAAGCGCGCCGGCAAGGTCAGCTTCGACCCGGGTACCGATGTCGCCGCGGCGGCGAAGGCGGCCGCGGCGGCCGACGTCGCGGTGGTGTTCGTCACCAAGTGGGCGGCCGAGTCGTACGACACCCCGGACCTCGCGCTGGGCGACAACCAGGATGCGCTGGTCGCCGCGGTGACGAAGGCCAACCCGAAGACGATCGTGGTGCTGGAGACCAATGGCCCCGTGAAGATGCCGTGGCTCGACCAGGCCGGTGCCGTGCTGCAGGCCTGGTATCCGGGCTCCGGCGGCGGCGAAGCGATCGCGCGCCTGCTCTATGGCGATGTCGCGCCGAGCGGCCGCCTGCCGCTGAGCTGGCCGGTCGACGAATCGCAGCTGCCGCGTGCCACCATCCAGGGCGCCGGGCTGGGTAGCAAGGAGAAGCCGGCCGACACCATCGACTACAACATCGAAGGCGCGGACGTCGGTTACCGCTGGTACGAGAAAACCAAACGCCAGCCGCTGTTCGCCTTCGGCTACGGCCTGACCTACACGACGTTCGACTACAGCGGCTTCGAAGTCGGCCAGGACAAGGACGGCCACGCCGTGGCCCACGTGGTGGTGAAAAACACCGGCAAGACCACCGGCGCCGACGTGCCGCAGGTCTACGCCAGCGGCCCTGCAGGCGGCACCCGCCGGCTCGCCGGCTGGACCAAGGTGACCCTGAAGCCCGGCGACAGCCGCCGCGTCGACATCCCGCTGGAGCCGCTGGCGCTCGCCCGCTGGGACGACACCGGCAAGCGCTGGCACATCGCCGCCGGTAGCTACCAGCTCAAGCTCGGCCGCTCCGCCCAGGACTTCGCCGCCGACGCCACGCTGCAGCTGCCGGAAAGCTTCCCGGTCCTCAAGGCCCCGTAAGCCCCTGTAGGAGCGCGCCCGCGCCGTGCGGTCGACGTCATACGGTCGCGCGCAGGCGCGCTCCTACAAGAAGTGTGTGGCGACTGACGCGCTGCTCACGCCCCGGCCCTCCACAATACCCGCATGAACCTGCGCCCTGCCCTCGCCGCCGCCCTCCTCTTCGCTCCCGCCGTCGCCTTCGCCGATCCGCCGGACTTCGATCGCCCCGGCGCCGGTTTCGCCACCAGCGTGCTGCCCGCCGGCACGTTCGCGCTGGAGCAAGGCATGCCGACCTACGAACGCGAACGCCAGGATGGCTTCCTCGATCGCACCTACACCGCCGACAGCCTGGTCCGGATCGGCACGGGTGGCCCGGTGGAGCTGCAGGTCGGCGCCTCGGCATGGAACCGCCTCGAGGAACGTGGCCAGGGCTCGCGCCGGCACGCCGTCGGCCACGGCGACACCAGCGTCGCGATGAAATACGCACCGGCCGGCACCGATGCCGATGGCAGCTTCAGCTGGGCGGCGCTGGGCCAGGTCACGTTCGCCAACGGCGACGAAGACTTCGGCAACGGCGCGCGGCAATACACGCTCGGCACCACCATGCAGTGGAAGCCCAGCGACACGACGCAGAACACGCTGTTCGCCAACGTCGATCGGCTCAAGGGCCGCAATACGTGGACGCTCGCGCCGACGTTCGGCCGCAAGTTCGGCGAGAACTGGATGGCCTACGTCGAAGCCGACGCGATCCACGATGCCGACGAAGGCAATGAACTACAGGCAGGCGGTGGCGTCGCCTACACCATCGGCGACCACGTCCAGCTCGATGCGTATGCGCTGCACCGGATTGGCGGCCACGGCCCCTCGATGCTCGGCGGCCTCGGTGTCTCGGTGTTCTTCGGCCACGCGCGGTAGCGATCGATCGGCTACGCGCGAATCCCGCTAAGGTTTGCCGCGACTCTCGCTAGCGATTGCCTCGCCGCATGGCGCGAAAGAGCAGGACAGTCAGCACCAGCCCAACCACCAGCCCCACGCCGGCACCGTATATGGCGCCCGACTTCTCCCCGGCGAACCAGCCAATGCCGCAGCCCAGCAGCATGAAAATCGGAAGCGGAAGACAGCCCATGATCTGATCCTGTGTGACGGCATTGCCTTGCATACGGCGACCACGATGATACCTATCGTGGTGGCCCGCCCGCGTTTGCCGGGTGAAGCCCGCAGGCAGGTCACGGATGAACGTTCAAGGATATCGCTGGCGCGATGCCGCGCGATGGGAGCGCTGGTCGCAACGCATGATCGATGGCGTCACGTACTCGTTCGAGCATTTGCGCGATTTCGACATGACGCTAAGCAGGCCCGCCCGTAACAACCTGCCGCCTTTTTGCGTCAGCATCCGCGTGGTTTTCGACTGCCATGTCGTGACCGAAGCAGCACAGCCCCATGCGATTCTCGAGCGAGAAAACCGTGCGCCGTGCTGGATCGACAGTGGTGGTCGCGAATGCCTTTTCAGCCGTGCGAGATATCTCCGATCGCTCGGCTTGCCTGCGCTGATTCGTGGTCTCTTGGACGGAGCGACGAGGTGTTATGTAGCGAGTTATCACAACTACATGATGTGCGAGCAGGTACGCATCGACGATCGACTGGCGTATTACCAGGTGTACTTCGATCTCTATCGCCCGGTCCCTGAGCCCCGCCTGGTGATGTACGTCCAGAGTGCTTACGTCAAAGACGTTCCAACAGCTGCCAGCCGTCGGCACGTCAAGCCGTTCGCGACGCTATGCGCGGAAAAGATGGGCGCCGTGCCGTCGGGCGACGCTGCGAGTCGCCCGTTGCCTGCGGATCGTCCCGGCGCACGCAAAAAAAGGCCCCGTTGAAGGGGCCTTTTCGTTCTCCACTAAAGCGGGTCCGATTCCTCTTACCCAGCGATTGCTGGACCAGCCCGAAGGCGGTGGGCGGTTCCTCCCATCGGCTAGGGAACCTCATGGAGGGCGATGCTACCGGCTGTGCAGACATAGTCAATCAGCCGATTCTCAGCGCACCTCAAGACATGGCCCTCGCGCTCACGCGGAGGGCCATGGTGACCGTCCCTGGGTCTGGTGGCATGCCACCGAGGACACGGCCCGGCATGGCCGGCGCGGCGTCACCGCCGATGAAGGGGGGATCGATCCTGGCGCTAGGGACGGACGGCTTCCTGCCGTCGGATCGGTCATCGGCGATCTGTTCGCCCGGCATCGCTGCCAGGCACCGACCTAAGGTACGGAGCGCGCCGGGCCAGGGATATAGGAGGATTCTTAAAATTAGGTCTGATCTGCTGCGTGGCACACGCGCAGCGGCTTTCCGTTCAGGCTACGGGGTCGAGACCGAGCGCTGGCGCTTCGGCTGCTGCCGTGCGGAAGGGCGCTGGGCGGGTCGGGCGGGCTGCTGCGGGGCCGCTTGCGGCACGTTGACGCCACGGCTGGCGAGGCTGCGCAAGGCTGCACAGTCGGAGGTGCCGTAATCGCGCTTTCCAGGTTCTCGTTGCATCGCTGGTCTCCTGCTTCCCGCCCGGACGACCAGCGTGTGCGAGCCACGCGAAAATTTCGGTGGCATCCCCGTGAATTTTCAGTGACAGCATTTCACGCGCGAATCCGACCGATCCGCGTTAAGGCGATGTGGAGGCCTTGGCTGGTGCCGCTTTCGCCGGCATCCGCGAAATCAGCTCGGTGGCCAGCTGCTCATAGTTTTCGTCGAAATGATGCGAGCCCGGCTTCTTGTACACGGTGACGAACGGCGGCAGGCCGGGATCGGTGCAGCCGCTGTCGTCCGCGTCTTCCTGGCCGTAATAGCAGGCCATCGGCGGCTTGCCGGCCAACAGGCGGATCGGCGGCATCGCGTCGTAATGCACGACCGGATTCATCCACTGCAGCAGGTTATGCGTGTGGGTCGTCCACCAGCCCTGCTGCATGTAGCCCTCGAGCTCGATTTCGAAGTTCACGTCGCGGCTGGCCGAGAGCAACACCAGCTGGCTGAGCCGGTCGCGATTGTCCGGGCGCAGCTTGCCGACCAGGGTCGGCAGCACGTCGGCGCCGAACGAATAACCGACCAGCAGGATCCGGGTCTTGCCCCACTGCCGGGTGTACTTGTCCAGCAACAGGTCGAGGTCGTGCGCGGATTCCTCCGGCGACCGGTAGCGCCAGAAGTACTTGAAGGTGCTGAGCCCGGCGACGGGGATGCCGCGCTGGGTGAACACGGCGCCGAGGCGCTGGTCCAGGTCCCACCAGCCGCCGTCCCCCGAATAGATCACCACCATGAGGTCTTCCTCGCCGGTGGGCGGCGCCTTGAGCGCAGGCAGCTCCACCGTCGACGCTTCCAGCGAAGCGCGCGTCCAGGGGTGCCAGGCCAGCATGCCGGCGGCCACGGCGACGACGATGCCGATGAGGATCCAGCGCATGATCTTCTTCACCGGCGCACCACCCCGCCGATGCCACCGGAAATCAGGGTGGCCACGTTGGCCAGCGCGAGCGGCAGGGCGATGCCGCCGGGCACGGCGATGTAGCGTGGCTCCCATTCGGGGTCGAACTTATCCTTGTAGCGATGCAGCCCGCGGAAATTGTAGAAACGCTCGCCACGGCCAAAGACCATCGCGCCGAAACGACTCCACAGCGGCGCGGTGCGGCGGTTCTGCAGGCCGGACAGCGGCGCCATGCCGAGGTTGAACCAGCGATAGCCCTGGGCCTTCGCCCACGACATCAGTTCGATGAACAGGAAATCCATGATGCCGGCAGGGCCTTCGGGCAGGTGGCGCATGAGGTCGACGGAGGCTTCTTCCATCGAGTCGGTGAGGAACATATTGGCAAAGGCGACCGGTTCGTCGCCCTGCCAGATCACGGCCATGGGCGTGCGCAACAGGTAATGCTCTTCCCACAGGCCGAGCGAGAAGCGCTTTTCGCGGACCTTCTTGTCGCGCATCCACGCATCGGAGATGACCTTCAGCCGCGGCAGCAAGGCCGCCACGCCTTCCACCGGCACGATCTCGAGGCGCAGGCCGTCGCGGGACAGCTTGTTCACCGCGTTGCGCAGCGTCTTCTTCGACTTGCCGTCGAGGTTGAACGTCTCCAGCCGCACGCGGGCTTCCTCGCCGATCTTCAGCAGGTTCATGCCCACTTCGAGATACAGGTCGAGGTCTTCCGGGCGCACCTGGTAGAACAGCGGCCAGCCACCGGCGCGCTCGCACTCTTCGCGGAAGCTCCAGACCAGTTCGCGGCGGGCGTCCTCGTCGTCGCCGACCGGGTCGCCCATCGCCACCCAACTGCGTCCTTCGATGTCGTACATGATGAAGGCGCGGTCTTCCGGCGCGAACATCAGGGTCTTGTCGCCGACCAGCGCGAGGTGCGCCTGGGCCGAACTGAACTGCTTGAGCAGCGGCATCGCACGGGCCAGCTCGGCGTCGTTCGGGCGGGAGCGACGCGGCCGGGCCGGGCGGATCAGGTTGGCCAGGGCGAACAGCATGACCACCGCCGCTGCGCCGACCAGCGCTCGCAACGCGCGCGGGGCCCCGCCATGGCGGAAGCTGAATTCCCACCACAGGTTGTTGCTGTATTCGACGTGCTTGAAGCTGAAGAACACCAGCCACGTGGCGCAGGCGAACACGGCGGCGATCGCGATCACCCAGCCGGGCGAGAACGACGCGCGGAACAGGGAGGCGCGGCGATAGAAGTGCCGGTGTGCCGGGGCCAGTGCGAGCGCCAGCAGGGTCAGCAGGGTGGCTTCTTCGTAGTCGATGCCCTTGAGCAGCGACAGCACCGCGCCGACGATGAGGAAGACCAGGCTGAGCCAGTACGCGGCGTCGAGGCGGCGCTGCAGGCCGCGCGCGAGGATCAGCAACAGCATGCCGACCACGCTGGAGAGGAAATGCGAGACCTCGACCAGCGGTAACGGGACGAAACCGCGCAGGATCTCCATGCGCCCCGGGATCGCCAGGGTGGCGCCGGAGAACAGCAGCACGGCGCCGCAGACCAGGGTGAGGCCGGCGAAGAACGGCGGCAGCAGGCTGGCGAACCAGGGCGTGATCAGCGTGGCGTGGCGCAGCGCGCGTACTTCGCGGGCGATGACCATCAGCGTGGCCGCGCACAGCGGTAGCAGGTAGTACACGGCGCGGTAGGCGGCCAGGCCACCGAGGATCGGCGCCTCCAGCCCGTGGTTGCCGGTCGCACCGAAGCCGGCCAGCATCACCGCCTCGAACACGCCCAGGCCGCCGGGCACGTGGCTGATCAGGCCAGCCATCTGGGCCAGCACGAAGATGGCCAGGAAGTGGCCGAAGCCGCCGACGATGTCTTCGGGCATCAGGACATAGAGCACGCCCGCGGCGAGGCCCCAATCCAGCGCGCCGACCAGGATCTGCCGCGCGGCCACCATCGGCGTCGGCGAGGAGATCGCCCAGCGCCACACGCGGATGGGGCGGCGCACGAACAGCGCGACGCCGAACCACGCCAGCGGCACGGCAGCCAGCACGATCGCCAGCGGAATGCGCAGGCCCGACAGGGGCACTTCAGGCGGAATCGGCACGAACAGCAGCGTTGCCCCGGTCAGCGCGGCCAGGCCGAGCCAGAAACTCAGGGTCGTGTAGAGCACCACGCGGGCGATTTCGCCGGTGGTCAGGCCGGCCTGCACATAGAAGCGATAGCGGATCGAGCCGGAAACGAGCAGGGACATGCCCAGCGCATTGGAGAACGCATAGCTGATGAAGGAGATCAGGCCGACCCGCTTCGCCGGCAACCGCTTGCCGACGCTGGCCAGGCCGAACCAGTCGTACAGGGTCATCACCGCGTAGCCGGCGCCGGTCAGCAGCACCGCCAGGCCGATATCGGTATTCGGCAGGCCGTGGACGTAAGCGCCGATTTGCCGATAAGTGACCTCGCTGGCCATGGCGCGCAACGCCCACAGCGCCAGGCACAGCAGTACGATGGACAACAGCGGCCCGCCCGCCCGGCGCAGCAGGGTGGCGTAGAACGCATGCTTGCCCACGGGGATCGGGTTCGTCGGGAGCTCCGTGCTCGTTTCGTGCTCCACCGCGCCGCGGCTCCAAGGATGGCTCGTAAGGTCGTGTAGGTTGCCACAGAGCGCGCCGGGGCGGCAGGCCGTACGTTCTTGCCTTGGGCTTCTGTTCCGTTGAAAGGTTGGCCTAAGGTTGGAGAAAGCGCCGTGTAAGCGCGTCTTCTTACGCTCTCGCGTCACGGGGGGCGACTGCCCAGGCCCGAATCGTCGCGAGGCACCATGCATTCCGTTCTCCCCGCGCTACGCCAGCGCTTCCGGCCCCTGGCCTGGTACGGCGCCCTTTTCCTCATCGTTGCGTTCGTCATCCGGCTGGTCCTGCTGATCAAAACCGGCAAGGACGTGCCCGCTTCGCCCGGCGCCTGGCTCTATGTGTTCGCCGTGGGCCTCGGCTACGACATCGTCACCTTCTTCTATATGGGCTGGCCGATGCTGCTGGTGCTGTGGCTCCTGCCACGGCGTGCGGCGCTGTCGACCTGGGGCCGGCGGATCTTCCTCGGCTTCGCCTGGGTGCTGGCCTTCGCCACCCTGTTCGTCGGCGTGGCCGAACTGGTGTTCTGGGGTGAGTTCAGCGCCCGCTTCAACTTCATCGCCGTGGACTACCTGGTCTACACCCACGAGGTGGTCGGCAATATCCGCGAGTCCTACCCGATCGGCACCTGGATCGCCCTGATCGCGCTGGGTGCCGCGGCCATCGTCTACTTCAGTCGCCGCATGGTGGTGCTGCGCGACGACGGCTCGCGCTTCGGCGGGCGTACCGCCTTCGTCGGCGCCTGGCTGCTCGCCACCGTGGCGGTCAGCTTCGCCGTCGACGGCTCGATGAAGGACCGTCCGGGCAACCAGTACGTCAACGAACTGGCCGGCGATGGCACCTACCAGTTCTTCGCCGCCTTCCGCGACAACGAGCTGGACTACGGGAAGTACTACCCGTCGCTGCCGCGCGAGGAAGCCTTCGGCGAACTGCGCACGCTGCTGAAGACGCCGGAATCGACCTTCACCGGCAACGATCCGATGGACATCACCCGGCAGATCGTGAACACCGGGCCGGAAAAGAAGCTCAACGTGGTGCTGATCAGCGTGGAGAGCCTGTCCGGCGATTACGTCGAAGGCCTGTCGGTGAGCAAGCACAAGCACCTGATGCCGAACCTCGACGCGCTGGCCGCGAAGAGCCTGTTCTTCACCGAGCTTTATGCCAACGGCACGCGCACGGTGCGCGGGCTCGAGGCGCTGGCGCTGTCGGTGCCGCCGACGCCGGGCGAGTCGATCGTGAAGCGCCCGGGCAACGAGCACCTCTGGTCGCTCGCCGACGTGTTCAACGACAAGGGCTACAAGTCGGAATTCGTCTACGGTGGCTACGGCTACTTCGACAACATGAACTACTTCTTCGCGAACAACGGCTACGACGCCGTGGATCGCAACGCCATCACCGACAAGAAGGACATCCACGCGGAGAACGTGTGGGGCGTGGCCGACGAAGACCTGTTCACGCTGGTGATGAAGCGGATGGACGATTCGTACGCGAAGGGCAAGCCGTATTTCGGCCACGTCATGACCACGTCGAACCATCGCCCGTTCACCTTCCCGGCCGGCCGCGTGTCGCTGCCGCAGGGCTCGCGTCGCGCCGCCGTGCAGTACACCGACTGGGCCATCGCCGACTTCCTCAAGCGCGCGGCGACCAAGCCGTGGTTCGACGACACCATCTTCGTCATCACCGCCGACCATTGCGCGACCAGCGCGGGCAAGACCAGCCTGCCGGTCGATCGTTACCACATCCCG
Source organism: Bacillus sp. NP157 (assembly GCA_018889975.1). Lineage (NCBI taxonomy): Bacteria > Bacillati > Bacillota > Bacilli > Caryophanales > Bacillaceae > Bacillus > Bacillus sp. NP157. The sequence continues at coordinate 3,986,027 of CP076546.1, forward strand.
CTTTACATCTATTCGCCCAAGCACGTCGCACCGGGCCGCATCGATCGGCTGATGAGCCAGATCGACATCCCGCCGACCCTGCTGGGCATGCTCAATTTCAGCTACACGTCGCGCTTCTACGGCTACGACCTGTTCAAGCTGGAACCCGGCCGCGAGCGCGCGTTCCTCAGCACCTACCAGGAACTCGGCTACCTGCATGGTGGCAAGCTGGCCTCGCTGATCCCGCGCCAGCCGGTGAAGGAAATGGTGCCGGAAGAAGCCTCCGGCGACGCGACCCCGGTCGCCGCGTCCAGCTACGACGCGAAGGACGCCAAAGACGCCATCACGTACTACCAGACGGCGGCGTACCTGTTCACCAATGGCTTGATGAAAAGGCATTGACGGCGGGGTGAAGCGTTGAGAGTCCAGGGTTCAGGGTAAGAGCGAGCTACCGCTCTTACTCGATACCCTGAACCCTCAACCCGGTACGCATTCCCTGCTTAGGCGGCGGTGTCGACGAGCACCAGCTCGGCGTCTTCCGTCGCGGTGATGCGCAGCACGCGTTCGTCGCGGACGGCGGCACCGTCGCCCTTGCCGAGGGCCTGGCCGTTGACCTGCACGGCACCGATGGCGGGCACCATGTAGGCGTGGCGGCCGTCGCCGAGCGTGTACTCGGTGGTCTCGCCGGCCTTCAGGCTGGCGCCGAGCACGCGGGCATCGGTACGGATCGGCAGGGCATCGCCGTCGCCTTCCATGCCGCTGGCCAGGGTCACGAAACGACCCGAGCGCTCACCCTTCGGGAACGGGCGGGTGCCCCACGACGGTGCCTTGCGCTCGCCGTCCGGGATGATCCAGATCTGGAAGATCTTCGTCGCCTCCGGTTCGGCGTTGTACTCGGCATGTCGGATGCCCGTGCCCGCGCTCATCACCTGGACGTCGCCCGCTTCGGTGCGGCCCTTGTTGCCCAGGCTGTCTTCGTGGGTGATCGCGCCTTCGCGGACATAGGTGATGATTTCCATGTCCGAGTGCGGGTGTGCCGGGAAGCCGGTGCCGGCGGCGATCGTGTCGTCGTTCCACACGCGCAGCGCGCCCCAGCCCATCCGCTTCGGGTCATGGTAGGAGGCGAACGAGAAATGATGCTTCGCGTCCAGCCAACCGTGGTTGGCGCCGCCCAGGCTAGAAAAACGGCGAATGTCGATCATGTCGTGCTCCCCCGGTGTTAGCCGGATTGGTTGAGTGGATGGGCGTATTTTCCGCTTCCACCTAGCGTCACAGAGCATCGACCCGCCGAACGGATTGTTTCCCGGGTGTTGCTAAACAATTCACGACGCCCGTCAGCGTCTGACTTCGCGAACGATCGTGACGACCGGGCACCACGCGCTGCCCTGCAGCTGGGCGCCGGCGCTGACCAGCTTCGCGACCGTGCCAGGCGCATGCGATGGGCAGCGCGCCACCAGGGTGTCGGTCGATACCAGGCGATGGCGTTCGGTATGGAAGGGCCACGCCGGGTTCCATGCGGCGGGCTGGCGCACCACGCGGGCAGCGAGGCGCACCGGCCTGCCCTCGGCGAGGGCGCGATCGAAGGCCTGGGCGCGGGTGGCCTCGGTCACCCTGACCACGAACTCCGTGGGATTGCCGCCGTGGAAGGCGCGTACGGCGAAGTAACGATCCGCCTGGACGCCGCTGGCGGCCGACGCGCCGGCGCCGAGGCTGAGGATGAAGGCAAGGCAGTGCCTGGCTCGCATGGGGGCTCCTTCCGTGGGGTTTGGACGCGAACCACGAGAGGACCACGCCGGCCCCGGGGCGTCCACCGGTGCGGGGCACGTCGGGGCATTCGCCTACATCTCCCCACGCGCTCCGCCTACACGGTTGCATTGGCCGCGATGCCGCCCATATGGGAGTGATCGGTGCCGTTCGCGCCACAAGGATTGCCTCCCATGATTCCCTTCTCCGTCCTCGACCTTGCCCCGGTACCGCGCGGCAGCACGCCGGGCGAATCGCTGCGTCATTCGCGCGACCTCGCCGTGCACGCCGAATCGCTGGGCTTCCATCGCTACTGGCTGGCCGAACACCACAACATGACCGGCATCGCCAGCGCCGCCACCGCCGTGGTGATCGGCTTCATCGCCGAGGCGACCAAAACGATCCGCGTCGGTTCCGGCGGCATCATGTTGCCGAACCACGCACCGCTGGTGATCGCCGAGCAGTTCGGCACGCTGGCATCGCTGTACCCGGGTCGCATCGACCTGGGCCTGGGCCGCGCGCCCGGCACGGACTACGCCACGGCGCGCGCACTGCGCCGCGCGATGGGCCCCAGCGACGATCGCTTCCCGGACGACGTGGTGGAGTTGCAGCATTACCTCGGCCCGCTGCAGCCGGGCCAGAGCGTCCGCGCCGTCCCCGGCATGGATACGCGCGTGCCGCTATGGCTGCTGGGGTCGAGCCTGTTCAGCGCGCGCCTTGCCGCCGAGCTTGGCCTGCCGTTCGCGTTTGCCTCGCACTTCGCGCCCGACCTGATGATGCAGGCGCTTGAGGTGTACCGGACCATGTTCCGCCCGTCCGAGGTGCTGGCGAAGCCTTACGCCATGCTCGGCATCAACGTGGTGGCCGCCGACACCGATGCGGAAGCGCAGCGCTTGTTCACCTCGCAGCAGCAGGCTTTCTGGAACCTGCGTCGCGGTGCACCGGGGCAGTTGCCGCCGCCGGTGAACAGCATGGAAGGTATCTGGACGCCGATGGAGAAAGCGCAGGTCGACCACGCGCTGTCGTGCGCCGTCGTCGGGTCCGCCGACGCGGTGGGCGATGGGCTGGCCGCCTTCATCGAGCGCACCGGTGCCGACGAGCTGATCATCACCGCGCAGGTGTATGACCACGCCGCGCGCAAACACTCCTACACGCTGGTGGCGCAGCAGCATGCGCGCCTGGCCCGCGGCGAGGCGGCCTGACCTTGCGGGTGGTGCTCGACACGAACGTGTGCCTCGACGCGTTCGTTTTTTCCGATCCGCGAGCCGCGGTGTTGCTTGCCGCCATCGAGCAGGGCGAAGTGGAAGCGGTGACCCGCGAGGATTGCCGCGACGAGTGGCTTGCCGTGCTCGACTATCCGGCGTTGAAGCTCGAGGAAGGCCAGCGCGTCGAAGCGATCTCGCGCTTCAACGCGCTGGTGCGCGTCCTGCCGAAGAAGGCGTGTGAAAAATCACCGCCGCGTTGCCGCGATCCGGACGACCAGAAATTCCTCGAGCTGGCCTCGTCGGCCGGCGCGTCGATCCTGTTCTCGCGCGACGCCGAAGTGCTGCGCCTGGCCAGCCGGACGAAGCGCGAAGGCCTGTTCGACATCATGCGCCCTGAAGAGTGGCCCGCCTTCCGCGACGCCGACTGATCGTCGCGATCCCATTCGCGCGCAGGCGCGCTGCTACAGGTACGGATCACCGCGATCCCATTCGCGCGCAGGCGCGCTCCTACAGGTACTGACACCGCAACCCGTGTAGGAGCGCGCCTGCGCGCGAATGGTGCATCGGCATCAGTCCATCGGCACCAGCGCGATGAAGTTGCGCAAGCTGTAGTAACGGTCGCGCTGCGGCCACTCGACCGAGGCGACGGCCTTGTGCCCGGCAGCCCAGGGTTCGTTGTCGAGCAGCACCTCGACCTGGGTCTTGCCGTCGCCGACGTTGCCGTAGAACACGCGGATCCAGTGCACGTCGGCAGTCAGCGGTGCCGTCGCGATGGCGGCATCCAGCGCGGAAAGCGCGTCTTCGGGAATCTCCAGCGTGTCGTCGTTGTCGCCGCGCAGCGTGAAGTCGCCAACGTAGGCGGTGAAGCGATGCGCGCCCGCAGTCAGCTCACGCACTGCCAGCCGTTCCTTGTTGACCACGTGCCAGCAGGCGGCGAGCACGACGTGGAAATCGTTGCGGGCGAAGCTGTCCAGCGCATCGCGGCAACCGGCCTTGCCGGCGCCGACGCCACCGAAGCTTTCCTCGATCGTGCGCTCTTCGTCCAGCACGATGTCCAGGTCGAGGCGGCCCATGCCACCGTCCTTGCCTTCGTGCCAGATGCCGCGAATGGCAGGGAAATCGTCGCCTTCGGTAAGCAGCCAGTCTTCGTCGGCTTCGAGGCCGACGCCATGGTCGGCGAAAAGGTCGGCGAGCGTGTTCTGGATAAGTCGGTCCATGGAATTCCCGTGCAGTATCGGAAGTGCGGAGTGCGGTGGTGCGTCTGGTTCGACGATGGCGATTATGCGGGCTTGACGAGCTTGCCGAGCGCCATGGCGGCCGCCGGGTTGCGTTCCTTGGCCGCCGAAATGAAAAACACGAACACATCCCGTGGCTTGCCACCGGCCAGGGGCTTGTCCACGTGAGGCAATGCCGCGGGGTCGTCGCCCGCCGCCCATGCGCTGGCCTGGGCCGCGATGTCCTGCAGCCCTTTCGCGGTATAGCCGTTCGTGCGGCTGGACTGGCTGCGCATCAGCCGGGCATAGGCAAACGGTCCGGTCAGGTCGGCCAGGTTGGGATGGTCGGGCGAATCGGTGTAGACGGTCGCCACGCCATGCTTGCGCGCCAGCGCGACCCAGCGCGGGTCGCGGAAACTCTCGTGGCGTACCTCCACGGCGTGGCGGAGCGCCACGCCACCCACCGATGCCGGCAACAGGTCGAGGAAGGCGGCGATGTCATCCGGGTCGAACACACGCGTGGGCAGGAACTGCCACAGCACGGGGCCAAGCCGGTCGCCGAGCGCCACCACGCCTTCGAGGAAGCGCCCGATCCGCTCGCCGGTGGTCCCGAGCAGCTTCGTCTGCACGATGTGCCGCGGCGCCTTCACCGAGAAGACGAAGCCATCCGGCACCGTCGCGGCCCACTGCCGGTAGATCGCCGCCGACGGCGCGCGGTAATAGGTGCCATTGATCTCGATGGCGCTGACCTTGCCGCTGGCGTATTCCAGCTCGCGCTTCTGCACGAGGCCGTCGGGATAGAACACCCCGCGCCAGGGCGCGAAGGTCCAACCCCCCATGCCGGTGCGGATGATGCCGTGGGCTTTGCGTCGTGGTGCCATGGTGTCCCTATGCTGGCAGGCGTGGGGTGGAGGGCATGTCGTTACATGCCGCCACGGCATGGATCGGCCATACTCGCGGCCCGTACCCTGCCATGCGCCATCCATGCCCACCATCCGGATCATGACCGTCGACGACCACCCGCTGCTGCGCGAAGGCATCGCGGCGGTGCTCGAAGGCCAGCCCGGCCTGGAACTGGTGGCTGAGGCGAGCACGGGCGAGGAAGCGGTGCTCCGCTATCGCGCGCTGCGCCCGGACCTGACCCTGATGGACCTGCAGATGCCCGGCATGGGCGGCATTGCCGCCATCGAAGCGATTCGTGCGGAATTCCCCGACGCGCGGATCCTCGTGCTCACCACGTATCGCGGCGACGTGCAGGCGCTGCGTGCGTTCCGCGCGGGCGCACAGGGCTACCTGCTGAAAAGCGAACTGCGCAAGGACATGCTCAACACCATCGCCCAGCTGATGGAGGGCAAGCGCCGCATCCCCGACGAAATCGCGCACGAGATGGCCGGGCATGCCAACGACGACGAGCTGACCCCGCGTGAGACCCAGGTGCTCATCCATGTCGCCACCGGCGCCGCCAACCGCGATGTCGCGCTGCTGCTCGGCATCGCCGAGGAAACCGTCAAGGCGCACATGAAAAGCATCCTCGCCAAGCTGCAGGCGAACGATCGCACCCATGCGGTCGCCATCGCGCTACGCCGCGGCATCATCGACCTGTGAGGCGCACCCCGCGCACCGGCCTCAGCCGCGTGCGTGCGCGTAGCGCTTCCGATACTCCGCCGGCGTGACCCCCAGCTTGCGCATGAAGGCGCGGCGCAGCCCGTTCGCATCCGCGTAACCGAGCTTCGCCGCCACCCGCTTGGGCGTGTCCTGGCCTTCTTCCAGCCAGCGGCGGGCCGCCTCGACGCGCATGTTTTCGACGAACTCCGCGGGCGTCATGCCCACGTCGTGATGGAACACACGGGCGAAGTGCCGGGCGCTCATGCCCACGCGCTCGGCCATCGAGGCGACGCTGTGGCCTTCGCCGGGATGCGCGGCGACGTAGCGCTGCAGTTCCTGCAGGGCGCCGCGGCCGGCCGGCGCCGCCTGGCCGTGGCGACTGAACTGCATCTGCCCGCCGGGCCGGCGGTAGAACACCACCAGCTCGGCGGCGATCGCCATGGCGAGGTCACGGCCGAAGTCTTCTTCGACCAGATCGATGGCCAGGTCCATGCCGGCGGTGACCCCGGCGGCCGTGCACACGGGCCCATCGCGCATGACGAAGGCATCGGCTTCGACGGTGAGCGCCGGATGGCGCTGGGCAAGCAGTTCGGCGACCTTCCAGTGCGTGGTGACCCGGCGATCGTCGAGCAGGCCGGTCTGCGCGAACAGCAGGGCGCCGCTACAGATCGAGCCATAGCGTCGCGCACGGGCCGCATGCCGGCGCAGCCAGTCCAGCGTGCGTGGCTCGGACGCGGCGTTGGCCAGGTCGGGCGAGCCGGCGACCAGCAGCGTATCGAGCGCGTCGATGTCGTCGAGGATGCTGCGGTCGGGCAGGAAGCGCATGCCGGAGGAGGCCGCCACGGCAAGCGGCGCGGTGCCGACCGTGAGCACCTTGTAGGCCTCGCGGCCAAGCTGGCGGTTGGCCTCGGCGAACACGTCGGCGGGGCCGGACACGTCGAGCATCTGCACCCCCGGTGGGGCAAGCAGGGTGATGATCAGGGGCAGGGACGGCCGCATGGGGTGCAATCTGGCAGGTTTGGCTACTTCGTGTCAAATAAGGACGGTCCGGGCGTGGCGTGAAATAACCCTACCTTCCTGACAGGCACGGCCATGACCACCACGATCGCAGGTATCCCCGACAGCCAGCTGGCGCGCGAGATCACCGAGCTGGTCCGCGATAGCGAAACCGAGCTGCTGTTCCACCATTCCCGCCGCGTCTTCCTGTTCGGCGCGCTGACCGGCAAGGCGAAAGGCCTCGCGTTCGATCCGGAGCTGCTCTATGCCGGCGCCATGTTCCACGACATGGGCCTGGTCCCGGCGCATGCGAGCCCGGACAAGCGCTTCGAGGTCGACGGCGCCAACGTCGCCCAGGCCTTCCTGCGTGCCCGTGGCATCCCCGAAGCCGACGTCGACGTGGTCTGGGCATCGATCGCGCTGCACACCACGCCCGGCATCCCGGAATTCATGAAGCCGGAGATCGCTTTGGTCACCGCGGGCGTCGAGATGGACGTGCTGGGCCTCGGCTTCGGCAACGTGGCCACGCTGGACCGCGAGGCCGTCGCCGCGGCGCATCCGCGCGGCCCGGCGTTCAAGGAGGGGATCATCGACGCGTTCTACCAGGGCGTGCGCGGCAAGCCGGAAACGACCTTCGGCAACGTCAAGGCCGACGTCATGGCCTACAAGGAACCGCATTTCCATCGCGGCAATTTCTGCGAGTGCATCCTGGGCAATCGCTGGCCGACCTGAGCATTTCGTGCCGGACCGAGGGATGACGGATTTGATCTGATAATCAGTCGCATTTACGATAGGCGCCCCTCGCAGTTCCCCAAGGCGCCCGCATGTCCGTCCGTCCCACCGCCCTCGCCCTCGCGCTGGCCGGCGTCTTCGCCGCGCACGCCGCGTCCGGCCAGGACGCCACGCCGCCGCCGGCCTCCACCAACCTCGAAGGCGTGAAGGTCGTCGGTGACTGGCTCGGCGATGCGAAAGCCAACGTGGTCCAGGACCACCCGGGCGCGCGTACGGTGGTCCGCCGCGAAGAGCTGCGCGAAGCGGGTGCGACCAACCTGCGCGACGCCCTGCGCCGGATCCCCGGCGTCCAGGTCCAGGAAAGCAACGGCACCGGCGGCAGCGACGTGTCGCTCAACGTGGGCGTGCGTGGCCTGACCTCGCGCCTGTCGCCGCGCTCGACCATCCTGCTGGATGGCGTGCCGCTGGCGGTGGCCCCGTATGGCCAGCCGCAGGTATCGATGGCACCGGTCGGGCTGGGCAACCTGCAGGCGGTCGACGTCGTCCGCGGCGGCGGTTCGGTGCGCTATGGGCCGCAGAACGTCGGCGGCATCATCAACTTCGTCACCCGCGACATCCCGGAAACCTTCGGCGGCAGCGCCGGCGTGCAGTTCCAGGGCAGCGAGCACGGCGGGATTCGCACCAACACCACGGCCTTCGTCGGCGGCACCACCGACAAGGGCCTGGGCCTCGCGCTCCTCTACAACGGCCTGCACGGCCCGGGCTACCGCGAGCACGAAGACAACGAAAGCATCGACGACGTCATGCTGAAGGCGAAGTACGCCATCGGCAGCGACGACACGCTCACCGGCAGCATCCATCATTACGATGGCCAGGCCGGCATGCCAGGCGGCCTCACCCAGGCCGACTACGACGCCGACCCGTTCCAGGCGCGCCGTCCCTACGACGATTTCCACGGACGCCGCACCGACTACGTGGTGAAGTACAGCCACGTGGAAGACCGCCGTTCGTTCGAGGTGCAGTCGTATTACTCGGACAGTTTCCGCGGCAGCCATATCGAAACGATCACGCAGAACCCGAACGGCAGCTACACCCACCAGCTCAACGCGTATCCGCGCAACTACCACGTGTTCGCGATCGAGCCGCGCTATTCGCAGCTGTTCGACTGGGGCCAGGTGACGCACGAGATCGGCATCGGCTATCGCTACACCAACGAAGCGATGCACGAGCGCACCGACCGCAACAACAAGTTCACCTCGAACCTCTGGTACACGCCGTTCACCGGCGATCCGTACAACGGTCCGTACGTGCTGTCGGGCAACAACACCGGCAGCAACGAAGCGCACGCGCTGTACATCGACGACGCGATCAACGCGGGCAACTGGACGATCACGCCCGGCCTGCGTTACGAGCGCATCCGCAGCCAGTGGGAAGCGCACCCGAGCAGCACGGTGATCGTGAAGGGGCCGACCGCGCGCCGCGAGGATTACTCCAGGCCGCTGCCGTCGCTCAACGTCATGTATCACCTGAGCGACGCGTGGAAGCTCTACGCCAACGCGGAAACCTCGTTCGGTTCCTTGCAGTATTTCCAGATCGGGCAGAAGGATTCGACCGGGCAGTTCGCCCAGGGCCTCGAGCCGGAACTCGCGCGCACCTATGAAATCGGCACGCGCTACGACACGAAGGCGTGGGGCGGCGAAGTCAGCCTGTTCCGGATCAACTTCGACCACGAGCTGCAGCTGGTCGGCAAGCTGCCCAACGTGCCGGATTCGTACGAAGGCTGGACCAGCCTGGGCGCGACCACGCACAAGGGCGTGGAAACCTCGGCGCACGTCGACCTCGGCTCCTTCGCCGATGCACTGGACGGCCTGACCCTGTGGGGCACGGCGACGTACACGCACGCGATCTACAAGCACGGTTCGTTCGAAGGCAAGGACCTGCCCTTCTATTCGCGACGCACGGCCAACCTCGGCCTGCGCTATGCCGTGGCGGCGTGGACGTTCAACCTCGATGCGTTCTCGCAGTCGCGCCAGCATTCGCCGGGCTCGCCCAGTTTCGATCCGGCTAATCCGACCGCGTACATCACCGCGCCTTCGGCCAACGGCGACCTCGGCAACATCCCCGGCTGGACGACCTGGAACACGCGCGCCGAGTACGCCTTCGGCCCCTCGCTGGCGAACCTGCGCGTCGGCGCCGGCGTGAAGAACGTCTTCGACCGTCGCTACTTCACGCGTTCCACCGACAATAACGACGGCCTTTACGTCGGCATGCCACGCACGTACTTTGTCCAGGCCTCGGTGGACTTCTGATGAGCCCTCGCCCGCGTCGCTTCCGCACCACCCTCAAGACCCTGCACCTGTGGCTGGGCCTTTCGCTTGGCCTGTTGCTGGCGCTGGTTACCCTGTCCGGCAGCGTGCTGCTGTGGGAGCAACCGTTGCTGCGCGCGGGGCACCCGGAGCTTGCCGAACGACCCCTGCCGGATCTCGCCACCCAGGCTCATTCGCTGCAGGCGATCCTTGCCTCGCCGCAGGCCAGGGGCATGCGCGGCCTGTCGCTTCCCGATGCGGAACTACCGGTGTGGGAAGCGCAGGCGCGCGGTGGTGACCGGGTCTACTTCGATGCCAGCACGGGTAAAGCACTGCTCACCCGGCACAAGAGCGGCGATGGCCTGCTGACCCTGCTCGACTGGCATACCCACCTGCTCACCGGCGAGATCGGCGAAACGGTGCTCGGCGTCGTCGCGATCACCGGCCTGTTCATGCTGTTCTCCGGCGCATGGCTGTATTGGCCAGGGCGCCAGCGCGCACTAAAACACCTGAAGCCACACGCGAATCCACCCGTGCTGCGCTGGGCCAGCTTCCACCGCGCGGTCGGTGTCGTCGCCCTGCCCTTGCTGATCGTCATGATCGGCACCGGTACCACCATGGCGTACCGCGGCGCGGTGCGGAACGGTCTCACCGCAGCCTTTGGCGAACGCCCGCCGGCCAAGCCACCGAAGACCGATGCGCTGGAAGGGCCGGTCGACTGGGCCGCCGTGCTGGCCAACGCGCAGGCCGCCGCACCCGATGCGGAGCTGACCCGCGTGATGTTGCCCGGCAAGGATGCCGGCACGATCGTGATGCGCGTTCGCCGCGCTGGCGAGTGGAACCTGGCCGGCCGCAGCACGCTGTTCATCGACGGCCACGACGCCCGCGTCATCGGCGGCGAGGACGCGACGAAACTGGGGACGGGTGGCCGCCTGTCGAACGCGCTGTTCCCGATCCATTCCGCCGCGGTGGGTGGCCTGGCCTGGCGCATCGTCGCCACGATCACGGGTTTGCTGCCGAGCTTCCTGCTGGTCACCGGCTTCCTGTTCTGGCGTGCGCGCACGCGTCGCCGTTCCAACGCCTGACGGCCATCCCCACGCCACATTCGTGGCCGGGCTTGCCCGTACCCTGTGCGTCCCCCTTCGTGGAACGCCGACCATGCGCCGCACCCTGCCCCTGCTTCTTGCGTCAGCCGCCCTGCCCGCGTTTGCCCACGCGCCCACCGCGCCGGTGCCCGCGTGGAGCGAACCCAGCCCGCCGCACGCGATCTACGGGAACAGTTACCAGGTCGGCAGCAAGGGCTTGTCGGCGATCCTTGTCACGTCGCCGCAAGGCCACATCCTGATCGACGGGACGTGGACCGGCAACGCGCCGCTGATCGAAGCCAACATCCGCAAGCTTGGCTTCCGCGTGGAGGACATCAGGCTCATCCTCAACTCGCATGCACACCACGACCATGCCGGTGCGATCGCACGGATCGCGAAGGACAGCGGCGCCAGCGTGCGCGCGACGCCGGCCGGTGCCAAAGCCATGCGCCTGGGCGGCAAGGATCCGGACGATCCGCAGTACGTCAACGACGGCAAGGACGTCTATCCCGCGATCGATGCGACGGGCGACATCGCGGACGGCACCGTCGTCACCGTCGGCCCGCTGAAGCTCACCGCGCACATCACGCCGGGCCATACGCCGGGCGGCACGGCGTGGACCTGGGATGCCTGCGAAGGCGCGGTGTGCAAACACATCGCCTATGTCGACAGCCTTTACGCGTTCTCGTCGGCGACGTATCGCTACAGCGACCATCCCGCGTACGTGGCGGCGTACCGCAAGACCTTCGACCGGGTGGCGACGCTGCCCTGCGACATCCTCGTGACGCCGCATCCGGAGCAGGGTGAAGGCGAAACCTGCGCGAGCTACGCGCAGGCGGGCCGCGACCGTCTTGAGGAGAAACTCAAGGAAGAAGCGGCCACGGGGCAGCCGCGCAAGTAAGCGCGCTGGCCTGGGCGGGACGGCGTCTGGCCACGACGCCCGACGCTGCGCTCGTCAGGCCGGCGTGGCCAGCGATGCCGCGATGCGCGCGTCCTTCTCGGCCCACAGCTCGTTGATCCAGGCCTGGAAGCGCTCGCGATATGCGCTGTCGTTCTCGTAGTCGCCGCGCATGGCATCGAGGATCGGCAGCTGGCGCACGTGGATGCGGATCTCGCGGATCCGGCCGGCGATCATGTCCATCATGCTGCCGGCCCCGTCGGGGTAGACGATCGTGACGTCGAGGATGTGCCGGATCGCATCACCCATCGCGTCGACGACGAAGGCCACGCCGCCCGCCTTCGGCCGCAGCAGGTGGCGGTACGGCGAGCCCTGGGCGTCATGCTTGGCCTGGGTGAACCGGGTGCCTTCGGTGAAGTTCATGATCGCAACGGGCACGTGGCGGAACTTCGCACAGGCGCGCCGGGTGGCATCGCGATCCTTGGATTTCAGCTCCGGATGCCGCTCCAGCTCTTCGCGCGAATGGCGCTTCATGAAGGGGAAGTCGAGCGCCCACCATGCCGGCCCCAGCAAGGGCACCCAGATCAGCTGGCTCTTCAGGAAGAAGCGCATGAACGGGATGCGCCGGTTGAAGATCTTCTGCAGCGCGGGGATGTCGATCCAGCTCTGGTGGTTGCACACCACCAGGTAGTTCTCGCGCACGGACAGCCCATCCACGCCTTCCACGGTCCAGCGCGTGCGGGTGAACGCGCCCCACAGCCAGCCATTGAAGCTCAGCCAGCTTTCCGCGATGTGCACCAGCGCCAGGCCGCACGCATCGCGCCATGGGCGCACCGGCAGCAGAAGCCGGACCAGGGTCAACAGGAGCAGCGGCGTCACGTGCAGCACCGTGTTGCCCAGCAGGAACAGGCAGGCAAGCGTGACGCGCAGGAAGGTGGGCAGCGTAGCGAACATGGGCTCGGAGGGCTGGGGCGGAATGCCCGAGTTTACAGGCCCAGCCGCTCGATCACGTCATCCAGGTCCTGGCGCAGGCTGTCGATGCCCTCCCAGGGGTCTTTCTTCTGCCGGGCCAGTCGTTTGGGCACGCTGTGGATGGTGAAGTCGGCGCCGGACCTGAGCTTGCCCAGGTCTTCCCAGCGCAGCGGCACGGCCACCGGCGCCCCCGCGCGGGCGCGCAGCGAATACGAGGCGACCGCCGTGGCTCCGCGCCCGTTGCGCAGGTAGTCGAGGTAGATCTTGCCGCCGCGCACCTTCTTCGTCGCGGTGGCAACGAACTCCAGCGGGTGCGCCTCGGCCATGGCTTCGGCGAAACCACGCGCGAAGGTCCGCACCGTGTCCCATCCGGCGGCGGGCGACAGCGGCACGACCACGTGCAGGCCCTTGCCGCCGGTGGTGCGGACGAACGACTCCAGGCCGAGCTGCCTGAGGAAGGCACGGACCATGCGCGCCGCGTCGACCACACGCTTCCACGCCACGTTGTCGCCCGGGTCCAGGTCGAAGATCACCCGGTCGGCCTTGTCCGGGGTCTTCACGTGCGAGCCCCACGGATGGAACTCGATGGCGCCGAACTGGACCAGCTCGAGCACGCCGTCGGCGTCCTTCGGATAGAGGTACACGGCCTGTGCGCCGGTTTCTTCCTTCAGCTTCGCCGTGCCCACGTGGTGCAGCCCGGACATCAGGTGCTTCTGGAAGAAGCAGTGCTCGCCGACGCCGCCCGGGCAGCGCAGCAGCGGCGTCGGCCGGTCGGCGATCGGCGGCAGGAACCAGGGCATCACGGCCTTGTAGTAGTCGGCGACGTCCTGCTTGGTGATGCCGTCGTCGGGGAACACCACGCGGTCAGGATGGGTGATGGTGATGGTGTCGCCAGCCATGGGTTTCGTCCTCGCGGCCTTCGCCGCAGGCTTGCGCGCCGGTGCCGGCGCGCGATCACTGTCACGGAGGTCCTTCGGTGCCTTGTCCACGCGCAGTGCCTTCAGGCTCGGCTGGCGCAGCAAGTGCTTGTTACCGATGCCACGGAAGTACACCTCGGCCACCGCGGTTGGTTCGACCCACAGCGCGCCACGCAGCATCGGATCGATGCCATCGAGTCTGACCGGCGGCGTCTTCGCCCCGCCCTTCGCCAGTGTCTTGCTCAACGTACGCAACATCTCGTCGGTGAAGCCGGTGCCCACGCGGCCGACGTACGTCCAATGTCCCTTCGCACCCGGACGGGCGAGCAGCAACGAGCCGAACGCGAGGCGCGAGCCCTTCGCCGGCGTGTAGCCGACGACGGCGAATTCGTCGCTTTCCAGTCGCTTGATCTTCTGCCAGTCGTCGTTGCGGCCGCCGTGATAGGCACCATCCACCCGCTTGGAGATGATCCCTTCGAGCTTCTGCTCCATGGCCATCGCGAACACCGCGTCGCCATCGCCGAGGTTATGCCCGCTGTAACCGAGGTGGCCGGGCGCATGCGCAAGCAGCTTCTCCAGTAGCGCCTTGCGTTCGACGAGCGCGACCTTCGACAGGTCGAAGCCCTGCAGGAACGGCAGGTCGAACAGCATGTAGACCAGCGGCGCCTGCGCCTCGCCCGACAGCGTTTTCTGCAAGGCGTTGAAGTCGCTGCGACCCTGCGCGTCGAGTGCGATCAGTTCGCCGTCGAGCCGTGCACTGTCCAGCCCGAGCGCTTCGACGGCCTGGACGATCTCCGGCAAGCGCTCGTTCCACGGCAGCGCATTGCGCGACCACAGTTCGACCTTGCCGCCGGCCACGCCGGCGAGCATCCGGTAGCCATCCCACTTCACCTCATGCAGCCAGCCATCGCCCTGCGGCGGTGTTTCGCGCAGGCGGGCCAGCTGGGGGGCGAAAAAGGCCGTGCCAGGCTTGCCCTTGCGCGCGCCATCGAGCGCGGCCGCCGCCTTTGCCAGCGCCGCCGGCGACGCGCGCCGCGTCTTCGGGGCTGCTTTCTTCCGCGCCGTGCTCTTCTTCGCCGCCGCCCGGGTGGCGGGAGTCTTCGCGGCGCGCTGGGTGCTCTTGCGCATGGTGGCATCCATCAGGTCGTCGGCTTCGACGTCGCTGGCATAGGCGTCGTCGACCTTGATCAGGAACCACGCCGGCTGGCGTTCCTTCCTGCCGCTGCGCACGAGATGCCATGCGCCCTTCAGCCGTTCGCCGAACAGTTCGAAGGCGAGGTGGCCCTTCTGCAGCTGCGCTTCCGCGTCGCCCTGCGTGGCCCATACGCCAAGATCGAACGTATCGACATGGCCCTTGCCATAGCCTTCTTCGATCTCGCCCTGGAAATCGGCGTACGACACCGGATGGTCTTCGACCTCCACGGCGAGCCGCTTCACCTTCGGATCGTAGCTGGGGCCTTTCGGCACGGCCCAGCTGCGCAACACGTCGCCCACCTGCAGGCGGAAGTCGAAATGGCGGCGCGAGGCATGGTGCAACTGGACCACGAAGATCGCCCGTCCCGCACGGCTGGAGCCTTCGGGCGCGGGCTCGCGGGTGCGGGCGAAGTTTCGCTTCTTCCGGTAGTCCTGCAGGCTCATGCCCGGATCATTGGAGCGCCGCGGTGAACGGGCCGTGCAGCCCGCGCGGAGCCTGATCCAGAGTTGTCGGGCGAGGCGTGGCGTCGCTACCCTCGACGGCCACGCTCGTTACCGGAACACTGCACGGCATGCCTGGCCCACGCTCCCTCCCGTTCGACCGCTCGCGACGCCGCTTCGTCCAGGGCCTGGCCGTGGCCGGCGTGGGCCTTGCCACCGGCGTCGTGCGCCCGGCACGCGCGGAGGCCAACATGCCCCGTGCGGCTGTCCTGCAGGGCCCGGCGCTGCGGCTTGCCGTGCACGAGGCCAGCGTGGACTTCACCGGCCGTGCGCGCCGCGCGGTCACCGTGGACGGCAGCGTGCCGGGCTCCACGCTGCGCTGGCGCGAGGGCGATGCGGTGAGCATCCAGGTCGACAACCGGATGGACACGGCGACCTCGCTGCACTGGCATGGCCTGGTCGTGCCGGCCGACCAGGATGGCGTGCCGGGGCTGAGTTTCGACGGCATCCCCGCGCGGTCGAGCTTCACCTATCGTTTCCAGGCACGACAGGCCGGGACGTACTGGTACCACGCGCACAGTCGCTTCCAGGAACAATCCGGCCTCTATGGCGCCATCGTCGTCGAACCTGCCGGCGGCGAACGCTATCCCGCGGATCGCGAGCACGTGATCCTCATCAGCGACTGGACCGACGAAGACCCCGAGCGGGTCTACGCGAAGTTGCGCACCCGCCCGGATATCTACAACCGTGGCCAGCCGACGCTGGTCGACTTCCTCCGCGATGCGCGCGCGAAAGGCTTCCACGACGCCGTGGCCATGCGCCGCATGTGGAACCAGATGCGGATGAATCCCACCGACCTCGCCGACGTCTCCGCGGCGACGTATACCTACCTGGTCAACGGCACGGCACCGGCCGGCAACTGGACCGGCCAGTTCACGCCGGGCGAGCGCGTGCGGCTGCGCCTGGTCAATGGCTCGTCGAATTCGATCTTCGACCTGCGCATCCCCGGCCTGCGCATGCAGGTGGTCGCAGCCGACGGGCAGGACGTGGTGCCGGTCGACGTCGACGAGATCCGCCTGTCGGCGGCCGAAACCTACGACGTGATCGTCATGCCCGGCGAAGACCGCGCCTACACCCTGTTCGCGCAGTCGATCGACCGCTCCGGGTACGCCCGTGCGACCCTCGCGCCGCGGGTCGGCATGCAGGCCGACGTGCCGGCGCTGGATCCGCGGCCACGGCTGGCGATGCGCGACATGATGGGCGCGATGGCCGACGACGCAGGCGATGGCGCAGGCATGGCGATGGCGAACCATGCACGCAGCGAATACGGTGCTAGCGTCGACATGCGCGTCGACATGCCGCGGACGAATCTCGACGATCCCGGCGTGGGCCTGCGCGAGCGGACGCATCGCGTGCTGACCTACGCCGACCTGCACACGGTGGGCGGCGCCCTGGATACCCGCGAGCCCTCGCGAACGATCGAACTGCACCTCACCGGCAACATGGAGCGTTTCAGCTGGTCGTTCGATGGGCTGAAGTATTCGCAGGCGAAGCCCGTGCACTTCCGCAAGGGCGAACGCCTGCGCGTCACCCTCGTCAACGACACGATGATGAACCACCCGATCCACCTGCATGGCATGTGGAGCGAAGTGGAAAATGCGGATGGCGAGTTCCAGGTGCGCAAGCACACCGTCAATGTGCAGCCCGCGCAGCAGGTGAGTTACGCGGTGAACGCCGACAATCCCGGCCGCTGGGCGTTCCACTGCCACATGCTCTACCACATGGAAGCGGGCATGTTCCGCGAAGTGGTGGTGTCGTGAGGCGCTACATCCTGGCGCTCGTCGTCCTGCTTCCGCTGGCGTCCACGGCGCAGGAGATGCAGGGCATGGACCATGCGGCCATGCATCACGATGCGCCGGCCGCTGCCGACCCGCCGCCGGCTTCCGGACACGACATGCACGACATGACGATGGGTCCGATGCAGGGCGGTAGCGCGCCTGCGGATGCGCGCAGCCCCGACTGGTCCGATGGCGTGGCGCCGTCGTCGATGCACGGCATGGACATGATGGACATGGACGACACCGCACCGAACGCGCAGCTGCTGGTCGACCGGCTGGAAAGCTTCGCCGGGCAGGGTGGCCAAGGCCAGTCCTGGGAGGTGGAAGGCGGCTACGGCAACGACACCGACAAACTGTGGTTCCGCAGCGAAGGCGAGCGCGAGGGCGGCCGGCCGCACGAGGGCGACGCGGAGCTGTTCTGGAACCATGCGATCGCGACCTTCTGGGATACCCAGCTGGGCGTGCGCAGCGACTTTGGCGAGGGGCCGAAACGCCAGTGGGCGGCCTTCGGCGTGCAGGGACTGGCACCGTACTGGTTCGAGCTGGAAGCCACTGCCTACGTAGGCCAGTCCGGCCGCACGGCAGCACGCGTTCGCGCCGAGTACGAGCTACGGATCACCCAGCGGCTGATCCTGCAGCCCGAGCTCGAGGCCAATGCTTACGGCAAGGATGATGAAAACCGTGCGCTGCGCGCCGGGTTGTCCTCGCTCGAGGGAGGCCTGCGCCTGCGCTATGAATTCACCCGCTCGTTCGCGCCCTATGTCGGCGTGGCGTGGGAACACCTCACGGCAGGCACCGCCGACCTCGCCCGCGAGCAGGGCCGGCGGATCACCGAGCGGCGCTGGGTGGCGGGCGTCCGTCTCTGGTTCTAGGCCAGTGGACAGGGCGTTGACGCCCGCGGTGGTCTGCTCAGGGACCCGTCACCAGGGAGCGCCGCCATGCCGCCTCGCGATACCTACGACGATCCGACCACCGGGTCGGGCGACCCCAGCCACGGCCAGCCACCCGGCCCGACGGAGCCCGTGACCACCGGCTCCGGCGATCCCCAGCACAAGCGCGATGGCGATGCCGGCGACGGGGATGTCGAAAACGCCGCTGGCGGATCGACGCCCAGGTAGACCCCCACGCAGGAGCCGCCCATGGCCGCCACCTTCCACCGCATCACGCCCTTCCTCTGGTTCGATACCCAGGCCGAGGAGGCCGCGGCGTTCTATGTCTCGATCTTCCCGAACTCGAAGATCACTTCGGTGACGCGTTACTCAGAGGAAGTGTCCGCGGCCTCGGGGCGTCCGCCGGGTTCGGTGATGACGGTCGCCTTCGAACTGGATGGCCAGCCGATCACGGCGCTGAACGGCGGCCCGACCTTCACCTTCAACCAGGCGCTCTCGCTGGTCGTGCATTGCCACGACCAGCGAGAGATCGACCATTACTGGGAGGAGCTGTCCGCCGGCGGCGATCCCGCCACCCAGGCCTGTGGCTGGCTCAACGACAGGTACGGCCTGTCGTGGCAGATCGTGCCGGCGGACATCGAACGGCTGGTGCAGAACCCGGGCTCGGTCGCGGCTTTGATGCACATGACCCGGCTCGACATCGCGGCGCTGGAAGCCGCCGCGACCTGAGTTCAGCGCGCCGCGGTTTCCTTGACGAAGGCGGCGTAGGTCCGCGGCTCGCGGCCGAGCAGCGTGCGCAGGGTGCCGCGTGCGGCTGGCTTGCCGCGCATGCCGTCGCGGTGGAACCGGGCCAGCATCAGGCGCAGGTCGTAGGCCTGCCAGGCGGGCAGGTTCTGGCCAATGGCCGCCTCAGCGGCGTCCAGGTCGCTGCCGCCGTAGACGACGTCGCGGCCCAGCTCGTTCGCCCAGGTCGCCGCGGCCGAGGTACCGGTGATCGCCTCCGGCCCGGTGATCTCGATCACTTCGCGCGGCAGCGGGCCGGCGGCGCGGGCACGGCGGAGCAGGGCGGCCGTGGCCACGTCGGCGATGTCGCGGATGTCGACCATCTCGATGCCAGCGTCGCCCAGGGCCATCGGATACACGCCGTGCTGGGCGGCGACGTCCTTCAGCGCCGTGTCGTTCTGCATGAAGTAGGACGGACGCAGCACCGTGGCGGGCAGGTCGAACTGCTCGATCATCCGTTCGATCGTGTACTTCACCGTGAAGTGCGGCACGTCGGTGAAGTGCTCGGCGTTGAGCACCGACAGGTAGACGAAGCGCTGGATACCGGCGTCGCGGGCCAGGGTCAGGACGGTCAGGCCCTGGTTGAGTTCTTCGACGGCGACGGGGCTGAGCAGGAACAGCGTGTCGACCCCCTGCAGCGCGGCACGCAGCGAGGCCGGGTCGTTGGCGTCGCCAGCGACGGCGCGTACGCCGGCGGGACCCTGGTACGACGCCGGGTTGCGCGTCATCGCGCGGACATCGGCGCCGGCGGCGGCGAGGCGTTCAACGACGGCCGAGCCGACCTGGCCGGTGGCACCGATAACGAGAATGCTCATGGCGAAACTCCTTTGCGTTGGGAATGGGCAAAGGATGAGCGTCTCGGATGCGGTACGATAGCCACTGAAACGAGACGTCTCGTCCCACTGGTGGAACACCCATGGACCTGCTGGCCCTGACCGACTTCATCGCCGTCGCCACCCACGGAGGCTTTGGTGCCGCCAGCCGGGCGACGGCGCGCCCCAAGGCGACGCTGTCGCGGCGGGTGCGCGAGCTGGAAGACACGCTGGGCGTTCGCCTGGTCGAGCGCGGGGCCCGCCCGTTCCGCCTCACCGAAGAGGGCGCGCTGCTGCATGGCGAAACCGCGGGCATGCTCGGCCGGATCGATGCGGTGGCCGCGGACCTTGCCGCCGGCGCCGGCGGGCCACGCGGCCGCCTGCGGATCAGCGTGCCCGTGTTGTTCGCCCAGCGTGGCCTTGGCCGGCTCGCCGCGCGTTTCGCCGCGGCGTATCCCGCGGTGGAGGTCGAGATCGTCGCCGACGATCGCTTCGTCGATCCCCTGGCCGAAGGCTTCGACCTGATCGTGCGCGCGAACCCGAAGCCGACCACCGAACTGGCCGGGCGTTGCTTCCTGCGCGACCGCTACGTGGTCGCCGCGGTGCCGGCGTTGGCGAAGCCGAAGCAAGGTGCGAGCTTTCCTGCGATCGTGCTGCCCGCGGTCGCCGAAGGCGGCACGTGGCAACTGATCGATGGGAAGAAGCGCCTCGCGGTGACGCCGACGACGATCCTGCGCCTGTCGTCGATGGCGATGGTGCACGACGCGGTGCTCGAGGGCACCGGCGCAGGCATGCTGCCGTCGTCGCTGATCGCGCGCGACCTCGCCAGCGGTGCGCTGGTCTCGTGGGGCGCGGTGGAAGGACGCAACATCGAAGTGTGGGCGTTGTACGCACCGCAGCGGCATGTGGCGCCGAAGGTGTCGGCGTTCGTGAACCTGTTGGTGGAGCATTTCAGGGATGCGTCGCCGTTGCATTTTGGTGCGTTGGGGTTTGTTTGAGAGAGGCGGGTAAGAGCATCGCGCGCGGGCGCGCTCCTACGGGGGGCGTCGACATGCGGGGATGCGTTGGAAACACGGGGGTGCGTTGACAGCGGGATGCGGGGCGGGTGAAAGTCGGGCGTCATACCATCGCGGGGAGAGGGTGTTGAATCGTCGGGAATTCGCGAAAGCGCTGGCGCTTGCCAGCGTCGTGGGGAAGGGACTGTTGCCGGCGACGAACGCCTTCGCGCAGGCACCAAAGATGCAACGTGGCGTGGCGGTGGATCCAGCGAAACTGCGCGACCTGCAGCAAGCCTTCCTCGAACTGCGCTTCGGCATGTTCATCCACCTCAACATGGCGACGTTCGAAGAGCGCGAATGGGGCGATCCCACGCTGTCGCCGACGTTGTTCAATCCCCGGCACCTCGATCCCGCGCAGTGGGCGAAGGCGGCGAAGTCGGCGGGCATGGGCTATGCGTGCCTGACCACCAAGCACCACGATGGCTTCTGCCTGTGGCCGACGAAGACCGGTAGCGCGAACGTGATGCAGTCGTCGTATCCACGCGACGTGGTGCGAGCGTACGTGGATGCCTTCCGCAAGGCGGGGCTGAAGGTCTGCCTGTATTTCTCGATCCTCGACCTGCGCCAGGACATTCGCGCGCGCACCGTCACTCCTGCGAAGATCGCGCTGATCAAGGCGCAGATCACCGAGCTGCTGACCCACTACGGACCGCTGACGGCGCTGATCCTCGACGGGTGGAACGCATCGTGGTCGCGCATCTCGTACGCCGAGTTGCCCTATCGCGAGATCTACGACCTGGTCAAATCGCTGCAGCCCGACTGCCTGCTCACCGACCACAACGCCGGCAGCTATCCGGGCACGGCGCTCTACTACACCGACATCAAGCAATACGAACAACACGCCGGGCAGAAGATCCCGCCCGACAGTCCCGTGCCCTCGCAGTCCGGCACCACGCTGCAAAGCGACTGGTTCTGGAAGTCCACCTATCCGACCTCCGAACTCGCCGCGGCGCGGACCATCGTCGACGAGTGGCTGGTGCCGTTCAACGCGAACCACTGCAACCTGATCCTCAATGTCGCGCCGAACCGCGACGGCCGCTTCGACGACAACGCCGTGGCCCGGCTCGCCGAGATCGGCCGGCTGTGGAAGCCCGGCCCGGTGGCGCCGATCGCACGTCAGGTGACGATCACCACGCCCGACCTCGCGGCCGGCAAGCCGGCATGGGCCAGCGCAAGCGACGAAGCGGTCGGGCCCGACCTCGCCTTCGACGACAACTTCCGCACCTACTGGCTCGCCGACCGTGGCAAGGCCGAAGGCTGGATCGAAGTGCGCTTCGACGCGCCCGTGGCCTTCAACACGCTGGCGATCGTCGAGCCCGTCCATGACGCCGACTACGGTGCCACCAGCCGGATCACCGCCTACAAGGTGCAGGCGGAGCAGGGCGGGGCATGGGTCGATCTCGCCAGCGGCGGCACCCCGCTCGCATATCAGTTCCATGAAGTGCCGCGGACCACCGCGTCGCGGGTGCGCCTGTGGGTGCAGGGCCGCCAGCCGGGCATCACCGAATTCGCCCTCTACGATGAGCCAGACTTCACGCCACGATAAGCTAACGCGTTGAAACATGGCGCATTGCCTCCCATATCGGGAGGTGATGCAACGTGGCCGGAGGTGGCCCATGGCGACCGGATGGGCGGGCGATACCGCCGTACAGGACCAGATCGACGCCACCGTGGAAGACGCGGTGAAGCGGGCACGCAGTCGCATGGCGAAGGGTCCCAGCCTGGAGCGCTGCGAGGAGTGCGAAAAGCCGATTCCCGAAGCGCGGCGCAAGGCCGTCCCCGGCGTGCGCCTGTGCGTGGCCTGCCAGGAAGCCGCCGACCGCGACGAAGCCACCCACAGCGGTTACAACCGTCGCGGCAGCAAGGACAGCCAGTTGCGCTGAGCATTACCATGGGCGTTCCCCCGCGCAGCAAGGCACGTCCCCCCATGCTCGAACACCTGATCGTCTGCCGCCATGGCGAAACCGAATGGAACCGCGAACGGCGGACGCAGGGCCGGGAAGACAGCCCGCTGACGGCCGCGGGCATCGATCAGGCCGCGGCACTGGGCCGCGCACTCGCGGCGCGCGGCGTCGAGCACGTCGTCTCGTCGACGCTGGGCCGGGCCATGCACACCGCGGAGATCGTCGCCGGCATCGTCGGTTGCACGGTGTCGGTGGATGCCCGGCTGGTCGAGCGCGCCTTCGGTCATCTGGAAGGGCGCCAATTCGGCGAAATCCCCCTCGATGAGACCTGGACCGCGATCGTTCGCGGCATCGACCCCGACGTCACCGCGCCCGGCTCCGAATCGTTGCGCGAGGTGGGCGCGCGGATGCTGGCGGCCCTGCACGATTGCCTGTCGTTGCCCTATCGCAACGTCGCGGTGATCAGCCACGGCCACAGCCTGCGCGGCATGCTGGGAGCGCTGAAAGAAAGCAGCGACTACGCGGCCTACCATCACGGCAACTGCGGCTTCGCACCCCTGCAGGTGCGCGACGGCGTGTTCTCGGTCGAGGCATGGAACGTCGACCCGCTCGCCGTCGATGCCGCCGACGCCATGCCTGTCACAAATCAGAAATAATTGATTTAAAACGATTTATTTAAGTAAATGGGGCAGGCTGCCGATACCGGTGGCAGACCACCGGCCATCCCCCATGCCCACCTCCCATGCCCCCGCCGGCCGCGAGCCGTCGCCGATCGAACAGGCGCTCTCCGGCGCCTCGCTCTCGGCCGTGTTCCAGCCGGTCATCCGTGTCACCGACGGCGAGGTGGTGGCGCACGAAGGCCTGATCCGTTGCGCGTTGCCCCATCTCGCGCTCACCCCGACCGACCTGCTCGACCTGGCTCGCGCGCGCGGCCGCCTGGGCGAATTCGAACTGGTGGCGGCACGCCGTGTCGCCGAGGGCTTCGTCGCTTTGGGCCTGCCCGGGCGCCTGCTGGTGAACCTCAGCGCGCAGGCGGTGATGCACGAGGGCGTCGCCGCCGAGGATGTCATCGCCGCCCTGTCGGTGCCCGGCCTCGACCTTGGCCGGGTCACCATCGAGCTGACCGAACGCGACATCGTCGAAAACGCCGCCAAGCTGGCGCACGCCCTGGGCTACCTGCGTGCCCGCGGCGTGCGCGTCGCGCTGGATGACTTCGGCAACGGCCACTCTAACTTCGAGATGTGGAACGAGATCCACCCCGAGGTCGTCAAGATCGATCGTTACCTGATCAACGGCCTCGCCAGCAGCGCGGAACGCCTGGCGATCGTCCGCGCCCTGTGTTCGGTGGCAGAGACGCTCGGTGCCGATCTCGTCGGCGAGGGCGTGGAGGACGAAGCCGACCTGCGCATGCTGCGCGAGCTCGGCATTCCCTACGCTCAGGGCTTCCTCATCGCCCGCCCTTCGAGCACGCCATCGGCCGACATTCCCGCCCACGTCGCGGCCGCCCTGCGACGCACCGTGGTACCGGTGCCGCCGCGACCGAGCGGCCCCGTCGCCGCGCGCCTGTTGACCGCGGGCCACATGTTGATCGAGGCGCCCGCCGTGGCGCCGCGGCAGAGCAACGACGACATCGCCGAGGTGTTCGCCGCGCACCCGCGCCTGCATGCCGTGGCGGTGGTGGACGACGGCGTGCCCGTCGGCATCGTCAACCGGCGCACCTTCACCGAACGCATGGCCCAGCCCTTCGCGCGCGAGCTGTTCGGACGCAAGGCCTGCACCAGCTTCATGCACGCCGATCCGCTGCTGTGCGACGAAGAGATGCCCCTGCAGGGCATGGCCGACATCCTGCGCGGCGAAGACCAGCGCTACCTCAGCGACGGTTTCATCATCACCTCCGCCGGCCATTACATCGGCCTGGGCACGGGCGAATCGCTGGTGCGGCGCGTGACCGAGATCCGCGTGGAGGCCGCGCGCTACGCCAACCCGCTGACCTTCCTGCCGGGCAACCTGCCGGTGACCGAACACATCGAGCGCCTGCTGCGTGCGGCCCGCCCGTTTGCCGCGGCGTATTTCGACCTCGACAACTTCAAGCCCTTCAACGACCAGTACGGATACTTTCGCGGCGACGAGATGATCCGCCTGTTGGCCAGCGTGCTCACCGGCGCCCTGCGCCACGACGCGGACTTCGTCGGCCACATCGGCGGCGACGATTTCATGGTGGTGTTCCAGGGCATGGACTGGCAGGGCCGTTGCGAAGAGATGCGCCAGCGCTTCAACGCCATGGCCGGCAACCTGTTCGACGAGGTCGACCGGCAACGCGGTGGCATCGACAGCGAAGACCGCCACGGCAACCGCCGCTTCTTCCCGATCACGACCGTGGCCGTGGGCATCGCCTGTTTCACCGACGCGTTCCCCGCCGATGCCGAAGTCGTGGCCAGCCTCGCGGCATCGGCCAAGCGGGTGGCCAAGAACGCGGGCATCGGGACGCATGCGGTCGCCTGGCAGGACGACGACGGGATCCTTGCGTCACGACATATTCAAGTGTCTGAAATAAAACAGTAATCTTCGACATTCGGGCTAAAGTTGCCGAAAATGCGGCCGATCAGTGGGGCGTTCCCCACCCCCGAGCCTCCCATGCGCATCCCTCGAATCGTTGTACCGACGCTGACCCTGCGCGCCCGCCTCACCCTCCGCCTTGCCGGCACCATCCTGCTGCTGCTCGCCCTGTGGATCGTGGGCGGCGTGCAGCTACGCCAGGCCAACGGACGGCTACAGTCGGTGGTCGGCGAGACGCTCGCCCCCGTTGCCGACGTCGGGCACATCCAGAACGACTACAACGACCTGCTCGATGCGCTGGTGCACGCCACGCTGATGCGCCTGCCCTCCGCCACCGATGACGCGGTGACCGCGATCGGCGCGAA
Organism: Bacillus sp. NP157; assembly: GCA_018889975.1. Classification (NCBI taxonomy): domain Bacteria; kingdom Bacillati; phylum Bacillota; class Bacilli; order Caryophanales; family Bacillaceae; genus Bacillus; species Bacillus sp. NP157. The sequence continues at coordinate 4,011,520 of CP076546.1, forward strand.
CCGCAGCGACATCGACAAGCAATGGAAGTCGCTGTCCGCCAGTGGCCTCGGCGTGCAACAGCAGAAGCTCGTCGCGCTGGCCGCGGTCCATCGCAAGGCTGCCGACGAGGCCATTGACGCCGTGCTGGAGCTGCTCAAGGCCGAACAGTACGACCTCGCCCAACTGCAGCTGTCCAATGACGTGCAGTCGGCAGTCGGCCCGCTGAAGAGCGACTTCTCCAACCTGTTCCAGCTCGCCCTCGCCGGCGGCAAGGAAGAAGCCGAAGCGCAGCAGGCGGCCGTGCGCCAGGGCGGGATCTTCTCCGCCATCCTGCTCGGCGTCGCCTTGTTGCTGGCGAGCGTGATGGACGTGGCGATCATCCGCTCGCTGCACCGTCGCCTGCGCCAGGCCTCCGAGGTCGCGGCCAACATCGCACGCGGCACGCTGGGCGCACGCATCGAGGTCGGCCGCGACGACGAGATCGGTGAACTGCTCACGTCGCTGGCGGCGATGGACGCGCAGCTGGGCAACGTGGTGGTGCAGGTGCGTGACCGCGCGGACCACGTGGCGCACGCGGCGAATCACATCGCGCGCGGCAACGATGCCCTAAACGACCGCACGCGCACCCAGGCCGAACATCTCGAACACACCTCGTCGTCGATCCGTGCGATGGCGAATGCTGCGAAGGGTGGCCTTGGCCATGCCACCGCGGCGCATCGTGCCGTGGTCGAAGCGCGCGGGATGACCGACGAGGGCCAGCGCGTGGCGATGGACGCCGTCGGCAACATGCGCGAAATCCAGCGCACCAGCGAACGCATGAATGAAGTACTCGACCTGGTTGACCAGGTGGCGTTCCAGACCAACCTGCTGGCGCTGAACGCGGCGGTGGAAGCGGCACGCGCCGGTGAACATGGCCGTGGCTTCGCCGTCGTGGCGCACGAGGTGCGCGAACTCGCTCGCCGCTGCGGTACGGCCGCGCGCGACATCCGCGGCTTGATCGCCTCCAGCGACGAAGCCGTGCAGGCGGGTGTGCAGTCGGTCGATCGCGCGGGCGCCGTGCTTGCCGGCATCGGCGAGCGGGTCAATGCGCTGTCGGGCCTGGTTGCCGACGTCATGGCGGCGACCCAGGGCCAGGCCCAGGGCATCGAGCAGGCGAACGGCGCGATCGTGGTGATCGACGCGACGACGCGCGAGAACGCGTCGCTGGTCGAACAGGCCGCATCGGCAAGCCGGGCCATGCAGGAGAGCGCCGAGATCCTGCGCAGCGAAGTCGCGTACTTCTCGCTCGAAGCCGCCTGATCGAAGCAGCCTGATCGCAGCCCCCGATCGAAGCAGGGCAGGCGCCGGCGCCTAGCGCGCGGCGGCCGTCCGCTGGTAGCGCAGCAGGGCCATCACCGCGCCACGGTCGCGCGGGGTGGCCTCGCGGAACCAGCGCACCAGCAGGCGGATCTCGTCGCTCTCGTCCGGCGCCGCTTCGCCCACCAGCGCGCCGATCGAGACGTCGAAGTACATCGACAGCGCCCGCAGCACCGCATACGACGGATTGGCGCTGGTGCCCTTCTCCAGCTGGTGGACGTGCGACTTGGACAAGCCCAGCGCATCCGCCACTTCCTGCAGGGAATGGCCCCTGGCTTTGCGAAGCTCGCGAACCCTTGCGGCCAGCGCGTTCGCGTTTTCGGCATCGGGCGTCGCCGGGTAAGAAAAATTCTTACCGTCTTTTTCTACGTCTTTCGTACGAACCACGGGTCGAACCCCCTATCCAACCACCCCGAGCCATCGCCCGGGCCTGGCCATCATCATGCATGGCCAGCCTGCCAGTGCCCTTCAAATGGCTTTACTAGGCCATTTCCCCTTGTCGAAGCCGCGTCGCTTCTCGCCCTACGCAACCCTTTTTTCGCAGCGTGCCGCCCCCCTGTCAATCGGAATGCTTCGCAGGCCCGGTCGCGATTTCGTACTTCCCCAGCGTACGAAACCGTCGCGTATGGACGTACGAAGGCGCAAGAACGTGCCCGGGCGCGTTGACGGTTTGTTATCGAACCGTTTACAAAGTTGTGCAGGCTATGTGACACGGATCGCGTTTCAAGGGCTTGCTTGTAGTGACGGCGACACTCCTGAGGGAGGGAGTCCGCCGGCGATTTTTTTTCTGGTGTGGCGCTTGCCGCATTCTTTTTCTGGGGGACATTGCATGTTTTCATCGATTCGGCCGCGCTCCGCGGCCGTGGTAAGCCGTTCTTTGCTCCATGTCGCGATCGCGACCGCGCTGGCGCTGCCGTCGGCCGCGGTTTTCGCACAGTCGACCACCGGTACGATCTACGGCCAGGCTCCGGCTGCCGCCGGTGAGTCGATCCGCATCGAGAGCAACACCGGCCAGTCGCGCGAAGTGGGCGTCGACGCCAGCGGCCGCTACACGCTGCCGGAACTGCCGATCGGTAAGTACAAGGTTTCGCTGCTGAAGGACGGTGCCGTCGTCGATTCGCGCGATAACGTCAACGTGGTCGTCGGTCGCGGTATCGATGTCTCGTTCGTCGCCGCCGCCGCTGGCGAAGCGCAGAACCTGCAGAGCGTCACCGTTTCGGCCAACACGCTGCCCGCCATCGACGTCTCGAGCGTCGACGCCCGCACCGTCGTTACCTCGCAGGAACTCGCCAAGTACCCGCTAGGCCGCACCGCCGAAGCCATCGCGCTGCTGGCGCCGGGCGTCGTCCCGGGTAGCTCGTACTTCGCCGGCCCGACGCGTAACGCGCTGGTCTCGTTCAGCGGTTCGTCCGTGACCGAGAACGCGTACTACATCAACGGCTTCAACACGACCGACCCGGTCAGCGGCTTCGGTGGCATCACGCTGCCGTACAACGTCATCGAGCAGCAGGAAGTGCTGACCGGCGGCTACGGCGCTGCCTACGGCCGTTCCGACGGTGGCGTGCTCAACCAGATCGGCAAGCAGGGCACCAACGAGTGGCATTTCGGCGCGCAGGTGCTCTACACCCCGCGTTCGCTGAAGGGCGACCCGAAGGACACCTACTACACCCAGGGTCCGAACGCCGGCAAGATCTACCGCCAGTTCAGCGACAACAAGTCGTGGGTTGCCACCACCAGCGCCTACGCGTCCGGTCCGCTGATCAAGGACAAGCTGTTCTTCTTCATCGCCGCTGAGTATGAAAAGACCCAGGGCGACAGCGTCGGCGCCGTCACGCTGCCGTACAACACCAAGTACAGCTACCGCGACCCGCGCTACTACGGCAAGCTGGACTGGAACATCACCGACAACCACCACCTTGAAGCGACCTTCGCGTCGAGCAAGGACCAGTACGCCGGTAACCTGTACAACTTCGACTACGCGAATCGCCAGACCGGCGACTACAACAGCAGCGACACCTCGCTGAAGAACTCCGGCGACCTGGGCGTCCTGAAGTACACCGGTTACATCACCGATGACCTCACGATCACCGCCCTGTACGGCAAGCTGAAGTCGACCTACTTCTCGCAGATCCCGGGTTACGACCCGACCCTGCCGTTCATTGCTGGCCGTGACCAGCAGAACCCGGCCATCGGCCAGAACATCGGTAACTCGCAGACCGTCGCCACGTTCACCGATCCGAAGCACAAGTCGACCAACCGCAACCTGCGCTTCGACGTGTCGTACCACATCGGCGATCACACGATCACCGCCGGTATCGATAACCAGGACGTGCATGACGTCGATGACGGCGACACCACGTCGGGCCCGGGCTACGAGTGGATCTACTCGCAGGTCGCCCCGGGTACGCCGATCCTGGACAACGGCACGGTCTTCGTCGACGCGCCGAACAAGTACGCCAACGGCGCTGGTGGCTACGTCGTCAACCAGCAGATCTACAAGACCGCCGCTTCGGTCCGCGTGAAGCAGCGCGCCCAGTACATCGAGGACACCTGGCAGGTGACCGATCGCTGGCTGGTGAAGCTCGGCCTGCGCAACGACCAGTTCACCAACTACAACCCGGACGGCGTCGCTTACCTCAAGCTGACCAGCCCGCAGTGGGCGCCGCGCATCGGTGCTACCTGGGACGTGAACGGCGACTCGTCGACGAAGATCTTCGCCAACGTCGGTCGTTACTACCTCGCGCTGCCGGCCTCGGTCGCGCTGCGTTCGGCAGGTTCCTCGCTGTACACCAATGAGTACTTCACGTACTCGGGTATCGACGGCCAGGGCAACCCGACCGGCCTGACCCAGATCGCTACCTCCACCGGTGGCCCGGTCTCGAGCAACGCCGAGTACGGCCAGCCGCGCGATCCGAAGACGGCTGCGTCCAGCAACCTGAAGTCGGAGTTCCAGGACGAAGCCATCCTCGGCTTCCAGACCGAACTGAACCCGGACTGGGTTGCCGGTGCGAAGCTGACGTGGCGCAAGCTGCGTAACGCGATCGACGACGTGGCCGATCAGGACACCATCCTGAACAAGGCGCAGTCGCTCGGTTACAACGTCACCATCGACGACATCCAGGGCGGCTACCTGTTCAACCCGGGTCGTGCCAACACGTTCAAGATCCCTGACGGCAACGGCGGCTACTACGACGTGCCGGTCACCAACAAGGATTTCGGCTTCTCGAAGCTGAAGCGTAAGTACTACGGCCTCGACCTGAGCCTCGAGCATCCGTTCGATGGCAAGTGGCAGGCGAAGGCGCTGTACACCTTCAGCCGCAGCTACGGCAACTCGGAAGGCCAGGTCAAGTCGGACATCGGCCAGGACGACATCTCGGCCACGCAGGACTGGGACTTCGCTTCGCTGATGAGCTACGCCAACGGCGCGCAGTCGAACGACCAGAAGCACGTGCTGAAGCTGTACGGTTCGTACCAGATCAACCCGGAATTCCTGGTTGGCGCGGTGCTCAGCGTTGCCTCGGGCAAGCCGCGTAGCTGCCTTGGCTACTACGGTCCGGACGAAACCTCGCCGGCTTACGCTGGTCCGTATTACCACTGGTGCGGTGGCCAGCCGTCGCCCCCGGGCACGTACCGTTACCCGTGGCAGAAGATCCTCAGCCTGAACGCCGAGTACCGTCCGGCCTTTGCCGACCACAAGCTCGCGTTCAACGTGATGGTCTACAACGTCACCAACAAGACCGAAGTCACCACGGCTTACGCCTACTACGGCGCTTCCGATGCACGCCTGTCGCGTTACGACAGCGCGCTGTACCGCAGCCAGCCGCGTTACGTCCGCTTCGGCATGACGTACGACTTCTAAGTCGGTTAGCACCACCGGACGGCTGGCCATGGATGGCTAGCCGCCCACAAGTCCGGAAGAGAGTGCGGAGCAAAGAACACCGTCACTTCCGGCGGCGAACATGCCAGTTACGATTTCGCCAGATCTCCCCAATTGACCCGCGCCCCAGGTGCGGGTTTTTTTATGCGCGCTCGCCGCGTGCGGCCTTCAGCGTCTTATAGAGGGTGGCGCGCGACACGCCGAGCACCTGGGCGATGTAGTTCGCGGCGTGCCGGATGTCGAATAGCCCGCGATCGGCCAGGGCACGCACGAGCGCTTCGCGTTCGGCGACGTCGAGCATGCCCAGGCTGATCCCGCGTTCGCCGAGGAACTGGCCGACCTGCTCGTTCACGTCTTCGCGCCAGTCTTCGCGGAACAGCGCCGCGGGGCGCGGGGCTTCGTCGCCGAAGCGCAGGAAATCCTTCAGCACGCCCTGCATCGACGCGAACATCGACACATCCAGGTTGATGCACATCAGGCCGGTGGCGCGGCCGCGGCCGTCGCGCAGCACGGCGGTCACCGACTTCAGGGCACGCCCGTCGACGTTGGTCTTCGGGTAGGGGCCGATGACGCTTTCCGCGGCGGCGGGCGGCTCACCGATGTCGTTGAGCGAGTCGTCGCCGGGCGCGCGCCGCGAGAGCCGGTTGGCGATGTGCCGGATCGTGCCGCTGGCCAGGTCGTGGATCACGACCTCGGCGTGCGGCTTGAGCAGGGCGGCGACGGCATCGGCGACGGGGATGAACGGGGCAAGGGGATCGGCCATGCCCCGGATCATCGAAGTGGCGAGACGTTTTGTCCAGTTCGGTAGTCCAGCTTCGGATACCAGTCCGGGCGGCGCCCTTCCGGCGTGCAGTCGAGCACGGTCCACAGCGGCATCAGGTCCGGGGCGCCGCGCGGATCCTGCCCCGGGTCGGCGGTCGCCGCATCCATCTCGCCGGCCCAGAAGTGGCGGATCGTGCCGTCGCGACGGGTAAATACGTTGAACGCGGGGATGTCGTTGCCTTCGGCGTCCAGCGCGAAGTAGTCGCGGCTGAAGGCCCCGTTGGTGTCGGTGACGAAGCGCAGGTGCTGCCAGCCACGTTCGCGGGCGAAGGCCTGCATGCGCTCCCATGGCGAACGCGAGACGACCACCAGCGCCACGTTCTGCTCGATGTCGCGGGCTTCGCCATCCCACGAGGCGAGCAGGGCCGAGCACATCGGGCACGGACGATCGCGCTCCGGGCCGAACATCCAGCTATAGGTCACCAGCGTCGGCTTGTCGCCGAACAGCGCGGCGACGTCGAGCGGGCCCCCTGCGCCGGCGAAGCGGTAGTCGCCGCCGACTTCGCCGCCAGGCGGCAGCGCGCGGCGTAGCGCGGCAACGCGTTCGATCTGCCGGCGCAGCTCGATCTCCTCGGCCAGCAACGCCGTGCGCGCGGCGCGGTATGCGGCGCTTTCGTTGGGCATGCGCATGGCGCTGCGCGAGGCAAGGATCGAGGCCGGAACCAGGGTGTCTGCGTTCATGGTGTGCTCCGTCAATCGCGATCGGGCGCGCCGAGGGGGAACAGCGCGCGATAGGGGCGGGCTTCGTCGACGGCCCGGGCAAACGAGGGTCGCGCCAGCAGCCGCTGGCGGTATGCATGGACGTGGACGAAGCCTTGGTCGAGCGGATGGGCCCAGTCCGCGTAAAACAGCGACGGCGCCGCGCCACAGTCAGCGAGGCTGAAGCGATTGTCGACGGCCCAGCTGCGGCCTTCCATGTGTCGATCCAGCCACGCATAGGCGTGGTCGAGCACGCAGCGTGCGTGGGCGACGCCGGTGGGATCGTGCTGGTGCGGCGCACGCATGGCATCGGCAACGATCGCCTGCAGCGGGGTAGAGATGTAGTTGTCGAAGAAACGATCGAGGTTGCGTACGTCCAGTGCCGCCTTCGCGTCGTCGGGCAGCATCGGTGCGGGGCCGGGATGGTAGAGCTGCAGGTATTCGATGATGGTGCTGGCCTCGGTGACCACGCGCTTGCCGTCGACCAGCACGGGGAAGCGCTTCAGCGGCCACAGCTCGGCGAACTCGGCGTAGATCTCGGGATGCTCCGGCGACAGCATCCGCCATTCGAACGGCGTGCCGTTTTCGTACAGGGCGATCAGCGCCTTCTGGCAGTACGACGAGAACGGGTGGGCATAAAGCTTCAGCGTCATGGACGGTTCCTCGCAATGGAGCGGGCTTCTAACCCTGCGTCGATCCAGCCAGGGGGTTTTCGACAAACCGGCTTGGTATGCTCGGCGCGACACGGAGGCGCCATGAAGATCGCGATTACAGGCTATGGAACGGCCGGGCAGGCCAGTGCGATCCTGCTCGCCGCACAAGGCCATGAGGTTACCGTTTTCGAGAAGAGCCCGTCGCTGGGGCCGGTCGGCGCGGGATTCCTGCTCCAGCCCACGGGCCTTGGCGTGCTTGGACGGCTCGGCCTGGCGGACCGGGCGCTGGCGCTGGGCCAGCGGATCGACGAACTGCACGGCTGCACGCCGGGCGGTCGGGATGTCATGGCGATGCGCTACCGCGACCGCCGGGAGGGCTGTTTCGGCCTGGGCATGACCCGTGGCGCCCTGTTCGAATTGCTTCGCGATGCGTGGCCCGGGGCGGCATCGGTGCGTACCGGCGTGCGCATCGACGCCTACGATCCGGCGACCCACCTGCTGCGCGACGACCAGGGCGGCGAGCACGGTCCGTTCGACCTCGTCGTCGCTGCTGACGGCGTGCACTCCAGCCTGCGGCCACACTGCGCGGGCCAGGTCCGTCGCGCATCCATGTACGCCTGGGGGGCGATCTGGTGCCTGCTACGCGTGGACGACTGGCCGACACCGACGGTGCTGCGGCAGCGCTATGCAGGCACCCGGTCGATGATCGGCATGTTGCCCGTGGGCACGCGGCCCGGCCACGACGGGCGCTGGGTAACCTTCTACTGGAGCCTGCCCGGCAGCGAGGTGGATCGCTTCGACGACGCCGGCGTGGCCGCCATGAAGGCGGGCGTGCAGCGGATCTGGCCGGAGGTGTCGCCGTGCCTCGAACACGTGACGAGCGCCGCGCAACTCAACCACGCGCGGTATCGCGACGTGCTGCTCCGCGCCCCGCACCATGCGCGCATGGTGGTGATCGGCGACGCGGCGCACGCCATGAGCCCGCAGTTGGGGCAGGGCGTGAACATGGCCCTGCTCGATGCCGCGGCGCTCGCGGATGCGCTCGCGGCACACCCGGTGCTGGACGACGCGCTGGCGGCTTACCGACGCAGCCGGCATGCCCACGTGCGGCTGTACCAGCGGATGAGCCGCTGGCTGACCCCGGTGTTCCAGTCCGACCACACCGCGTTGGGCTGGTGCCGTGACCTCGTGTTCGGTCCGCTGGGCCGCGCGCCCGGTGCGCGCCAGGCCATGCTCAGCATCCTCACCGGCGAAGCCGGGCATCGCCCCGCCGCCCTCGCGGCTGCGGCCACGGAGGTCGCGCCAGCCAGCGGGCATACCTTCGGCTAGCAGCGCCACTGCCCGCGATTGTTTACCCTCTCGCCAACGGATGCCTGGAACCCGCGCATGACCCGCCTGCTTGCCGCCTTCGCCTTGCTGATCGTCCTGGCCATGCCGGCCAGCGCCGCGGTGCCCACGTGGGGCGCGAAGCAATCCAGCCCGGCGGATACGCCGCCGTCCGCGTTGAAGGCGGGTGAGTGGATCTGGGGCGGCCGTGCGACCTCGCCCGGCCCGATGGCGGTGATCGTCAGCCTGACCGAACAGCGCGCCTATGCGTATCGCAACGGCATCCTCATCGGCGTCACCACGGTGAGCACCGGCAAGAAGGGATACGAGACGCCGACCGGTGTCTTCACGATCCTGCAGAAGGACAAGAACCACAAATCGAACAAGTACAACGCGGCGCCGATGCCTTACCAGGAACGGCTGACCTGGGATGGCGTGGCGCTGCACGCGGGTGGCCTGCCGGGGTATCCGGAATCGCACGGCTGCGTGCACATGCCCACGGAATTCGCGCGGCTGCTGTTCGACTCCACCAACATGGGCATGACCGTGGTCGTCGCTGAAGAGGGCACGGCGCCGGTCACCGTGGTCCATCCCACCGCCGTGATCCCGATCGACCCACGCAACGGCCGCGATCTCACCGTTGCGCCGCTGATGAACGGCGACATGTACAGCTGGAATCCGGACGCCTCGCCGACCGGTCCCATCTCCATGGTGCTCAGCGTGCCCGACCAGCGCGTCATCGTCTTCCGCAACGGCATCGAAATCGGCCGGAGCAAGGTCGAGGTCACCAATCCGCTCGTCGGCACCCATGCCTACATCGTGGCCGCGGGCTACATGGCGCCGGCGGCGACGCGCGAAGGGCTGCAGATGCCGAACTGGATCACGATCGGCATCCCCGGCCACGGCGAGGAAGCGGGCAAGGTCGTCGACGAGGCGCTGGTCGACCGCGTCGCCGTGCCACGCGAGTTCATGGCGAAGATCCTGCCGGAGCTGAAGCCCGGCGACGTGCTGCTCGCCACCGACGAAAGGATCCTGCCGTCGACGACGGGGCCGCAACTCGAAGTGATCGACGCCAGGCCGCCGGAGCGCGCCCCGTAGGACGCGCACGCGGTGTCAGTTGGGTAGCGGCAGCGAGATCGGATTCGACTTGATGCTGCTGCTGAGGCCGGGGAATGGATCGATGCCGGTCTCGTCGCTGATGTCGTCGATCGACACCACCGTGCACACGGTCGCGTCGACGTTGGTGCAACGCCACGCCGCCGCGCCACCCGCCTTCGCGTCGTAGACGGCTTTCCACGTGTAGTTCGGCACGATGACCGCGTCGTCACCGATGGTGTCGGGCGTGGCGCCATCGAAACCGGGGCCGGTGACGACGTAGATGTCGCCGTCGGCGAGCACCATGTTGCGCAGGCTGGTTTCGATGCGCTCCCACTTGCCGGTGTTCAGCGTGTGGTTCTGCGGCACCATGTTGGCCAGCGAAAAGCTATCGCGTTGCGCGGTGGCATTCGGTTCGTCGCCGCTCGGCGTCATGTGGCCACGGTCGAAGCCACTGCCCTTGTAGTCGGCGAGTTCCGAACGATCCGCTTCGGGGATCCCGGTCTCGGCGTGGAAGGCGTCCTTGCGCGGCGTATTCTGCGCGTCTTCGATCTGTTCCGTGGTGAGGTGCTCGGCGGCCCACAGCGGACCCTTGGTGACGCCCGAGGCGATCAGCGAATACGCGTTGAAACACAGCGTGGTGGTGCGCTCGGCTAGCGAGCTGTCGACGAGGTCGGGCGCTTCGGATCCCTGGAAGAACTGAGGGCAGGACGTCTCCGAAGCGAATGCCGAGCCGGCGAACACGAAGGCGACGACGGCGCAGAAGGCGCGCGCATGGCGTTTGAACATGTTTTGTTTCCCCACTTCACGATGGGATCCCCTGTTCGCGAGCCTCGCCATTCTTGCCGCGTTCGATGACGGCAGAGGTGCACGCGATGCACCGGAAATGCGAACGCGTTCACGCTTCCGCGCTTATCAATCGTTCGTTCAGCGATCGAAGCCGTTTTCGCCTATCGCATCGGCGAGGTAATTCACGAACGATGCGATGCGTGCGGAGATCGCGGTGTTTCGGTAGTAGACCGCGTTGATCGGCTGCCGGTGTTCGACCACCTGCCGCGCAAGCACTTCCACCAGCGTGCCGGCCTGGCGATCCTGCCAGGTCATGAAATCCGACAGGCAGACGATGCCGTTACCGCCCAGTGCAAGGTGGCGCAGTGTTTCGCCGCTCGACGTGGAGATGGTCGGCTTGATATGCAGCGGCTGGCGTCGTGCATCGCGCAGCGGCCATTCGTTGAGCAGGTCGGGCTCGGTGAAGCCGAGCAGGCTGTGTCCCTGCAGGTCGGCCACCTTGCGTGGCGTGCCGCGCCGTTCGAGGTAAGCAGGGCTCGCGAGCACGCGCACCTGGCTGCTGCCGATGGGTCGTGCGTGCAGGGTCGAGTCCTTCAGGCGCCCGATACGCAACGCGACGTCGGTGCGCCGTTCGAGCAGGTCGATATAGCCTTCGCTGGTATGCAGTTCCAGCTCGACGTCGGGATACTGCTCGCGGTAACCCGCCACCAGCGGCGCGACCACGTGGAGCATGAACGGCATGGCCGCGTCGACGCGGAGCCGCCCGGCCGGACGTGCACGCCGCGTCGCCATGGCTTCCTCGGCCCCCTCCACGGCGGCGACGATCTCGCGCGCCCGTTCGAGGAAGGCTTCGCCTTCGTCGGTCAGCTCGATCCGGCGTGTCGTACGGCGGAGCAGGGTGGTCTTCAGCTTCTGCTCGAGTCGCCCCAGCGTCCGGCTCGCCGCCGACACGGTCTGGTCCAGCTGCGTCGCCGCACTGGTGATCGAACCGGTATCGACCACGGCGATGAAGTTCTGGATCTCGTCGAGCGTGATGTCCATTGTTGCGCTGGCGGTAAGGGTGATCTGCTTATACCCGCAGACTGGCGCAAAAGTCACCCGACGCGCCGGTACATCACTCAAAGCCGGCTGATAGAAGCCCCACCGTCGACGAGCGATGCGGTGCCGGTGATGAACGAGGCGTCGTCCGAAGCGTAGAACAGCACGGCCTTCGCCAGTTCATCCGGCGTCGCCACGCGCTGCAGTGCGTGCATCCTGCGCAGCGTTTCCTGTGATTCGGGCGTGTCGTTCATTTCCAGGTACATCTCGGTTTCCACGGCGCCCGGCAACACGGCGTTGACCCGGATGCCGCGCGGTCCGAACTCGGCAGCAAGGGCCTGGGTGAGGCCGATCAGGCCGGCCTTGCTGGCGGCATACGCGGCCACGCCGGGGAACGAGAACGAGTAGCCGACGAAGGTTGAGGTGAACACGATCGAGCCGCCGCCGTCTTTTTCCATCTGCGCCAGCTGGTGCTTGGCCGAAAGGAACGAGCCGGTGAGATTGACGTCGATCGCCTGCTGCCAGCCCGACTCGCTGACGCCGGTGCTTGGCCCCAGCTCGCCGAGCGTGCCGGCGTTGTTGAAGGCGATGTCGAGGCGGCCATAGCGGGCGACGGCGAGCTCGACGAGCGCCCTGGCGTAGGCCTCGTCGCGGACGTCGCCGGCGAGGGCGGCGGCATCGCCACCGGCGGCCTGGATCTCGGCGACGAGGGATTGCAGCTCGGCGTCACGGCGGGCGCCGACCACCACCTTCGCACCTTCACGGGCGAACAGCAGGGCGGTGGCACGGCCGATGCCCGAACTGGCACCGGTGACGATGGCAACTTTGTTGGCAAGGCGGGACATGGCGGATCTCCACGGAAAGAAGGTATGGAGAGAGCTTGCGCCGGGCCGGTGCCGATGACGTTCCATGCCGCGGTCGCGGACGTTCGATGGCATCGAACGTCCCGAGCTGCGAGACCTGCGCGAGGCGCCCGGCGGCCGCGCGCGACTAGCTGCCCGGAGCGGCCACGGCACGCACGATGGTGCGTTCGAGGTTGTCGCGGTTGAATGGCTTGTCCAGGCGGAGCAGCCCCGGGAAATCGCCCATCGCGAGGTCGGCGTAGCCGGTGGCCAGAACCACGGGAAGCTCCGGGCGGGCCAGCCGGGCACTGCGTGCCACGTCGCCGCCGGTGATACCGGGCATGGCGTAGTCGGTCAGCAACAGGTCGTAGTCGCCGTCGCCGCGCAGCAGCTCGATGGCGCGCTCGCCGGATGCCGTGGCGGTGACGGCGTGGCCCATGTCTTCGAGCAGGGCCTTCAGCGTCGACAGCACCAGCACGTCGTCGTCGACGGCAAGGATGCGCAGGGCCGGCGCGGGCACCTCGGGCAACGGCCCGGCGATCAGCGGCCGGGGCAGGTCGACGGGGGCCTGTCCCACGATGGGCAACCAGATATCGGCGCGCGTGCCCACCGCCGGCTGGCTGCGCAGGACCAGGCGCCCGTGCGATTGCGCGGCGAGGCCGTGGACCATCGACAGGCCCAGTCCGGTGCCCTTGCCGACGCCCTTGGTGGTGAAGAAGGGATCCGTGGCGCGGGCCAGCGTCGCCGCATCCATGCCCGGGCCCTGGTCGACCACCGCGAGGCGGATATAGCGGCCTGCCGGCAAGCCAGGCACGTCGGCGTGCGGTGCTTCCAGTGCATCGGCCTCGATCGAGATCCGGCCGCCTCCATCGCCGTACGCATCGCGCGCATTGACCACGAGGTTCAACAGCGCGAGTTCGAGCTGGTGTGGGTCGACCAGCACGCGGTCGAGGCGGAAGGCGAAACGGGTCGCGAGCTGGAAACGCGCGCCAAGCGTGCCGTCGATCAGTTCCGACATGCCATGGACCAGCTCGACCAGGTCCACCGCCTGCGGGCGCAGCTCCTGCTTGCGGGCAAATGCCAGCATGCGTTGCGACAGGCTCTTGCCGCGGTTGACCCCGGCCTGGGCGGCCGCGACCAGGTTCTGGATGTTCGGGTCGTCGGGGATCCGGCGCACCAGCAGGTCGAGCGAGCTCTGGATCGCCATCAGCAGGTTATTGAAGTCGTGCGCCATGCCGCCGGTGAGCTGGCCAATGGCTTCCATTTTTTGCGACTGGAACAGCGCCTCGCGGGCTTCCTCCAGCTGCGCGGCGGCCTCGCGCTGCACGGTCACGTCGCGCGTCACCTTGGCGAAGCCGACGAGCTGGCCGTTGTCGTCGAGGATCCGGTCGATGATCACGTGGGCCCAGAAGCGGGTGCCGTCCTTGCGCACGCGCCAGCCTTCGGCTTCCACCCGGCCTTCGGCGGTCGCGCGGCGCAGGTTCCGCTCCGGCTCGTGCGTGGCCTGGTCTTCCTCGGTGTAGAACGCGCGGTAATGCCGGCCGATGATCTCGGCGGGCAGGTAACCCTTGATGCGCTGGGCGCCGGAGTTCCAGCTGGCCACCCGGCCGTCCGGGCTGATCATGTAGATCGCATAGTCGGCCACACCGTCCACCAGCAGGCGGAACTGGGTGTCGCTCTGGCCCAGGGCCATGACATCGGCCGGCCCGGGCGCATCGCCCGCCGCCCTGCCTGCCACGCCCGCATCGTCGTGCTGCACCATGTAACCCACGCTCCCCGATTTCCCGGGAGCATGCGCGCGCCGGCCGGCATTCGCCAGCCCCGGCTCACGTATTTCTTACGGCGATGGGCTCATCGTGGGGCCTTCATCCACCGAGGGCGCTGCCATGACCGACCATGTCTATAAGTCCGTCGAGCTCACCGGTTCGTCAGCGGACGGCACCGATGCCGCCGTCCGCTGTGCCATCGAACGCGCCTCGAAGACCATCCGCGACATCCGCTGGTTCAAGGTCATCGAGACGCGTGGCTACGTGGAAGACGGCAAGGTGGCGCACTGGCAGGTGACGATCAAGGTCGGCTTCACCCTCGAGGAATGACCCTCGCGCGGGTGCGCCATGAGTTGATTGGCGCATGACGGCGATGGAATTGTCTAACGCGGCACCCCTCGCCTACCATCGCTGGCGATGACCGCTCCGTCCGCCACGCTGTTTGCTTCCCTGCGCCGCCTTCGCGGTGCATGGCTGCTCGTGGCCGCCGCGCTGGTGATCAAGCTGCTTTCCGGCACGGCTTGCCTGCTGGACGGCGCACGCGTCGCCGCCACGGATGTCGTGCAGGTGATGCAGGCACAGGCGGCCGACGAGGGTGACCCGGGTTGCCTGCTCGACGAGCGTGGCGGTTGCCACTGCGCCTGCGCACATGCGGCCGCGTTGCCTTCGCACATCGCCACCCTGGCCGCCTACCTGCCGGCCCCGGCGCGGCACGCCCACGTTCCCGTGGAGCCCTCGCCACAGGTACCTGGCTCGCCGCTGCGCCCACCGATCGCCTGAGACCACGCCATGGCGCGCCGCTGCCCTTGCAGCGGCGTGGATTGCTTGTGTCCCAGGAGAAACCCCCATGTTCGCTCGACGTACAGCGCCTCTCGGCGCCCTGTGCGCGTTGCTTGCCGTCCCGGCCATCGCCAGCCAGGCGACCGCCGGCACGTCCTCGTTAGCCGCACCGCCACCTGCCGTGCAGGCGGCCATCCGTGACCTCTGGGCGCGTAGCCCGCGGGTCGAAGCCGCCGATGCCAGCCTTCGCGCCGCGCAGGAGCGCGCCCATGCCGCCGGCCAGCCGGTCTACAACCCTTCGCTCCAGCTGGACGGCGAAAACGCCGACGTCGATCGCCGTACGGTGGGCGCGAGCCTGACTCTCGACGTCACCGGCAAGCGCGGCGCGCGGGTGGTCGAAAACGCCGCCGCCGTGCGTGGTCGCGAAGCCGTGCTGCGGCGCGAGCGGCGCGACGTCGCCGCCGAGTGGCTCAAGGCATGGGCCGGCACGACCCTCGCGCGGGACCAGGTCGTGCTTGGCCGCGAGCGCCTCGCCCTGATGCAGCGCTTCGACGCGGAGGCCGCGCGACGGCTGGAAGCGGGCGACATCAGCGGCCCGGAGCGGGACCTCGCCCGCCTTGCCCTGGGCGAAGCCCACGTGCAGCAGTCCGCGCTGGATGCGCAGGCTGCATCCGCGGATGCAGCGCTGGCCGCGCTTGGCAGCGATGTCCGCGAGCCTTTGCCCGCATTGCCGCGCGAGCTGCCACCGTCGATCGACGCCGTGGTGCCCGTGCCCGAGGCCGAGCGGATCGAGACGGTCGAGGCCCAGGCCGAGCAGGAGCGTAGCGATGCGGCCGTCGTCGTCGCCGACCGTGCCCGCCGTCCCGATCCGACCGTGAGCCTCACCGGTGGCCAGGTGCGCAGTGGTCCGCGTACCGATCGTGTCGTCGGCGTCAGCGTCTCGATCCCCATCCCCCTGCGCAACAGCGGGCGACACGACGTGGATGCGGCGCGCGCCGATGCCGATGCCGCGTGGGCGGCGCGTCGTGCCGTGGCGCTTCGCGTCGCTGCGCAATGGCAAGGAACGCGGGCGACGTACGCGGCACTACGTGCGGCAAGCGAATCGTTCCGCCGCACGCGTGCCGAAGGGCGTGACGCACCCACGTTGCAACTCGACCGGCTTTGGCAGGCCGGCGAAATCACCACCTCGGATTACCTCGTGCAGGTGAAACAGCACCTCGATACCGCACTCGCCGGCCTCGCCCTGGAAAACCAGGCGTGGCAGGCGTGGTTCGACTACCTCGCCACGTCGGGCCGCCTCACCGAATGGATCGGCAGCCACGCAAAGGACACCACGCCATGACCTTCGTTTCGTATCGCAAGAAAACCCTGTGCGTCGTCGTCGCCGCGTTGCTGCCATGTCTCGCCGATGCCGCGCCCGTCGAGCCTGCCACGACGACGCATCCGCTGACGCTGGACGCCGACGCCATCCGGGAGGCCGGCATCGTGGTCAGCCAGCTCGCCCGTCGGAACATGACCGATGAGCTTCGCGCACCCGGCGAAGTCAAGGCCGATGCGTACGCCACCGCGCTGGTCACGCCGCGCGTCGCGTCGCAGGTGGTCGCGCGCAAGGCGGCGCTTGGCGATGAGGTGAAGGCGGGCCAGCCGCTGGTCGTCCTTTCCAGCGTCGACGTCGCCGAAACGCAGGGCCAGCTCATCGTCGCCAGCCAGGACTGGGCACGCGTCGCTGCGCTGGGACCGCAGGCCGTCTCGGCGCGACGCTACAACGAGGCACTCATCCAGCGCGACCAGGCCCGGGCGAAGCTGAAGGCCTATGGCCTGTCCGACGGCCAGCTTGCCGATCTGGTGAAGCGTGGCTCGCCTGCGGCGGACGGCCGCTTCGCCTTGCTGGCGCCGCAGGCCGGCCGGGTGACGACGGATGACTTCATCGTGGGTGAGCGCGTCGAGCCGGGCCGCGTCCTGTTTACGCTCGTCGCCGAATCGTCGGTATGGGTCGACGCCCGCCTTGCCCCCGGCGACGCCGCGCAGGTGAAGCGCGACGCCGAGGCCACGGTGCTGGCGCACGGACGGGAACTCCGCGGCCGCGTGATCCAGCGGTCGCACCAGGCCAGCGAGGCGAGCCGCACGGTCAGCCTGCGCATCCGCGTCGGCAACGAACACGACCTGCTGCATCCCGGCGAACTGGTCGAAGCGCGGATTGCCGTCGGTGCATCGACGGCGACGCTGGCGGTCCCCGCCGAAGCGATCGTCCTGCTGCAAAACCAGCCGACCGTCTTCGTCCGTGGAGAACGGCCCGGTCAATTCGAACCGGTGGCGATCGACCCGGGTGGCACCCGCGATGGGTGGACGGCGATCAGGCAGGGGCTGGAGGAAGGCGTGCCCTATGTCAGCAAGGGAGCGTTCGCCTTGAAGGCACGGATCCTCCGTGCGCAGCTGGGAGACGAATGATGCTCACCCGTATCGTCGCCCTGTCGTTGCAGTACAAGGTGCTGGTGATCATCGGCTTCGTGCTCGTGGCCGCGTTTGGCTACCACGCCGCGCGCACGCTGCCGATCGATGCCTTCCCCGACGTCACGCCGGTGCAGGTGAATGTCTACACCGAAGCCGCCGGCCTTGCCGCCGAAGACGTGGAAACCCTGCTCACCACGCCCGTCGAGTCGTCCCTTGCCGGCCTGCCCGGCGTGCAGGACGTGCGCTCGGTCAGCCTGTTCGGACTGTCTTATGTGTCGGTCTATTTCGACGACGACATGGATATCTATTTCGCCCGCCAGCTCGTGAACGAACGGCTGCAACAGGTCGGTGAGCGGCTTCCGGCGGGTTATGGAAAGCCGGAGATGGGACCGAACACATCCGGCCTGGGCCAGGTGTTCTGGTACACCGTGGAGCGTGCCAGCGACACGGCGGCGGACGCGCCATCCGACATGGACCTGCGTGCACTGCAGGACTGGTCGATCCGGCTGATCCTGCGTACGGCGCCCGGCGTCGACGACGTGACCTCGTGGGGCGGCCAGCAGAAGCAGTACCAGGTGCGTGTCGATCCGCTTCGGCTGGCCGCGCATTCGCTCGGCTTCAGGGACGTGATCGATGCGCTGGCCGCGAACAACGCGCAGGTCGGTGGCAACGTGCTCGACGTCGGCCGCGAGCAATACCTTGTCCGCGGCCTCGGGCTGGTGGAAAACGCGAAGGACATCGGCAGCATCGTGCTCACGTCCAGCGACGGAACGCCGGTCTACATCCGCGACGTCGCGACGGTGACCGAGGCCGGCGCGCCGCGCACGGGTGCGGTGACCCGCGATGGCAAGGAAGTGGTGCTGGGGCAGGCGCTCGCCCGCGTCGGCGAGAATGCGCGCAGCGTGGTCGACGCGGTCAAGGCGAAGCTGGAAACGGTACGAAAGGCGTTACCCAACGGAACGGTCGTCAAGCCCGTCTACGAACGCACCGACCTGGTCAACGCCGCGGTAGGTACCGCGGTGCGCGCGCTCATCGAGGGCTCGATCCTCGTCGCACTGGTGCTGTTCCTCTTCCTCGGCGAGTTGCGCAGCGCACTGATCGTCGTCGTGACCCTGCCCCTGGCCATGCTCATCGCGTTCATCTGCATGGGGCAGGCCGGGCTGTCGGCCAACCTGATGTCGCTTGCCGGCCTCGCGATCGGTATCGGCATGATGGTCGACGGTGCGGTGGTGATGGTGGAGAACGCTTTCAGGATCATGGCCGAGAAGCGTGCCGAAGGCGCGGGCGTCGACCGTTCCGCGGCGGTGTTGCAGGCGGCACGCGAAGTGGCGGCACCCATGGCCTTCGCGATCCTGATCATCATCGTGGTGTTCCTTCCGTTGCTCAGCCTGCAAGGGCTCGAAGGCAAGATGTTCAAGCCGATGGCATTCAACATCAGCTTCGCCATGGCCGGCTCATTGGTGCTTGCGCTGACCCTGGTGCCGGTGCTGGCCGCGCTGGTGCTCAAGCCGAAAGCCGAGAAGGACACGCGCCTGGTTGGCTACCTCAAGCGAGCCTATGCGCGGGTGCTGGGCTGGTCGCTCGCGCATCGCAGGGTCGTGCTCGGTATCGCCGCTGCCGCGCTCATCGCGTCGCTCGCGCTGTTCCCGTTCCTCGGCAAGGAGTTCATGCCCAACCTCCGCGAGGGCGCCATCATGTGGCGGATCACCTCGATCCCTTCCGCTTCCCTGGACGAGTCGATCGACATCTCGCGGCGCGTCGCCGACCGGATCAAGGCGAAGTTCCCGGAGGTGGACACGACGCTGGCGATGATCGGGCGCGCCGAGAAAGGCGAGACGGCGGACGTGAACTACATGGAGGTTTACACGCCGTTGAAGCAGGAGGCGCAGTGGCGCCGCGGCCAGACCCTGGAAAGCATCGAGGAAGCCATGCAGGCCGAACTCGGCGCGCTGCTACCCACGGCCGTGGTCAGTTACACCCAGCCGATCCAGATGCGTATCGAGGAATTGATTTCCGGCGTGCGCGCCACGCTCGCGCTGAAGATCTATGGCGATGATCTCGCTCAGCTCGATCGCCTCGCCGCGGCCAGCAAGGCGGTGCTGGCCGGCGTGCCGGGCGTCGCCGACCTCGCCCTCGAAGCCAACCTGGGCAAGCCACAGGTACGCATCGCGGTGGACCGCGAAGCCCTTGCCCGCTATGGCCTGAATGCCCAGGACATCCTCACCGTAGTTCGCAACGGCATCGGCGGCGAGCCCGTCGGCACGCTGCTGGACGGGGTGAAGCGTTTCGACCTGACGGTGCGACTCAACGCGGCGAATACGGCCTCGCTGCAGGAACTCGAACGGATACCGCTACGGACGCCGTCCGGTGCACTGGTGCGGCTCGACCAGGTGGCCTCCCTTACCACCGCGGAGGGCTACTCGTTCATCCGCCGCGAACAGCTGCAGCGCTACGCCGTGATCCAGATGGACGTGCGCGGCCGCGACATCGATGGCTTCGTCCGCGACGCCAACGCGGCCCTGGCGACATCGGTACCGATGCCGACCGGCTACTACAGCGAATGGGGCGGCGCGTTCGAGAACCAGCAACGTGCGCTGGCACGGCTGGCGATCATCGTGCCGGCAACGATCTTCCTGATCTTCATCCTGCTCTATACCGCCTTCAACTCGACCAGGCATGCCGCGCTGATCCTTGCCAACGTGCCGTTCGCGACGATCGGCGGGGTCGTCGGCCTGTTCCTCACCGGGCAATACCTGTCGGTGCCCTCCGCGATCGGGTTCATCGCCGTGTTCGGCGTGGCCATGCTCAACGGTATCGTGCTGGTCAGCTTCCTCAACGAACAGCGCCGTGCGGGCATGGGCGTGCGTGAGGCCGTCTTACGCGGCACGGCGCTGCGACTGCGGCCGGTGTTGATGACGGCGAGCGTGGCGATCCTGGGCCTCGTGCCGATGCTGCTCTCCCGCGGTGTCGGCGCCGAGACCCAGCGTCCGCTGGCGACCGTCGTCGTCGGCGGCCTGGTCACGGCAACCCTGTTGACGCTGGTGCTGTTGCCGGTGCTTTACGACTGGATGGAGGGCAGGAAGGAAGCGGTCAGCCCCCGTTCGTGACCTGCGCGAGCACGCGTGCCACCAGTTCCGGCGTGGTGGGGTTGTAGACCATCATCGTGAGGTCCGGGCGGCCGTCGACGGCGAAGGTGGAGAATTCCAGCTCCATCGTGCCCAGCGTGGGGTGATGCATGCGCTTCATCCCATCGCCATGCCCGGCGATGTCGCTGCTGCGCCAGAGCGTCGCGAACTCCGCGCTGCCCTGGCACAGCTCTTCCACCAGCGCGTTGATTTCGTCACCGGCGCCGGCGCGCGCGGCGTCGGCGCGAAAGGTGCCGACCACGAAGCGGGCGACGCTCAGCCAGTCGTCCTGCGCGGCACGGATGCGCTGGCTGGAAAACATCAGGCGAAGGATGTTGCGTTGCTCGCGCGGCAGCGTGGCGTAGTCGGTGAGCACGACGGCGGCGGCACGATTCCAGGCCACGACGTCCCACGTGGCGGTGCGGACGATGGCGGGGCTGGTCGGCATGGCGTCGAGCACGCGCTGCAGCCGCGGCGTGATGCCTTCGCTTTCCCGGTAGCGTGGTTGCGGCGGGTGGCCGAGTGCCAGCATGAACATGTGCTCGCGCTCGGTCTCGGTCAGCATCAGGCAGCCGGCGAGGCGCTCGAGCACGGACGCGGAGGGCGCGCCGCCGCGACCCTGTTCGAGCCAGGTGTACCAGGTCGGGCTGATGTTGGCGCGCTGGGCGACTTCCTCCCGGCGCAGCCCGGGCGTGCGCCGGCGACCGCCGGTGAAACCGAAGGTGGCCGGGTCGAGCCGGGAGCGGCGGTCGCGCAGGAAGCGACCCAGGGTATGCGGGTTATCGGTAGCCATGGCCGAAGGGGGTGGCGGTTATAACAGGATAACGTCCCTACTTTAACAGGGAGCGGCGTGGGCCAAGACTACACCCTGGCTTCCCCCACGGAGTAATCCCCATGCGTATTTTCCTTACCGGCGCCACGGGTTTCATCGGTTCGCGCATCGTCCCCGAGTTGCTCGCGGCCGGCCACCAGGTGCTTGGCATGACCCGATCGGAGAGCGGTGCCCGTGCGCTGGCGGCCGCCGGCGCCGAGGCGCACCAGGCGACGCTGGAAGACCTCGACAGCCTGCGCGCGGGTGCCGAAGGCGTCGACGCCGTGATCCACACCGCCTTCGACCACGACTTCTCGAACTTCGTCGCCAATTGCGAGAAGGACCGTCGTGTCATCGGGGCCCTTGGGTCGGTGCTGAAAGGCTCCCAACGTCCCTTGCTCATTACCTCGGGCACCGGCCTGGGCATGGGCGCCGACCACCAGCCGGCGCGCGAACAGATCGTCAACCTCGACCATCCCAATCCGCGCGTCGCGTCGGAGATGGCCGGCAATGCCTTGCTCGACGCCGGGGTGAACCTGTCCGTGGTGCGGCTACCCCAGGTCCACGATCCGGTGAAACAGGGCCTGGTGTCGCCCTTCATCGACCAGTCGCGCGCGAAGGGGCTGGTCGCCTACGTAGGCGATGGCAACAACCGCTGGCCCGCCGCGCACGTGGACGACGTCGCTCGCCTGTATCGGCTCGCGATCGAGAAAGCCGAAGTGGGTGCGCGCTACCACGCCGTCGACGAGGAAGGTGTCTCGGCCCGCGACATCGCCACGGTCGTCGCGGAGGGCCTCGGCCTGCCGCTGCGCTCGATCGCACCGGAAGAGGCCGCGGCGCACTTCGGCTGGCTGTCGATCTTCGCCGCCCTCGACATGCCCGCGTCCAGCGCCTGGACCCGCGACTACCTGGGCTGGACGCCCACCGGCCCCAGCCTCCTCGAGGACCTGCGCCGGATGGACTACACGGCTTAGGGCCCGCGACCGACAGCGCATCGCCGGCCTTATTTTGCCCCTGCTCCGCCGATCATCCCGAGGCCCGTCATCCATCGCTCTGCGAGGGCGGGCCACTCGGTGATCGCGTTGTCGGTCTTGCGCAGGCCGAAGGCGTGGCCGCCCTTGGCGTAGAGGTGCATCTCGACCGGGACCTTTGCCTGTTGAAGGGCGAGGTAGTAGGTGAGCGATTCGCGGATATCGTCGGTGGCGTCGTCTTCGGCCTGGACGATCAGCGTCGGCGGTGCATGCGGGTCGATCTTCACCTGGGGGTCCAGCGTCAGGCCGGGCTTCGTCCACAGGTGGCCGGGATAGAGTGCGATCGCGAAGTCCGGTCGCACGCTTTGCTTGTCGGCGTCGTCGACCGGCTTGTAGCTACGCTTCGCGTGGTTGCTGACATCGGCGACCATGCGTCCCCCCGCCGAGAATCCGACGACGCCGATCTTGTGCGGATCCACGCCCAGCGACGCGGCCTGCTGGCGTAGCAGGCTGATCGCGCGCTGCGCATCCTGCAGCGCCATCGGCTCGGCCGGATTGCGACGGCAGTTGCACTCGTCGTTCCAGTAGGGCCCGGAGCCCGGCACGCGGTATTTCACGACGACGCAGGTCATGCCTTTCGCAGTGGCCCAGTCGCAGACTTCCGTGCCTTCGAGATCGATCGCCAGCACGCGATAGCCGCCACCGGGAAACACCACCAGCGCGGCGCCATTGTTCTTGCCGACGGGCCGGAAGATCGACATCGTCGGTACCGAGACATGCTGGACCATGACGATGCCGCGCCCGGCGATCTGCCCGGTGCTCGACCCGAATCGTTCGTTGCCGGGATAGGCCGGTGCGGCGATCTTCAGCCCGGCCGGCCAGAGCGGCGTCTGCACGGCGGGGGCGGCCGGCTGCCATGGCCGGTCCTGCTGATTGACCAGCTTTTCCCCGCCGGTCTCGGCGCTGGCAAAAGCAGGCACGAGCAGCAGCGCGGCTGCGGCAAGCCAAGTCGATCGCGTCATGATCCGATCCCCTTCCAATGAGCGTCCCACTGTCGTGCAACGACATGGCATTTAGGGGGCGATCGGCCGACACGACGCTGGCACGCTGCGCCGGTGCCCATCTACCCCGCGGGCGGTGTGGGATTGTTGGTCGCCCACTGGGCCGCGAACGCGCGCTGGTACGCAGGCCTTGCTTCGGCGCGGGCCACATAGGCCGCGAGCGTCGGAAACTCGTTGAGCATGCCGGACGGCTTCAGCCGCATGAGTACCGACGCCATCACGAGGTCGCCTGCGCTGAACTCGCCTTCCAGCCACTCGGTATCACCCATGTGCCGGGCAAGCTGGGCGATGCGCTGGCGGATGCGTTCCTGGACCAGCGGCATGCGCTCCGCGGCCCAGGGCTTGTCGCCCTCCGAGAAGCGGCAGGTGACGAGGTCGAGGATCGGCGGCTCGACCGAGTTCAGGGCGGCGAACATCCACATGATCGCGCGGGCGCGAGCGTTCGGCTCGTCGGGCAACAGCCCGGGATAGCGATCGGCGAGATGGAAGATGATCGCGCCCGACTCGAACAGGGTGAGGTCGTCCTGCTGGAAGGTCGGAATCTGCCCGAACGGCTGGATGGCGAGGTAGGCCGGCTCCTTCATGGCCTGGAACGACACGCAGCGCACCTCGTAAGGCTGGCCGGTTTCTTCCAGTGCCCAGCGTACGCGTGTGTCGCGTGCCAGGCCCATGCCGCCGTCGGGCGACCGTTCGAACGCGGTGATCGTGATCGTCATGGCGTGCTCCTCGCGGGTGCCTGGCCATTCTTCACCGCCGGCTGCGGCGCCGCAACCGACGTGGCGGATGCCGGTTCGTCGTCGTCATCCTTGAGGATGTCGCGGGTGCAGCTATAGCCGAGGGCCAGGTGGGTCACGCCGGCCACCGCCGCGGTCTCGGGATCGTACTGGGCCTTGTCGTCCATCGTGCGTGGCGTGTCGAAATGCGACGGCTTCGCCTCGGGGGTGCCCCATACCTCGTCAACCGCGAAGCCCTTGCCGCAGCTGCCATAGAGAACGAAGCTGCCGGTCAGGTAGTAGCTGGCGTAGACCTCGTAAGGCGTGAGCTCCTTTCCATGGCTGGTGACATGGAACACCACCGGATGCTCTCCTTCCCCGTAGATCAGATCCATCGCCACCCGGTAATCGTGCACGGAAGGATCCGGTGCGAGCTTGGAATAATCCGGACCGGGCGGCGTCGCCTCGCAGGCTTCGATAGGGGTGAGTGACACCACCGTCTGGTAGACGTCGGCGCTGAAATAGCCGTTCGGCGCGAAGTCGAGCGTGCCGACCGAGCGGACATGGCAGCCCTTCCACTTCCACAGCGACGGGCCGTCCTCGACGTTGGAGTAAAGCTCCACGGAGTCCATGCCACAGGTTGGTTCGTCGAGGACCAGTTCGACCCAGCCGCGGATATTGTCGTGGATGACAAGCTGGCCGGTCAGGCTGCGCTCCACCGAAGGGACGGTGGGCCCGTCGTTACCCGGGAGGGGACAGGCCTGCGGGGGCATTTCCGGTGGGGTCTGCACCGCCGGTGCCTGCGCAAGCGCCGCTTGACCCACGCCAGCCAGCGCCACTCCCATCACGTGCGCGAGCAGGTAACGCATGCCGGTGATTCCCTGGTGAGCGCGAAAGCGCGGCGCCATGCTCCCATGTTGACAGGGGCCAATCCAGGTTTCAGCGCGACGTGCCGACGACATCGCCGGCCGCGCCCTGCGCGCGACCAGCGATCTTGCGATTACTTCGCGTCGGGAACGAGGTTGGCCAGCTTGCCCTTCTTATCGAACTGACAGGTGAAGTTCTTCTTGCCGTCCATGCCCGCGTCGGCGACGCCGGTGATGGCGTAACCGGAATCGGCGGCCTGGATCGGCTGCAGCTGGATGTAGTCGTTCTTCACGTCGAACTTCTTCGCCGCGGCGTCGAGGCACTTGGTGGTCAGCTTGCCCGGGTCGGGACGGTCGGAGGCGAAGGCGCCCGAGGCCACGACGAGGCCGAGCGAAGCGGCCAACAGCAGGGTGGATTTACGCATGGGTCTATCTCCGGTACGAGGCACGAGGCCGGGGTTACTGCCAACCGGAGTCTGCTTTGGCCTGCCTTGCGGGAGGATGAACCGGGGCCGCAGGCGGCCCTTCCGTCGTTCAGGAAGCGTCCGGCCCAACCCCGGAGCGGCCTGGCGCCGGCCGTGGCCCCTTCAGGCCGCCCGCAGGCGCTGCGTGGCGAGGTAGCGCAGGCCGACCGAAAGGGCCATGCCGTACCCGCCGATCCGGTTGCCGGGCACGGTGATGCTGACCAGTGAGGCGTGCCCTGGCGACACGCGTGCCAGGTCGCCTTCGCGACTGCCGTCATGGATCTCGATCAGCGGGATGGACGACGCGTTCAAGGCGTCGCGCAGAAGGGTAGTGCCTGGCTCGTCGATGGCATCCGGATCCATGTCCAGCAGGATCAGGTCGACATCGCGTGGCGTGGCGAGGCACGCCGCCACGTCGGTCACGTCGCGGCACGGTCGCCACAGCAAGTCCTCGCCCGCCGCCTGGGCCCGATCCCACAACTGCATCATCGGTTCGCTTGCGACGAAGGCATCGGCGTCAAGGTCGGGAGCGGCGACCACCAGCAGGATCGACATCCGGGTATTCCATGGTTAGGTGCGAGGCAGTATCTGTCGGCTCGCATAAT
The DNA here is from genome assembly GCA_018889975.1 of Bacillus sp. NP157. Taxonomy (NCBI): domain Bacteria; kingdom Bacillati; phylum Bacillota; class Bacilli; order Caryophanales; family Bacillaceae; genus Bacillus; species Bacillus sp. NP157. Next base: position 4,037,610 of record CP076546.1, read on the forward strand.
GTCTGGCTTATGCTTATGGGTCGCGGCGTAAACAGTGCATAAAAAGGGAAGGATGCGGGCATATGAGGGACGTGACGATTCCACGGTGGCTGCTGGCGATTATCCTGGTGTTCGTTACCGCGCATGCCATGGCCGCTTCGACGCGCCATGGATTCGCCGACATCAGGGACTTCATCGGTGTCTTTGCCGAAGAGGGCATGGACTCGCCACGGCTAACGCAGAGACTGACCGAGCGAGGCATGGTTTTCGGTCCGGGCGATGCATATGGCAGGCAGCGCGGCAACGACGTGACGTTCGCCGACGGCGCGGTGTTGCGAGACATTCGGTACGTCCCCGATACGAGTTCCCGCGTAGGCATGTTCGACGCCATGCTCGCCGAGACCCAATGCGTTCCCGCCGGTGAGCTGGTTGCCGCCTATCATCTCAACGAGGTTCCTGCGTTGATTGGAGCGCCTGCGCCATCGAGCCATCCCTCACCCGATCCCATGCCGACCGCGAGGCGTTTCGATGGACGCGTCGGCAACGCGCAGATCTCGATCATGTACTTCACGGGTCGCGGCCAACCCGCAAGCCAGGACTGTGTTTCGACGCTGATCGTGCGGTGAGTCGCGTCAGCGACGCAGCCGTCCAAGCAAGGCCTGGCTTTCCTCGATGCGCAGCATGAAGGTCGCGCCGAAGTAGACCACGCCGTACACGCCGAGGACGTACACCGCCACGAGGATCGGCCCGAGGTCGGGCCCGAACCATTCCGCCGTGCCGGCGGCGATGGCGGCGACCAGCGCGGCACCCCATAGCCTGGCCATCATGGCAAAGGGCACGCCCGTCGTGCCCAGCCGCGCATTCATGCCCCGGCGCAGCAGGTAGAACTCGATCCAGCCGGCGATGCCAGCCGAGGCGGTGAGGAACGCGGTGCCCCACTTCGGCGCGATGCCGAGGGCGCCCGGTAGCCATAGCGCACCGCCAAGGCCGAGCAGGGCCGTGGCCACCAGGCGGATCATGGCGAAGCGTAGCGGCGTGCGCGTGTCGCGCAGTGCGTAGTAGGTCGAGGCATACAGGCGGCCGAACGTCGAGGCGAGCAGGCCGACGCCGGAGCCGGCGAGGATCGCCCAGACGTAGTTGGCATCGGCGCGAGTGAATTTACCCGACTGGTAAAGCGCCGCCACGATGACGTTGCCCAGCACGAAGAACGCCATCGCCGAGGGAACCACGAAGAAGGCGATGCGGGCGAGGCCGTTATCCAGGCGCCGGGAGAGTTTCGCTGCGCCTTCGGCATCCAGCTCCTTGCCCGCCACGCGCGACAGCTCGGGCAGCTCGGCCGCGGAGATCGCCATGCCGAACAGGCTGATCGGCAGCATGTTGATCGACGAGGCCGTGGTCATCGCCGCCATCGCACCCTGGCCGAGCAGGGTCGAAATGGCCTGGTCGACGAAGGCGCTGATCTGCACGACGCCGCGGCCGATCGCGACCGAGGTGAAGCTGCGCGTCACCTGTCGCACATCATCCGAGCGCCATCCGAGGTTGGGACGCATGGCGGGCGACAGCTTCATCACCGGGCCCAGCTGCACGAGGAACTGCAACAGGCAGCCGAGCACCGTGCCCCAGCCGAGGTAGACGATCAGCGAGTCGGCTGGCTGCTGGCGAAACACCAGCAGCGTCGCGATCATCGAGAGGTTCCACACCACCGGCGCCGCGTAGGAGAGGAAGAAGCGGCCGTGGCTGTTGAGGATGCCCAGGCACCATGCCGACCAGACCAGGATGCCCGTACCGGGAAACAGAATGCGCACGATCAGGATCGTCAGCTCGCGTTTCTCGCCCGAGTAGCCGGGGGCGATGAGCCAGAGCAGCCACGGCGTGGCCAGCACGCCGATGGCCACGATGGCCGAGATCACCAGGGCGAGGGCGGCGGCGATGGCCCCGGCCAGCCGGTCGGCTTCCTCGCGCCTGCCTTCGTGCAGCAGCCGGGCATAGACCGGGATGAACGACGCCGACAGCACGCCCTCGCCGAACAGGTTCTGCAGGAAGTTGGGCACGCGCAGCGCCGAGCTGAACACGTCCGCCGCGTCGGAAAGACCGAAGAAGTGCGAGAACACCCGCTGGCGCACGAGGCCCAGGATGCGGCTGCAGAGGATGCCGGCGGCAACCATGGCGGCGTTCCGGCGTCCGGTGGCTGGGGGCATCGTCAGTCGCTACGGTTGGGGATGGAAGAGTTTACCATCCGGGTGGTACCCATCCGGCCTGAGGGGACTGTTTTGAAAATCGAGATCGACTTCAGCATCTTCGACTCCCCGACGACCGCCTATGGGATGGCCACAGGCACGCTCGACGTGCCCTCGCTTCCGGTGGAGGGGGATCGACTCCAGGTGTCGGGCGCTCGCGGAGCCATTTGCGTCGATGGGTTCGATGGTTGTCTCAAGGTCGAGCATCTGGTTGCCATAGAGCGTACAGGGCGCTGCATATTCATGTTGAGTGACGTCGTGACGGAGTCGCGCGCAGATGCGGAACTGTTGCACCGTCGCCTCGAGGCTGAATCCGACGTGTTCGTCGACGAGTACTGATCCCCCATGAAGACCATTGGCATTCTTGGCGGCATGTCCGCCGCATCGACCCAGCTCTATTACAGCGAACTGTGCCGGCTGACCGCCGCGCGCCTCGGCGGCCTGCATTCGCCGGAACTGCTGATCCGCTCCGTGGACTTCGCTGCCATCGAAGCGCTCCAGGCCGCCGGCGACTGGACGACGGCGGGCGAACGCCTTCGCCTCGAAGCCCAGGCACTCGAGCGTGGTGGCGCCGGGCTCCTCGTGCTCGCGACCAACACGATGCACAAGGTGGCGGACCAGATGATGGAAGGCGTGGGCATCCCGCTGGTGCATATCGCGGACGCCACGGCGGCGCGCATCGCCGCGGCTGGTTTGCGTTCGCCGGGCCTGATCGCGACGGCGTTCACCATGGAGCAGGACTTCTACACGAGCCGGCTTGCACGGGCCGGGCTCGACGTCATCGTTCCCGAGGCTGCGGATCGCGCGGAAACGCACCGGATCATCTACGACGAGCTTTGCCGCAACATTACGCTCGACCAGAGCCGCGCGACGTACGTCGCGATCGCCGAACGGCTCGTGCAACGCGGTGCGGACTGCATCATCCTCGGCTGCACGGAAGTGGGGATGCTGCTCAACCAGGGGAACGTCACCGTGCCGGTCTTCGACACGGCGCTGGTCCATTGCGAAGTGGCGCTGGACAGGGCGTTGGCGGTCGACGACCGCTAACGCCCCAAGCACGCTAGTGGCGCTGCGCCTTGCCGGCGGCGCGGCTGGCGCCATCGAGTGCATCGGCGATCGCGCCGGCCAGTTCTGTCCGGGTGAACGGCTTGGCGAGGATGCCCACGTCGCGGACCTCGCGCTCGTTCGCTTCCATGTTGCGCGGATAGCCCGAGGTGAACAGCACGACCAGGCCGGGCTTGATGATCCGGGCCTTCTGCGCGAGCTCCCAGCCGGCCATGCCCGGCATGACGACGTCCGAGAAGAGCATGTCGACGTCCACGTCCGGCCGTTCGAGCAGTCGCAGCGCACTGAAGCCATCGTGTGCTTCGAGGACGCGATAGCCGAGGTCGCGCAGCACCTCGACGACATAGGCGCGGACGTCGTCGTTGTCTTCGGCCACGAGGATGGTGGCATCGCGGCTATCGTGCGTGGTCGCTTCGGGGCTGGCCTCGTCGGATGGCTCCGCCACCTGCATCGAGCGCGGGAAGAACATGGTGACGGCCGTGCCCTTGCCTTCGGTGGAGTCGAGCAGCACGTGGCCTTCGGACTGCCGGACGAACCCATAGACCATCGGCAAGCCGAGCCCGGTGCCGCGGCCCACTTCCTTGGTCGTGAAGAACGGCTCGAAGACCCGGGCCATCGTCTCGGCGGACATGCCTTCGCCGCTGTCCTTGACCCGCAGCATGACGTACTCGCCGGGCGAGAGCTCCGGGATGCGCTCGACGTCATCGCTGGAGAGGCGCGTGTTGCTGGTTTCGATGACGAGCCGGCCGCCGCCCGGCATGGCATCACGCGCGTTGACCGCCAGGTTGAGGATCGACGCTTCCAGCTGGGCTGGATCGACCTCGACGCTCCACAGGCTCGGCGCCGTCACCAGTTCCAGGTGGACGAGCTCGCCAAGCGCGCGCTTCAGCATGTCCTGCATGCCGAACAGCCGGCGATTACAGTCCAGCGGCTCCGTCTTCAGCGGCTGGCGCCGGGCGAAGGCGAGCAGCCGGTGCGTCAACGCGGCGGCGCTGGCGACGCCTTTCAGCGCATGGTCCAGCGCTCGCGATGCGCGGTCCGCGGAACCCTGGCTGCCGATCAGCATCTTGGCCAGCTCGGCGCTGCCCGCGATGATCGTCAGGATATTGTTGAAGTCGTGGGCGATGCCGCCGGTCAACTGGCCGATGGCCTCGATCTTCTGCGACTGGCGCAGCGCATGCTCGGCCTGGCGGCGTGCCGTCGTTTCCACCGCCTCCGACACCACGGCGACGATGTCGCCGGAGCGGTCGCGCAGCGGGCGGAACGAGAAGCCGAAGCTGCGCAGTCCGGTCGGAAGGTAGAGCTCCAGCTCGTGCTTCGAGGATTCTCCCTCGGCCGCACGGGCGATGGCCGCGCGAACGGTGGGCTGTGCCGCGCTGGTGCCGGCGAACCACGGTGAGTCCACCAGCGCTTCGCCGAGCACGGCCGTCTTCGCGATCAACACGGAGTTCAGCGACGCCGCGTTCGCGTCGAGGATGCGGCCTTCCTTGTCGAGCAGGATCTGCAACTGGAAGCTGGACTCGAAGATGGCCGCGAGGTGGCTGCGGCTGGTCTCCAGCTCGAGCGTGCGGGCACGCACTTCGCGCTCGAGCGTATCGTTGGACTGCCGCAGCGAACGTTCGGCGTCCTTCAGGTCGGTGATGTCGCGAGCCAGCAGGTAGTAGCCGGTGACATCGCCGGCGGCGTCCATCTCCGGCACGCAGTCGATCTGCGCGTAACGATGCTCGCCCTGCCTGGTCGGGAAGGCGGCTTCGATGACGGTACGCGCGCCGGTCGTGACCGACAGGAGTGAATCGGCACTCTCGGCGAAGGCTTCCTGGCCCAGCACCTCGGCGAGGTGCATGCCGGTCAGTTGCTCCGGGGTGATGCCGAACCAGTGCGTGTGTGCGTCATTGCCGAAGCGGTAGCGGTGGTCGAGGTCGACATGCGCGATCAACGCGGGCAGCGCGTCCGCGATCAGCAGCAGCCGCTCGCGGCTTTCCTTGAGCTCGCGTTCGGCCCTGGCAAGCTTCTTTCGTTCTTCGTTTTCGGACAATGCACGATCGATGGCATCCGGCAGTCGCTGCAGTCGCTGCTTGACCACGTAGTCGCGCGCGCCTTGCTTGAGTGCCGCCACGGCGAGCTCGTCCGAGAGCGTGCCGGAGACGAAGATAAAGGGGACATCCGGCGCGTCGGCACGGGCGATCGCCAGGGCGTCGCTGCCATCGAAACCGCGCAGGAGGTGGTCGGAAAGGATGATGTCGTGTTCGTGCGACGACACCGCTGCCTGGAACGCGTCCAGCGTCCAGACGCGGTCCAGCGTGTAGTTCATGCGGGCATGGGCCAGCTGAGCTTCGATCAGCTCCGCGTCGAGCGCGCTGTCCTCCAGCAGGAGGATGCGGGTAGCCGCCGCGCGCGCGTCGCTCGTCATGCGCCACCGCCCTGCACGGGCAAGGGCGGCGGTGGCTGGTTCGTGATGCCCCAGAACATGCCGAGCCCCTGGATGGCTTCGAAGAATTCCTTGAAGTCCACGGGCTTCACCACGAAGGCATTCACCCCGAGCTTGTAGCTGCGCAGGAGATCCTGCTCTTCGCGCGACGAGGTGAGCATCACGACCGGCGTGCTGCGTAGTTTTTCGTCGCGACGCACTTCCTCGAGTACTTCAAGGCCGTTGATCTTGGGCAGCTTGAGGTCGAGCAACACCACGACGGGCCCGCCGTGGCGGGTGCCCGCGAACGCGCCTTCGCTGCGCAGGTAGTCGAGCGCTTCCGCGCCGTCACGCACGTGGATGACGTCGTTGAGCAACTGGCACTTGGCCAGCGCGGCGAGGGTCAGCTCGGCGTCTTTGGGATTGTCCTCGACGAGCAGGATGGGACGTAGATCGCGCACGGAAAATCCTCTGCCTAGCAAGGAATGGAAAATGAAAAGGTGGCGCCTTCGCCGAGGAGGCCTTCCGCCCACACGCGGCCGCCATGGCGGGTGACGATGCGGTGCACGTTGGCCAGGCCGATGCCCGTGCCTTCGTAGTCTTCGATGTGGTGCAGTCGCTGGAACACGCCGAACAGCTTGTCGACGTAGCGCATGTCGAAGCCACAGCCGTTGTCGCGGACGAAGAAGATGTCTTCGCCCTCCTCGCGGCGATGGCCGATGGTGATCCGCGGGTCGGCCGCGTCGCGAGTGAACTTCAGCGCATTGGCGACGAGGTTCTGCCAGACCTGGCGCATCATCGCCGGGTCCACGGTGACCACCGGCAGGGGGCCGATGTCCCAGGTGACGGTCCGTCCCTGCGACTCCATCTCGAGGCGGTGGCGGACATCGTCGACGAGGGAAGCCATCTTGATGGTCAGCTTGCCGAGCGTCGAGCGACCCAGCTGGGAGAAGCTCAATAGATCGTCGACCAGGGTGCCGGCCGACTTCGCCGACTCCACGATGGTGTCCAGGAAGCGCCGCTCGGTGTCGTTCAGTCGCTCACTCGCGGAGGACGACAGTAGTTCGGAGTAGCCGACGATGTGCCTGAACGGTGCGCGCAGGTCGTGGCTGACCGAATAGGAGAACGCTTCCAGTTCCTTATTCGTGCGGACCAGCTGTTCGTTGACCTCGGCAAGTTCTTCGGCATTGCGCAGCACGATGTCGACGATTGCCACGCGCAATTCCATGGCGGCGTCGCGATCGACATCGCTCCACGGCAGGGAGCGCTGGTGGACGGTTTCCTTCCAGATCTCGAACGACATGCGCGGCGACAGCGACCCATCGCCCTGCGACTTGCGCGGATCGCCGCCCCAGCGCACCGTCCGCACCACCTCGGGCCGGAACCAGAGCAGGTAGCTGTCGTGCAGCTGCGAGATCGAGATCGCCAGTACGCCGCTTGCGACGTCGGCGACCGACTCGGTGCCGGGCAGCTCGGACGGCAGGCGGTCGGTCGTGTAGACGTCGCTGCCGTCACGCTGGCCGGCGACCCACTGGATGATGGCCTGGATCTGGTCTTCGGGCGGGCAGTCGCCCACGCGGATGCAGTCGTCGCGCCGGACGATGGCCGCGCCACTGGCACGCGTCAGCGCGAGCAGGTGGGCTTCATCCTTGCGCAGGGCTTCGACGAAATCATCGTCGCCGGTCATCCGTCCGAGCAGGTGCATCTGCGCCGCGCGTCGATGGACGCGTTCTTCGACGACCGCGGCGCGTTCTTTCTGCGCGATCTGCAAGGCGAGGATCTGGCCGATGAATTCGCATGCGGTGCGGACGTGGTACGGGACGCGGCGCGACACCTGGTTGTGACACGAGATGAGGCCCCACAGCCGGTTGTCGTGCACCAGCGAGACCGACATCGACGAGCCGGTACCCATGTTGCGCATGTATTGCAGATGGACCGGCGAGACGCTGCGAAGCATGGCCAGGCTGAGGTCGGTCGGTGGCGCGCCCCGGCGCCCCTTGCTCCGGGTCAGCGGGGTCGGCTGGTAGTCGGCGTCGGCGATCAGGCGCAGTCGGTTGCGGCGGTAGAGCTCGCGCGCCTGCGCCGGGATGTCCGACTCCGGGAAGCGCAGGTCCAGGTACGACGGCAGGACTTCGTTCCGCGACTCGGCGACCACGGCGCCGTTCCACTCGGCATCGAACTGGTAGACCAGGGTTCGATCGAACCCGGTCAGCCGCGCGACTTCGGCGGCGCCAAGATCGCACAGCGCCTGGACGGTCTCGGCTTTCTCCAGCGCGGAGATGAAGCGCCGGATGGAGGGGTAGAGTTCCTCGAGTGACGACGGCTCGCCCGGTACCGGCGATTCCAGCTCGATGACGATCTCGTTGCCGTTGCGATGCGCCAGGCCGTGGTGTTTACCCAGGGCGCCGAGCGGAATCGTGCCGAGGTAGACCGCGCCGTCCGGTGCCATGCCATCCAGCTGCGAGAGGCAGGGTGCCAGCACGCCGCCAAAGGCATCGGCGAGGGGCTGGTCGAGCGGATCGCCTGCGGACGCCAGCAGATCGGTATCCGACACGGCGCGCTCGGTCACCCGCATGCTGGCGGGATCGACGACAAGCAGGGCGCCGTAAGGCTGGATCGCGCCGGGCGTGTGGATCGGTTCCCGCGCACAGGCCGATAAATCCAGCGCTTGCGAGGGAAGGGATTGCGCAGACATGCAGGAACTCCGGACGCACGGACATTTATATTGCCTGATGCGGACGGCAACCCCAAATGGATTCAACGAGTAACTGGCGTCTACACATATGTGTAAGAGCAGTTCACGAACGTGAAGACCCGTGCGGCAGGACAGCGCGCCGGCACCATGCCGACGCGCGAACTGGGGACTTAAGGCATCAAGACCTTGTCGACCACATGGATGACGCCATTGGATTGCATCACATCACCTATCGTCACGTGGGCGACGCCACCCTTGGTATCGGTCACGGTGAGCGCATTGCCCGCCTGCATCACGGTCAGCGGTTCGCCTTCGACCGAGGTAAGCGACGCCTTGCCGCCACCCTTAGCCACCAGGTCCATCAGATCCTTGGCCGTATAGCGTCCCGAGACAACGTGGTAGGTGAGGATCTTCGTCAGCGTCTCTTTATTCTCCGGCTTGACCAGGTGGTCAACCGTGCCCTTGGGCAGCGCATCGAAAGCTTCGTTGGTCGGTGCGAACACGGTGAACGGGCCGGCGCCGGATAGCGTATCGACGAGGCCGGCCGCTTTCACCGCGGCCACCAGCGTGGTGTGGTCCTTCGAGTTCATCGCGTTCTGCACGATAGTCTTGTTCGGATACATCGCTGCGCCACCTACCATGACGGTGTGGTCGGTGCCCATGTCCTGCTGTGCGAAACCCGGCACCGAGACACCAAGTCCCAGTGCGAGCGTCAGGGCCGAAAGCGATACGCGCTTGATGTGTTTCGTATTCATCGAAAACTCTCCTTGCCCCGTCATAGGGGTATGAGTGATACGCAAATGAGGAGCCGTCGGACGCGCAGTCGCATCGCGACGACTCCACGATCCAGGCTGTTACCAGCCCATGCCCACGCCGACGCCACCGGAGCTTTCGCCGTGGCTCATCGCGCCACCAAAAGTGATGTTCGCCTTCGACGTAATCGCGCGCGAATAGCCGATCGACAAGGCCGCTTCACCGCGGTAACCGCCGACACCCACGCCCAGTCGATTCTGTCCGTCCACACCCTGGGTGCTGAACGCCATCTGCGACATCGCCGCACCCATGGCGCCGACCTTGTCCAGGCGATCATTGACCGAGTGGATCTGGTTGTTGACCTGGTTCCGGTACGTATTGAAGTCGTCCCCGGTGACGAAGTTGCCGAACTTCGAATCGGTGTACGCCTTCGCCTGGTTCAGCGTCTTGACGTCGTTCGTGTCGCTATAGGTCTTGGCCGTTGCCAGCGCCTGGTCGACCTGCGCGGTATTGGCCGCATCGGTGGCCTGCGTGCCACCCGCGACGTTGGTGATCTGCCTTGGTGCCACCGCCGTACCGACCGAGACCGTATTCGCACGATCGGCGATCGAACCCTGGCCGAGCGCCACCGCATTGGCCGCCTGTACGGACGCGCCCTGGCCCACGGCCGTTCCGGAGGCCGCCGTCACCGAAGCGCCCTCGCCAACGGCGACGGCATGGGTCGCATTGGCGGTGATCGTGGCATTCGCACCCACCGCCGTGCTGCCATCCGCACCGACGCTGGCACCGCTACCCACTGCCGTATCGGTCGGGTCCTGCGCATGGGATCCTGTTCCCACTGCCAACCCGGCGCCCGTTCCCGCGGGGATGCCCATGCCGTTCGGGCCACTACCGCCCTCGATGTTGGTGACCCGTGTATTGAGGCTGCCCAGCATCGTATCCACGGCGCCGAAGGCGGAGCCCACGTTGTTGTAAGCGGTCCCACCGATGGTATAGGCCGGCGCGACGAAACCCGCAGCGCTGAACATGGCCCCTGCGCCGAGCGACTGCGCGGTCGATTGCTGGGTCAGGTTGAGCTGGTCGCCATTGACGACATCGGTACTGCCCTGGGCCACGTTACCCGCGGCAGCGTTGACGATCTTGCGCTGTGCCGTTGCGCTGCCCACCGACACCGTGTCGGCATCGACGGCTTCCGAGTTCGCGCCAAGCGCCACGCTGTTGTTCGCGACCGCGGAAGCACCGGCACCAAGCGCCGTGGCCGTTCCGCCCAGCGTGGCAGCGCCGCTACCGACAGCCGTACCCTGGCCTGCCGCGGCGGTGGCGCCGTGGCCAATCGCGGTCGATTCGTCCGCGGGTGCATAGGCGTTGGCACCCAGCGCCACGGCGTAGTTGCCACTCGCCGCCGCGGAGAAGCCGAACGCCGAGGCCGACTGGGCACCCGCCGGGTCGAAGAGGTTGAACGCCGTGGCGTTGTTGCCCACGGCCACGCTATTTGTGGACGCCTGGGTGAAATAACCCACCGCTACGCCACCCTGCCCACGCGCATGGGCGTACTGACCGACGGCGACACCTTGCGCCGAGTCCGCGCCTGCCGCGTTGCCCAGCGCGACGCTGCCATCGCCGGCTGCCGTAGCGCGTGCACCCGTAGCAACACCCAGGCTGCCGGGCGTCACGACCGCATCGTCGGTACCGTCGTTGGCGCCATCGGCGTGGAAGTAGCGCGTGGCGCCGGTCACGGCCCCGCTGACGCTGGCATTAAGTTGCGACACGTTCACCGCATCCGTCGCACCGGTGCCTGCGGCGACGTTGGTGATGCGCCTTTCCGCGCCACTGCTACCGACGGAGACCGTGTCTGCCTGGTCGGCGACCGAACCGGCACCGAGGGCCACGGCATTGGACGCGGAAGCCAGGGAACCTGACCCAAAGGCACTACTGTTGCCTGCGTAGGCGCGCGCACCGTTGCCGATGGCGACCGCATCCGTGCCGAGCGTCACGGCACTCGTGCCGATCGCCGTGCTTCCCATGGCCGATGCCGTCGCAGAGTGACCCACCGCCGTGGCTTCGTCGCTAGGCGCGTATGCCTGCGCGCCTAGCGCCGTGGAGCCATTGCCGTTGGCTGAGGAGGAGTAGCCGAAGGCGGAGGCGCCAACGGCATTGCCGAACAGCTGGAAGGCGCTGGCGTTGCTGCCCACCGCGACGCTCTGTGCGCCGGCGTTGCTGAAGTAACCGACGGTGACCCCATCCGTGTCGCGCGACTGCGCATAGGTTCCAATCGACACGCTACGAGCACCGGTGCTGCTGGAGCCGAGCCCCACCGCCACCGTCTGGTCCCCGCTCGCCATGGCCTGTGAACCGACGGCCACCGCATCCTGGCCGATCGCCTGCGAGTCCGCGCCGGTCGAATTCGTGTGGAAATACTTGACGCCCGCGCCCCCTGCAATCGCCGATACCTGGTCGTCGGTTGCCTGCAACTGGCTGACGTTCACCGCGTCGGTTGGGTCACTGCCGGCCGCGACGTTGGTCAGGCGGCGGGTGTCTCCCGTGACATTGTTGCCGATGGACACTTCGCCGACGGGTGCCGTGCCGGCAAGCGCGCCGTTGAAGCGGTTATAGGCGGGTTGCGCCAGCCGCGAACCATCGGCGCGGGTACCCGCGCCCAAGGCGACGTTGGTGTCCGTTCCCGTGCTGTCGGCTTCCGAATTCGAGCCGACGGCGACGTTGGAGGTGCCGTTTGCCACGGCGAAGTTGCCCAGCGCAGAGGAGAAATCGGCATTCGCCTCCGCGCTCGCACCTATGGCGGTCGCGAAGTTGCCAGCAGCCGTGCTCAGCGTGCCGACGGCCGTGCCGAGGCTGCCGCCCACCGTCGTGAACGCACCAACACCGACCGACAAGGTGCCTGCCACGGCGCTGGTATCACCGATGGCGATGGAGCTCCCGCCCGTCGACATCGCACCGCTGCCGATGGCGATGTCGTTCGTGATGATGTCTGACTGGCCCTGTACGCCCGCGACCGCCCCATGGCCTTGCGCGATGGCGCCATCGCCATGCGCCGTGGCGCCGTCACCGGAAGCGACGCTGCTTACGCCAGTCGCGGTGGTGTTCGTGCCAAGCGCCGTGGCGTTGTCGCCGGTAGCCGTGGCGCCGTTGCCGCACGCCAGGGCGTTGGCACCCGGGGCCGTGGCGCCCGGAATGGGATTGCCATTGGCATCGCACACATCCCCGGCCCATGCACTGGATGACGCGCAGGCGAGGGCAAGCACACACGCGTGGACCAGGAACGATGGGCGACCGCGCCTGACAACTGAGCCAGACTTACCACGACGATCCGCATGCTCACTGGCAACGACAAACGCGCGCAACGTGGTATTCCAGACGCGGCTGAAAATATGATTCATGGCAATGACCTCTCAAGATGAGCCGTTAGACGAGACGATGGTTTTTTCCGGGCAAGTGAATGCGGCTCCGTCGACACGCCGCGACAAAAGCCGGCGTCGTGAGCGACAGATGAGAGAAGATGTTTAGGCCCGCAAAAATGCCCCGCCCGAAGATTCCGGGCGGCTGATGCGATTCAGCAATGCGAATCGAAAGGGTGCATACGAGTCGATATTTTTCGACTCACACATGCATACGTTCGCAGTAGTTCTACGGATGCGTAGAAACGAAAAGTATTTTGCGAGCAACAGTCGATCGATGGTTCGCCGTTCGTCGTCAACGACGTGGCGCGTGATCCAGCGAGAAGGGCGCGTGCAATTCGCGTGAAGCATTCGCACGCAGGAGCAGCGAAGGCACCGTTAATCCGCGGCTATCGCTGCCGCGTGAACTGCTGCTCCGTCATCACCGAGCCCCACTGGTCGCCGACTTCTTCGGACGTCAGCGTGAAGCCGAAGCTTTCGTACAGCCGACGTGCTGCGTCGAGTCCCTTGAACGTAAACAACTGGATGGCCTCGTACCCCGCCTGATCGCAGAAGGCGACGGCCTCCACCATGAGTCGACGGCCAACGCCACCGCCGCGACAGCCTTCGTCGAGGATGAACCAGCGCAGGTGCGCCTGGTTGCCGCCGAGGTCTTCGCCATCGATCGCCACGGAACCGACGATCCGATCATCCTGCAGTGCCAGCCAGATGCGATTGGCGGGGCGATCGATCCGGCTGACGAACTCGGCGAGGTCGGCCGCGACGCGGCGCTCGAAGAAGGCGCCGAACTGCCAGTGACGTGCGTAGAACTCTGCGTGCATTTCCACGATGCGACCGACAAGGCCCGGGCGGTAGCCCACCGCAACCTCCAGCTCGGGTACGCCAGGTCTGGCATCGGCGTCGAGCCTGCCGGCCAGTGCCCCGCCACCGGCCTCGATCCGCGCCGCGGAAAGCTCGGCACACACAAGGGCTGCAACGGCGAAGGCGGCGGCTACCCAGCCGAGGGCCTGCGGGCCTAGCTGACGTAGCGCGACGGCGCCGACGAGGCCGGCGAACGTCGTGCCCAGATAGGTGGCGGAGCTGTTCAGTCCGAGCAGCAGGGGTGCGACCGCTGGCGCAATGCCCACCAGGCGATGCTGTTGCGGTACGAGGATCCCCCAGCCGCACGCACCCCATACGGCGATGGCGACCACGGCCGTCGCCAGGTGCGTCGCGGTCCACGGCAGGAGTGCGAAGTCGAGGATGACGAGAACCAGCATCACCGCCAACACGCGACGGGACCCTATCGCATCCAGCAGGCGGCCGGCGCGCAGGTTGGCAACGGTTCCGGCCGCACCCCACAACACGAGCATCAGTCCGAAGCGCGTGGTGCTTCCACCGATCGCCGGCGCGAACACCACGGAGAAATAGGTGTAGACGACGAACGCCGCGCAGAAGAACAGCATCGTGGTCAGCAACGTGAGGCCGACGCGTGGATCGGCGATCGGCGCCAGCCGCTTCGCCAGGGGAATCGCCGGAAGCATCGGTATGCGCGAGAGGAAGATGGCAACGCCGCCAGCGGAAAGCACGGCCAGCGCGGCGACGAACACCATCGTCCAGCGCCAGTCGACGAAGCCGCCTATGAACGTGCCGATCGGCGCACCGATGGCCGTCGATACCGTCATTCCCGCGATCACGATCGCCAACGCCCTGCCTCGGCGTTCCGGCGCGACCAGCGTCGCCGCCGTGCCGGCCGCGGTCGGTGAGTAAAGCGCGGCCCCGAGGCCTGCGAGGACCCGCGACAGAAGCGCCATCGACAGCGACGTCGCCGTGGCTGTCCACAGGTTGGCCACTACGAAGATGGCCAGGGAGGTGAGCAGCATGGTCTTGCGCGGCACGTGTGCGGTCACGGCCGCGAGCACAGGGGCAAGCAGGGCGAATGCGATGGCGTAGGCGCTGGTCAGCTGGCCGGCGGCGGGTATCGTGACGTGCAGCCCGCTGGCGATTTGCGGAAGCACGCCGGCCATGACGAAGCTGTCGGTGCCTAGGGCGAACATCCCGACGGAAAGAATGATCAGGCGGCGATCCATGGGCGTGTTCCTGGTGAAGAGTGCAGGCAGCCACGCTCGACGCAGGGACGACCCACGTGCGCTCGCGTGTTTGGGAAAGGTTGCCCACCGAGGCCTGCCGGGTGGGCAACGTGACTACCGTTTGCAGGGTGGGGCTGGCGGTGACGCTCAGTCAGCCGGCAACAGGCGGCCCAGCGGCATGAGCGGGCCGACCGGCAGCAGCTCGTAGTCCATGACGCCACCGGCGACCAGTGGCAGGGTGCCCAGCACGGTTTTCGCGTCTTCCAGCGAATCCACGTTCATCAGGAAAATGGGACCACGCTGGTCGGCGAACCAGAACTGCTCGACGTGCCCGTTGAGGTAGAGCTTGAGCGTGGCGCCGACCTCGGTGCCCATGTACGGCTTGAGCACTTCAGGGGTGAGCGGCTGCAGCGGCGTTGCGATTGCCATGACTTTCATGGTGACGACCTCGTTTGCGGTGGGAAGGGAAGCAACGGTGGTCAATCTACCCACCGGGGGTGGCCGGTGGTATCGTCGTAAATGACAATTTTAGAGTCGTTTACGCCATGAAGATCGCCATCCTCGCGCTCGACGGCCTGTTCGACACCGGCCTGACCGTTTCCCTCGACACGCTCTCCATCGCGAACAACTTTTCTTCGCGCATGACGGGTAGCCGGCCGTTCGAGGTCTCGGTGACCGGCGTGAAGCGCAAGATCCGCACCGCGCAGGGGCTGTCGATTTCCACGTGTCCCGTAGGCGACTGCGGCACCCCGGACTGGGTTATCGTCCCGGCGCTCGCTACGTCGGCGCCGGATGCGCTGGTCGCTGCGCTCGGCAGGAAGGACGTATGCAAGGCCGGGGAGCAATTGCGTGAGTGGCACGCGCAGGGTGCGAGCATCGCGGCATCGTGCATCGGCTCCTTCATCCTGGCCGAGACCGGTTTGCTCGACGAGGGCGAAGCCACGACCACATGGTGGCTGGCTCCGCTGTTTCGCCAGCGCTACCCGGCCGTCGCGCTGGACGAAACGCGGATGCTGGTGCCTTCCGGCCGGCTGGTCACGACCGGCGCGGCGATGGGGCATCTGGATCTCGCCCTGTGGCTCGTGCGCAGGGTGAGCCCGGACCTCGCCGCCGTCGTCTCGCGCTATCTGCTGGCGGACATTCGTTCTTCGCAGGCGCCCTACATCATCCCCAACCATCTCGCCCAGGCCGACCCGCTCATCGCGCAGTTTGAAAAATGGGCACGCGACCACCTGAAGGGCGGTTTCTCCCTGCAGGACGCCGCCAGAGCCCTCGCGACCAGCACCCGCACGCTGCAACGCCGCTGCGAGGCCGTGCTGGGGAAATCCCCGTTGTCGTATTTCCAGGACCTGCGCGTGGAACGCGCCCGCGCATTGATCCAGGGCAACGAGCTGGACATCGAATCCGTCGCTGCGGAGGTTGGTTATGCGGATGGCGCTACGCTGCGAACATTGCTGCGGCAGAGGCTGGGGCGTGGTGTGCGGGAGTTGCGTGGGGATTTGCAGTAACGCTCGGTTAGCCCGTGGCTAGCGCATTGCATCATCTCGCTATGGAACGAGGAAGACGCCAACAAGCGTCGCTGACTTGACCTGATGAGCCAAAGAAGGGGATTGGAATGCGCTACCGCAATCTGTTGCCACTAATGGCCATGCTGGTGGCAGGAGTTGTCCACGATGCGAGCGCGGATGACGTCCCGATCCGATCCCCCGGGCTTGCGGGAGTCACGCTCGCCGGAGCGAACCGGATCATGCGTCACGTCGTGTCCGAGGGACACAGCAAAGGCGAGGCGTTTGAACAGGTGCCGAACAATGCCAGAGAGCGCGACTTCTATGTCTTCGAGGTTTTCAGGACAAACGCGAAAAATGGGGAGTCTGATGTCTCCGCGTTCATGGCGATCAGCAAGCGGAGCGGACGCATCGTCGTAACAGCGGGCGAATGGTGCTATCCGTACCCGGAGTACGACGACGATAAGGCGGCTACGCCGATCAAGCCGACGCCCGGCGCGGACCTGCCGGCTGCCTGCGAAGACCCGACGCTGGGCAAGTAGTCAGCGCACGCTTTCGATGGAGGTGGCGGCCGTGTATGGCTCGGTATGTGTCGCCTGGGATGGCAGCATGCAGAGCATACGCGTCATAGGTATGGTGGGACTTGTGTGAATCATTTCGTTCCTGTTGAATCGCCGAACCATGCCGTTAAGGGAAGTAACGTATGCTCGGTCAACGATTCCTTGTCATTTATTCCGGGTTACTCACCGCGGTCTTCGCGGTTTCGATGCTGACCGGATTCGCGAGAAATCCGGCATCGTCATTCGACGAGATAAATGTTCAGCGTATTAATTTGCGCGAGCCCGATGGCACGCTCCGGATGGTCATAACCGACGGCGCCAGGATGCCAGGTGTAATCATCAAGGGTAAGGAGCAGCCCAAGGAAGACCGCCCGCAGGCCGGGATGATCTTCTACAACGACGAAGGCTCCGAGAATGGTGGCCTTATTTTCGGGGGAAAGCGTCTCGCTAACGGCGACGTCGTCGATGCGGGCGGAAGCCTTTCGTTCGACCGCTATAACGCGAACGAAGTTGTGAAGCTGATCGGCGTCAACGACAAGTCGGATGATTTCGCAGGCTTGATCATTTCCGATAGCAAGGAAAATGCACGCGGCCATCGCCGAGTGTGGGTCGGCAAGACGGATGACGGGCTGGCCTCGCTCGCCCTGATGGATGCGAAGGGAAACGAGCGTATCCAACTGAAGGTGCCTGCAGACGGTACGCCTGAGATCAATTTCCTCGACGAGCATGGGGCGGTCGTCAAAGTGATCAAAGGGGATGGCGCCGCGTTGCGGCAGTAATCCGCCCTCGAAGGTATTGCGCTTCGCAGCTACTCGTCGCTCGACGACGAGCGGTCAAGCTGGAAGACATCGGCTATGGGTATGGCCAGTGCTTCGGCGATCTGCAACGCAAGAAGGGTGGACGGAATGAACACTCCGTTTTCGACGGTGTTGATGGTTTTGCGTGCGACACCCACCCGCTCCGCCAATTCGGCTTGCGTGAGCTTGGCCGCGATTCGCAGTGCCTTCAAATGCACCACCAGCTTCGGTCGACTAAGCATGCTGGGCGCGCCATTCGAAGAGCACGAATGCCAGCACGGTCGCGACAACGCCCATATCCGTGGCGCTGCGACCGATCATCAGCCCATCGACGTTGATCAGGTGGGACGTAACCAGCCCATATCCGATAACTGACGCAATGCTGGACACCGTGAAGCCGACGGTGAAAGCGCCGCGCACATGCGCCCGGGTCATCTCGTCGTTCAGATAGGCCTGCACCGGTGCCGTGGTCGACACGAAGCCGGCCCGCAGCACCGTAAGGAAGAGGATGCCGACCCATACCGCCCAGAACCAGAAGTCCACTTGAGGCGAGATGTTCCCCTGGCCGTGGCCAAGGCCAAGCGCAATTTGCGCAGCAGCGAAGAGCACCACCTGTACGAGCAGGCTTACGGTTCGAATGCGATCGAGCCTGGCAATGGTCTCTCCAGAAACGGCGTGGTGGGTAGGCATTGCGATTCCTTCAGTGACGGGTTCAGGCGATCTGTAACCCTGAGGTGACTTGTAACCTTAGGGTGACTTGTAACCTTGAGGTTACTTTTCGTCAAGCCTGTGACGAAGGCGACCGCCCATTGGGTGGCGCGACCGGTTCGTTACGAGCATGGGAATCCGTCCGCGATATAGGAATCCGTCCGGTTGCACCGCACCATTTCCCTCCCTACATTGGTGCAATGAATGCACCGGATCAGGCGGAACTGTTGACATTGCTGGGCACGGGGCTTGCCGTGGTGGGCCCGGACCTCTGCGTCACGTGGCTCAACCCGGCCTTGGGCGAGGTGCTCGAAGTCGGCCCACGCACGGCTGTCGGCCACCCGCTGGCCCAGCTCATGCGCGAGCCGGCGCTGGCCAGCCAGCTGGCGCGGACGGCCGCGGAAGGGCGCGGCTTCAACCTCCGCGGCGTCACCTTCGGCGTCGCCAGGGGCCGCGAAGTCACCGCCGACCTGTCGCTGCAGCCGATCGGCGATGGCCGCGTCCTGGTTGAAGTCCATCCGCTCGCTGCCGACGTCGGCGCGCATGGCACGCCACTCTCCGCGACGCTGCGCGGTTTCGCCCACGAAGTGAAGAACCCGCTGGCCGGCCTGCGTGGCGCGGCGCAGCTGCTGGAACGCCGCGTCGCCGACGACGACCTGCGCCAGCTGGCCGCGATGGTGATCGCCGAAGCCGACCGGCTGGCCGCGCTGGCCGATGGCCTGCTACGCCACCGCGGTGCGGCGCGGATCGGGCCGGTCAACATCCATGAACTGCTCGAACGCCTCGAAGGACTGGTCACCGCCGAAGCCGACGCGCCCCGCGTGCGCCACGACTACGACCCGAGCCTCCCGGACGTCACCGGCGATGGCGACCGCCTGTTGCAAGTGCTGCTCAACCTCACCCGTAACGCGGCCGAAGCCGGCGCACGCACGATCACCCTGCGCACGCGCATCGAGCACGGCGCGCGGCTGGGCGAACGCACGGTACGCGCCGCGCTGCGCGTCGACGTCATCGACGATGGCCCCGGTGTCGCCGACGACATGCGCGACGTGTTGTTCCAGCCGCTGGTCAGCGGACGCCCCGATGGCACGGGCCTGGGCCTCGCGCTGTCGCGCGAGATCGCGCTGGAACACGGCGGCGACCTGCGTTGCGTAAGCCATCCGGGCGACACCGTGTTTTCCCTGTACCTGCCGATGGAGCGCCCGCATGAGTGAGATCTGGATCGCCGACGACGATCGCGGCGTGCGCTTCGTGCTCGCGGAAGCCCTGCGCGATGCCGGCCATGCCGTCCGCGAATTCAGCGCGGGCGACGCGGTGCGGGCCGCACTGGAAGAGAGCCGGCCGGCCCTGCTGGTGACCGACGTGCGCATGCCCGGCGAGAACGGCTTGCGCCTGCTCGAAGACCTCACCCGGCGGAACATCGGTCCGGTGATCGTCATGAGCGCGTTCACCGACGTCGCGACGACGGCCGCGGCGTATCGCGCGGGCGCGGCGGACTACCTGGCCAAGCCGTTCGACCTCGACCAGGCGGTCGAGACCGTCGAGCGTGCGCTCACCGCGGCGAACGAAGAAATCAGCATCCCGCCGCAGCGGGGCGATGCGCATGCGTTGATCGGCGAGAGCCCGGCCATGCGCGAAGTGTTCCGGCTTATCGGACGCGTCGCCGCCAGCGATCTCAACGTGTTGATCACCGGCGAGACCGGCACCGGCAAGGAACTGGTCGCGCGTGCACTGCACGAAGAGAGCGCGCGTGCGGGCAAACCGTATGTCGCGTTGAACACGGCGGCCATTCCGGCCGACCTGCTCGAGAGCGAGCTGTTCGGCCACGAGGCGGGCGCATTCACGGGCGCCACCCGGCGCGTGGCGGGACGCTTCGAGCAGGCCGACGCCGGCACGCTGTTCCTCGATGAGATCGGCGACATGCCGCTCGGCCTGCAGACCCGCCTGCTGCGCGTGCTCGCCGGTGGCGAGTTCTACCGCGTGGGCGGTCGCGAGCTGATGCACGGGAACGTGCGCATCATCGCCGCTACCCACCAGGACCTGGATGCCCGCGTCGCACAGGGCCTGTTTCGTGCGGACCTCAAGCACCGGCTCGATGTCGTCCGCATTCCGTTGCCGTCGTTGCGCGAGCGGCGCGGCGACATCCCCCTGCTGGCGCGGCATTTCCTCGCCCAGGCGTCCACCGAACTGAACCTGCCGTCCAAGCGTTTCTCGCGTGGTGCGATGAAGCTCGTCGAGCAACGCGACTACCCGGGCAACGTGCGCGAACTGGAGAACCTCTGCCGCCGCCTCGCCGTGGTGGCACCGGGCGTGGAGATCCAGGCGGCCGACCTTGGCGCCTTGCCCGCGCGTGCCACGCGTAGCGGCGAGTGGACCGAGGCCTTGCGTACCTGGGCGCAGGATGCGCTGGCACAGGGCGAGATCGACATCCACGCCCGCGCCCGCGATGCGCTCGACAAAACCTTGCTGCAAGCCGCGCTGATCGCCAACGACGGTCATCGCCAGCAGGCCGCGATCGCCCTGGGTGTCGGCCGCAACACGCTCACGCGTAAACTCGGCGCATCGCGCAAACGACGCCCTTCGACGGACCTGACATGAGTATTGAAGTACGCCGCGCCACGGCGGCCGACGCGGATGCCATCGCCGGCTGGAACATCGCGATGGCGTGGGAAACCGAAGAAAAGCAGCTGGACCCGGAGACGATCGGACGCGGCGTGCGCGCGGTGTTCGGCGAGCCAAGGCGTGGGTTTTATCTCGTCGCGGAGCAGGACGGCGTGCCGGTGGGCTGCCTGATGGTCACCTACGAGTGGAGCGACTGGCGATGCGGCGACTTCTGGTGGGTGCAGAGTGTCTACGTGGCACCGGAAGCGCGGCGCGGTGGGGTGTTCCGGGCACTGTATGCCGAGGTGAAGGCCTTGGCGGAAAGCGCGGGTGCGGTCGGCGTGCGGCTATATGTCGAGACGGAGAACGCGCGTGCGCAGGCGACGTATGGCGGGCTGGGGATGGAACGCTGCCATTACTACATGTACGAGCAGATGCTCACCTGACACCCCGCCGTTTGTAGGAGCGCGCCTGCGCGCGAATGGGGTTTCGGCGGCGGTTGGTTTTTGCGAATTGGGATAATTTGGTTTGTAGGTTGTCGCCAAAAGATGTCGCGCACAGGTGCGCTCCTACACGGTGACGGTCAGGCCGCTGTCGACCTGGGCGACGCGTTGTTCGAATTCGCGGGCAGGGACGGCGCGGCCGAACAGGAAGCCTTGCATCAGGGCGCAGCCGGCGTTGCCGAGGAAGTTGGCTTGCTCGACGCTTTCCACGCCTTCGGCGAGCACCATCTTGTTCATGCCCTTGCCCATCGCGATGATGGCGCTGACGATGGCGGCGCTGTCGTTGTCCCAGGCCACGTCGCGGATGAAGGCGCGGTCGATCTTCAGCGTGTCCACCGGGAAGTGCTTCAGGTACGACAGGCTGCAGTAGCCGGTGCCGAAGTCGTCCAGGCTGAGCGACACGCCCTGGGCCTTGATCCGGTGCAGCAGCTCGGCGATATGGTCGCCACCTTCCATCACCGTGCGTTCGGTGACTTCCAGTTCGAGCAGGGTCGGGTGCAGGCCGGTCTCGACCAGGATGCCCTGCAGCGATTCGAAGAAGCGCGTGTGCTGGAACTGCAGCGCCGACACGTTCACCGACACCGACAGCGGCCGGTACGACTGTGACCACAGGTGGGTCTGCCGGCAGGCTTCGCGCAGGGCCCATTCGCCGATCGGCACGATCAGGCCGCAGTCTTCGGCCACCGGGATGAACTGTTCCGGCGTGTAGATATCCTGGCCGTCCACCTGCCAGCGCAGCAGCGCCTCCGCACCGACGATGGTGCCCAGCTCGACGTCGACCTTGGGCTGGTAGTGCAGGCTCAGCTCGTTACGCGCCAGCGCCTTGCGCAGCTCCACTTCGATGCGGACACGCAAGGTGTTGCGCTCGTTCATGCTCGGGTTGAAGAAGCGATAGCCATTGCGGCCCTGCATCTTCGCCTCGTACATCGCGGCATCCGCGTTGCGCAGCATGGACTCCGCGTCGAACGCATCGTCCGGATACAGGCTGATGCCGATGCTGAAACTGATCGCCAGCGCCGACGCGTCCAGGCCGATCGCTTCGTTGCAGGCTTCGAGCACCTTCTCCGCGACGTCCGACGCCTGCGTGGCGTCTTCCACGTGCGGCAGCAACACGACGAACTCATCGCCGCCAAGGCGGCTGACGGTATCGTCGGAACGCACGGCGGAGCGGATCCGCCGGGCGACTTCCTGCAGCAGGGCATCGCCCGCGGCGTGGCCCAGCGAATCGTTGATCTGCTTGAAGTGATCGATGTCGACGAACAACAGCGCCGCGCGTTGTTTCCGGCGGTTAGCCACGGTTACCGCGAACTCCATGCGCGACTGCAGCAGCGCCCGGTTGGGCAGGCCGGTCAGCGTGTCGTGGTGGGCGAGGTGGGCCATCTTCAGGGCGAGCGCACGCGTCTCGCTCACGTCGTGGAAGACCACCACGCCCCCGACGACGTTGCCGGCATGGTCGTGGATCGGTGCGGCCGAGTCTTCGATCGGGCTGTCGAAACCGTTCCGGTGCAGCAGGATCGCATCGGTGGTCAGGCCGATGATGGTGTTCTTCTGCACCGCCGTCCGCAGCGGATTGACGATCGGCCGGCGGGTCAACGGATCGCGCAGCTGGAACACATCGTCCATCGAACGGCCGACGGCTTCGTGGCTGCTCCAGCCGGTCATCGCTTCGGCGATCGGATTGAGCGAGGTGACGATCAGGTCGGGATCGGTGGTGATCACCGCGTCGCCGATCGACTTCAGGGTCACCTCGGCCAGTTCGCGCTCGCGGAACAGCGCGTCTTCGAAGGCCTTGCGTTCGGTGATGTCCTGGATCTGCGAGACGAAGTAGATCGGTTCGCCGTGCTCGTCGCGCACCAGCGACACGGTCAGCATCACGTGCACGATGTGCCCTGCGCGGTGCACGTAGCGCTTTTCCATGTGGAACGACGCCCGTTCGCCGGACAGCACCTGCATGGTCAGGCCGAGGTCGGTGGCGAGGTCGTCCGGATGGGTGATGTCCTGGAACGTGAGCGCGAGCAGTTCGTCCTCGCTGTAGCCGAGCATGCTGCATACCGCGTTGTTCACCTGCAGCCAGCGGCCGTCGGGCAACACCAGCGCCATGCCGATCGCTGCGTGGCGGAAGGCCTGGGCGAAGCGGCGTTCGCTTTCCTTCAGTCGCGCTTCGAGGGCATGCCGGTCGGAGATGTCGGCCAGCACGACGAAGGCGCCACGGACCGTGCCGTGTTCGTCGGCATCCGGCGAGAAACTGGCCTGCGCGTAGCGATGCGCGTGCTCGCGCCGCAATTCGCGATCGGAGATCACCGGGTGACCGGCGAGGGCGGCGGTGATGCCCGGTTCGATCCGGGCGTAAAGGTCGTCCGGCACGAGCTCTTCCAGCCGGCGGCCCGCTACGGCGACATCATCGCCGATGCCCATCCATGCCCGGTACGCGGGGCTGGCGTAGCGCAGACACCCATCGAGCCCGACGTAGGCGATCATCGCGGGCGCGCGGGCCAGCAGGAACGCCGGCCAGTCTTCGGCGGCATGCTCGTCGGGTGGGGCCGGGTGGTGCATGGGAGGGCCGGAAGAATGGTGTCCCACTCTAACCTGCCTTGGTCCGCCGTCGTATCCCGGCGGCGTGAACGCGTTCAGTGCAGCGAGGGCGCCGGGGCGGTGAGCTGGGCGCGCTCGTCCAGCATCAGCCGGCCCAGGGTCTGGAGTTCGCTGTCGGTGCCATAGCGGGTTGCCATCGCCTCGAGCAAGGGCACGAGTGCATTGGGTTCCAGCGGATAGCCGTGGGCGAGCACGCGGGCCTTGCCGGGCACCGGCTGGGCCACGGTGATCGCGGCCATGCCCAGGCCGGCCGCTTCCTGGGCGTAGAGGCGCGGTGCCGGCAACGCCGGGTCGGGCTCGGCGAGTGCTTCGACCAGGTAGCCCGCCGACGAGGCCGGGTCGCCCTGCATATGCAGCGGCACATGGTGGGCGGCCAGCAGGGCGGCGTACTGGCGCAGTTCGAACAGCGTGCCGGCCAGCTCGTGGCTGGGGTTGTCGCGGCTGGCACCCTCGCGGGCGAACCAGCCGGCGATGCCCGGGATGCTGACCCGGCCTTCGGCGTAATGCAGGGGCAGGCCGCGCGAGCCCAGCGCGGTCTCTTCCTTATAAGGGGTGAGCAGCGCCGCCTCGAGCATCGTCCACAACGGGGCGAGGTTGACGTGCTCGTACTGCACGCAGGTGAGCGCCAGCAGGTCGTCGCGGCTCAGATAGCGGGCGTGTTCCAGGCGAACGCCCAGCGTGCGCATGAGGAAATCGGCGGTGCGCGAACCGGCTTCGCCGCGGCCGACCAGCTCCACTTCCATCGACTGGACCAGCTCCTCGGCCAGCTCGGCCGGGGCCAGCAGGACCCACGGCAGCAGGCGCATGGGGCCGCCGGCGTAGCGCGGATCCGGCACCAGCGGCTGGGCCGGCATGTGGCCCTCGTGGGTGCCGAACGCCACCACGCCGCCCTGGGTGGTCACCCGCGGCACGCGGCGGGCGAGTTCTTCCAGCGTCGCGAACACCGGGAAGCCGGGGCGGAGCAGCTCGACGCCGTCGAACAGGGCGCCGGCCAGGGCGAAGCGCGACGCCTCGACCCCCGGCAGCAGGGCGCGCAGGTCCTCGGCCATCAGCGCGGCCAGCTCCTGGGCTTCGTCGCGGGTCAGCTCGAGGCGATCGGGGGCTTCGCCCGGGACCAGTTCCAGCGCCAGGACGGCGGGGCAGGCGATCAGCGGCTCGGACACGACGCGGTTTCCACAACGGCAAAGGAACGCAATTCTATCATCCGGCGCCTTTGGTCTTTCGTTGGGAGGGGATGCGGGTTAGCCTTGCTGACACCCGGTACGTCGGCGATCGTCGGCGTCCACGTTCCCTTTGGCTTCGATCATTGGCTGGTCGGGCATTTCTCCCTGGTTTCTGGACAGTCCCTCATACAGCATGGAAAAGACGCAAAAGCGCGTGGGTGTGGTCGGCGGCGTCCGCATTCCCTTCTGCCGCAACAACACCGCGTACGCCGATGTCGGCAACTTCGGCATGTCGGTCAAGGTGCTCGGCTCGCTGGTTGAGAAGTTCGGCCTGCATGGCGTGGAGCTGGGCGAAGTGGCCATGGGGGCGGTGATCCGCCACTCCTCGGACTGGAACGTGGCCCGCGAAGCGGTGCTGTCGTCCGGCCTGAAGGCGACCACGCCCGGGATCACCACGGCGCGCGCCTGCGGCACCTCGCTGGACAACGCGATCATCATCGCCAACAAGATCGCAGCCGGGCAGATCGATGCCGGCATCGCCGGTGGCTCGGATACGACCAGCGACGTGCCGATCGTCTACGGGCAGAAATTCCGCAAGCGCCTGCTGGCGCTGAATCGCGCGAAGACGCTGAAGGAAAAGCTTCAGGTCGCCACGCGCGGTTTCTCGTTCAAGGAACTGAAGCCGTCGTTCCCCGGCGTGGCCGAGCCGCGCACCGGCAAGTCGATGGGCGACCACTGCGAGATGATGGCGAAGGAGTGGCACATCGGCCGCGTCGAGCAGGACGAGCTGGCCCTGGCCAGCCATCGCAAGCTCGGCGCCGCCTACGATGCCGGCTTCTTCGACGACCTGGTGGTGCCATTCCGCGGGCTGAAGCGCGATGGCTTCCTGCGTCCGGATACCACGCTGGAGAAGCTGGCCTCGCTGAAGCCGGCGTTCGACAAGACCTCCGGCCAGGGCACGCTGACCGCGGGCAACTCCACCGGCCTGTCCGATGGCGCCGCCGCCGTGCTGCTGGCCAGCGACGAGTGGGCCGCAGAGCGTGGCCTGTCGATCCAGGCGTATTTCCTCGATGCCGAGGTCTCGGCGGTCGACTTCGTGCACGGCGAAGGCCTGCTGATGGCGCCGACCGTCGCGGTCCCGCGCATGCTCAAGCGCCACGGGCTGACCTTGCAGGATTTCGATTTCTACGAAATCCACGAGGCGTTCGCCGCGCAGGTGTTGTGCACGTTGCGTGCATGGGAATCCGACGATTATTGTCGCAACCGGCTGGGCCTCGATGGCCCGCTGGGATCGATCGATCCGGCGAAGCTCAACGTCAACGGTTCCAGCCTCGCGGCGGGTCACCCCTTCGCGGCCACGGGTGCGCGCATCGTCGCCGCCCTGGCAAAGATGCTGGAACAGAAGGGATCCGGCCGTGGCCTGATCTCTATCTGCACCGCGGGTGGCATGGGCGTCACGGCGATCCTCGAACGACCCTGATCCGGGCGGCGCGTCGCGCGCCGTCCCCATCGGACCGATATGTTTGCACTGCGTACCAGCACTTCCCTCAGCGCGCTCGGCCTCGTCCTTGGCATCGCCGGCACGACCTGGCTGACCGCGCTCACGTACGAGCGCGCCCCCGCCACGCGTCGCCTGGCGGAGATCGCCATGCCCGGTACGGCGCCGGCGTTGCTCGCGAAGACGATCGGCGACCGGCCTTCGTCGCCGACGCCGCCCGAACGCCTGCGCGTACGCGCCGTCGTCGATCTCGCGGCACGTCCGCTGGTGCACCATCCGGTGGCCGCGGCTGCGGCGCCGGTCGAAGCCGCACAGGCCAGGGAGCCGCTGGTGCCGGTCTACATGCCGTCGCCGCGTTATCCGATCGCCGCGCTACGCGCCCATCGCGAAGGCCAGGTGGTGTTGAGCGTCACGGTCACGCCGCAGGGCGATGTCACCGCGGTATCGGTCGGCCGCTCCAGCGGCGACACCGAGCTGGACCGCTCCGCCGAAGACGCCGTGCGCAACTGGCGCTTCGCCGCCGCCACCGACGGCCGCCCCCCGCGCTACACCTCCGACCTCCCCATCCGCTTCGAAATCACCGACCCCCTGTAGGAGCGCGCCTGCGCGCGATTTCCAGATCACAGGATCCCGGACGACGCCGACCCAAACGCCGTAATCATCCGCGTATAAATCAGCTTCAACGACACATCCACTTCCGGAAAGTCGCCCACCGGCTCATAGCATTCAAAGAAACGCGGATCAGTCCAGCGCATCGGAATACACCCCGGCTTCAGCTCATAGCTCGTCGCATAGCGGAACGGCCACAGGTCGAAGAACGGCAACCGCTCCGACACGTCGCCAATAAACTCGTTCACTTCCGCCAGCACGGGGATCGTCTTCTGCCGCGGCCCGATCACCCACGCATTGCCGGGTTCGGTGTCCTGCATGATCGATTCGCGCAGGCGGTCGGAGAAGCGCTTGTCGTAAATGATCACGCCCGACTCGGTGTTGTAGTGGTCCGAGCGCGGATCGAAATTGTGCGTGCCGACCATGGCGAAGGTGTCGTCGACGACGATCGACTTCGCATGCAGGCCAAAGCGCACGCCTTCGGTCAGCAACGGCGCCGGCCGATGCCGCGCGCCCGGACCATACCGGCGACCCGCCGAGAGGAAGCCGGTCGATTCCGAGGGCCCGTTCGACACGCCGGGCCGGCCGCGCCGACGTCCATCGCTGCCCGAGCCACTGCCCGAGCCGCCGAGCGCACTACCCGTCGAGCCACCCGCTGAACCCACCTCGCGGTTGATCGGCGGCGAGGGGACGTCGAGGCCCCAGTTATCCAGCGCATCGCGGTCCGCGTTCGACGGATGCGGCTTCATCTCGTAAATCTCGAAGCCGTAGTCGGTGAGATAACGCTTACGGTGCTTGTACGACATGGCGTACACGGCGAAGGCATCGGTGGACGCGAGCGAGTTGGTCGAGACGACCACGCGTGGTGGATCGGGCAACTGGTGCAGGTTCGAGAAGATCTTCTTCGCCGGCCTGCTCATCACGAGGTAAGGCGTCTGCAGTACCACCTCGCGCTTCGCGTTGCGCACCAGGCCCATGATGTGGCGGGTCAGTGCGCGCGACTCCCTGCGCTTGGGCTCGTCGGTCTTGCCCGGCAGGTCCGAAAGGTATTCGACCCGGTTGAGGCGAAGCGTGTTGCGCACGATGCGCTCGTCGAGCCACGCGGGGTCCAGCGCGTGGTCGATGACCTCGGCCACCCGTTCCGGTGCGTCGTAACTGGGCACCGCCCAGCGCTTCGTGTCATCCGTGTCCGACACCAGTTCGCTGTTGACGTCGCGCAGGTGGGTCAGCGCCACGGCGCGCTTGTGGTTCCAGAACTGGTCGAAGCTGGCGCCCATGGCCTTCGCCGCCGGGCCGCCGATCATGACGTCACGATCGACGTAGTCGAATTCCGGGTCCCAGTCGAAGTAACGGTCTTCGTAGTTACGCCCACCGGTGATGCCGACCAGGTCGTCGACCACCAGCAACTTGTTGTGCATGCGCTGGTTGAAGCGGAAGAAGCAGCAGACGATGCCGGCGGCGAACTCCAGCGGCGGGGTCTTCGCGCTGGAGAAGGTTGGGTTGTACAGGCGGATTTCCATGTCCTGGCTGGCCCGCGCCAGCCCGGCCAGCAAGCCGGGGTCGCGGAACGAGAACAGCTGGTCGGCCAGGATCCGCACGTGCACGCCACGCCGGGCGGCGGCGACCAGCTCGTCGAGCACCAACTTGCCGGCGTCGTCCTGCTCCCAGATGTAGGTCTGCACATCGATCGACTGGCGGGCGGCGCGGATCAGGTTGATCCGGGCGGCCAGCGCGGTCTCGCCGTCCTCGAGCAGGGTGGCGACGTGCACCGGCTTGTCGGCGGTGGACGCGGCGTTCGCCTCGCGCGCGGCATCCACCAGCGGCGAGGCGATGGCGCAGTGGTCGTCGGCGGCACAGGTCGACTGCCGATCGAT
The DNA here is from genome assembly GCA_018889975.1 of Bacillus sp. NP157. Taxonomy (NCBI): domain Bacteria; kingdom Bacillati; phylum Bacillota; class Bacilli; order Caryophanales; family Bacillaceae; genus Bacillus; species Bacillus sp. NP157. The sequence continues at coordinate 4,066,638 of CP076546.1, forward strand.
GGTCAGGGCGACCACGGCGTCGGCCTTCTGGATGCGCGCAGGCGACAGCGAACAGCCGCCGGAAGCGAGCGAGGCGGCAAGGACGATGAGCATGAGGAGGCGGCGCATGCCGCGCATCATAGGGGACGTGGTGCAACGGTACGTGAGCCGCGAGGGCTCAGCGTGCCTCGATGACGATCGCCATGCCCAGGTTCACCCGGTCGGAGAGCGCGCCGCGCCGGCCGGTCATGCCGAAGTCCGTGCGGTCGATGATGCCCTGCAGCTGCAGGACGCAGCCGGCCATGGCGTCATGCGGGCAGCGGTTGGCCAGCAGGCGGAAGGTGACCGGGCGGGTCACGCCGCGGATGGTCAGGTCGCCTTCCACGTCGCCGCCATGGCTGAGCAGGGCGACGGCAGTGGGCCTGGAGACGAAGTGGATGCTGGGGTAGTGCTCGGCGTCGAAGAATTCCGGGGCCAGCACCCAGCGGCGCAGGCGTGCGGATTCCATCTCGATGCGCGCGGTATCGATGTCGGCGTTGACCACCGCGGTGTCGGTGGCAGGGTCGATCGAGAGATCGCCACGGATGCCTTCGAAGCGGCCCGTGACCGAGGTGACCCAGAGCAGGCGCACGCTGAACTCGGCCCGGGAATGCAGGGCATCGATCCGCAGGTCGGCGGCACGGAGGGGTGCCGCCGACAGGAACAATGCGATCGCCAACAAACAAAGGCGCATCAGGCAACTCAAGGGGCAGGGCTAGTTAGGCGGGGACCAGAAGGTTTCAAGCTTGGCGGAGCCCGGTTGCAACGGGCCATCGAACACCAGGCGAGCCATGCCGGCCGGCGGCATGCCGCGGTAGTCCTCGGAGCGACCCTCGACAAGGAAGGCTACCAGTTGCTCGATGCCGGGATTGTGACCGACGAGGACCACGCGCTCGACGTCGGCCTGGGTGTCGAGCAGGTCGTACAGGTCGCCCACGGTGGCGTCGTAGATCGCGTCGTCGTAGACCGGCTCGACCTGGCCCAGCGCCAGCGCCGCGGTCTCGCGGGTGCGCTCGGACGGGGAGCAAAGCACGCGGTCGTAGTGCACCTCGTGCTCGGCCAGCCACTGGCCAGCGGCACGGGCTTCATTGCGGCCGTGCTCGGTGAGCTTTCGCTCGCGGTCGTCCTTGCCTTCTTTGCCGTTGGCATCCGCCTCGGCATGGCGCAACAGGATGAGTTCACGCATGGGTATCGTCCTCCGCTAAGGCCACGAGTCGTGGCGTAATCCTTGTCGCGGTGCCCTTACGCTCAGGTGCTTCGCTTTATCCAGCGAAGAAGTTTCGCCCAGTCGTCCTGGTGTCCGCGCACGTTTTCCGAGTGATAGTCGAAGATGCCCTTACCGAGCGCCGTGAGCAAGACGTACGCTTGTGAATCGCGAAGTTCCGCGACCACCGGGAACGGCGCCTGTTCGGCCAGGTCGGCCATGGCCTGCTGGCTGGCGTTCGTCCACGGCTTCAGCCGATTGCCCACGAGGCCCACCGGCAGCTTGCCACGCTTTACCCGGTTGATGCCTTGCAGGATCTTGAGGAAATCCAGCGTCGCGTCGAGGTCGAAGGACGACGGCAGGACGGGCACGAGGATGACGTCGGCCTTTTCGAGGTAAGGCTCCAGGTCCTTCTCGTCGACACCCGCGGGGGTATCGACGATCACGCGCTGGATGTCGTCGGAGAGGCGATCGAAGGCTTTGCGGCTGCCTTCGATGGCAACCACGCCCGGCACGTTCTCCGGGCGGCGGCCGGCCCAGCGCAGGCTGGAGTGCTGCCGGTCCGCATCGATGATGGCCGTGTGTTTCCCGGCCTGGGCCCAATGGGTCGCGAGCTGGGTGACCAGCGTCGTCTTGCCGCAACCACCCTTGCTGCTTGCCACGAGCGTCGTAAGCATCCGCGAGCACCTGCCTTGGGAAGGTACCTAGCCTACACAGGCTCGGCGCGGATCAAAACATCTTGGCGCGCACCTTGGGCATCAGCACGAGGATGAGCGTGGCGAAGGGACCGAGGATCAGGGAGAGCAGCCACCAGACGAGTCCACTGCGGTTCTTGCCCTGGGCCAGGCCCGCGTTGATCAGCGTGAGGGTGCCCCAGCCGACGAAGAAGCCAGCGCGTTCGCTGGCGAAGATGGCGAATTGATCCATTGTAAGCTCCTGTTCTATCGCAGGATTGGTGGTGCGGTCATGCGGCGCTGGCGCCGTATTCCCCCCGCGCTGGCCTCGATGGTAACAATGTAGAGCCCGTGTGAAGCCGGAACGTCCCAGCTTCCGTTCATGCTCAGGCCGTATCCTCACCGTTTTTATGTCAGGGAGATGTCCCATGCGGGGACGCTTTATCGTGACCCTGGCGCTCGCCGGGCTGGTTTCCTTGCCCGCGTTCGCCGCCGAGCCCTGGCCGGGCGCTGCAGCGAAGGCGCCGGCGAAGGCCGATGCCAGGGCCCAGAAGGACCAGACGCAGGCTTTGCTGCAGTTCCAGAAGGACCTTGCCAGCGTTCTGGCGCTGCGCACCGAGACCGAGCCGCTCCTTGGCGCGGCCCTGCTGGCGCGCCCGTTGCCCAAGCCGCCTGAAGTGCTGAGTTACCACACCCTCCTGGAACGCGCCTCGCGCAACGCCGATGCCGGCCCGCGGGTGACCTGGGTCAGCCTGGCCGACTGCGACGCGAAGGCGGATGCCTGCCCGAATGCCGAGGCGGTGAAGCAGCTGCAGCAGCAGGCGCCGGATAACGCCGCGGTGTGGATGCTCAAGCTGGGCATCGACGACCACGCCGGCGATGCGTCGGCGGCGCGTGCCGACCTGGCCAGGGCGGCGAACGCCCGCGTCTATGACGACTACCTCGGCGCCAGCATGAAGGCGCTGGCCACCTCGGTCAGCCAGCTGCCGCCCCCGGCGAACACCTTCAACGCCCTGCAGGGCTCCGGTGCGGCCGGCGTGCAGATGGTCATCGTTTTCGGCCTGGCCAGCGCGCAGCCGACCCCGTCGTTCCAGTCCACGGCGCGCTTCTGCGAGGCGAACAAGGACAACGCCGCGATCGTCGGCGACTGCCTGAAGCTGGCCAAGGTGCTGGAGTGGGGCAGCAGCCCGCTGGGTCGCTCGCTCGGCCTGCACCTGCGCGAGACGCTCTCAACGGACAGCGCCGACCAGCAGTCCGCCAAGGCCGCTCGCCTCAACCTGATCTGGCAGATGCAGCGTTTCGCCCAGCTCAACGTCCAGGCGCAGGGCGACAAGGCCACCGCGCAGAAGATGCTGATGCTGGCGCGCAGCGGTGGCACGGAGATGAGCGTGGTGCTCGCGGCGCTACGCGCCTACGGCATGCCGGCGGAAGCGCCGGCGGGGTGGGAGCCTTCGCACGTGGAAAGCGGTAAATAAAAAAAGGGCGCCCAAGGGCGCCCTTTTTAATGGCTTTGTGTAGGAGCGCGCCTGCGCGCGATTGGGTGATACGGCGAATCCGACTCTGATACAGCTAATTGAGTTCGCTGATCCGATTCGCTAGCCCGATTCGCGCGCAGGCGCGCTCCTACAAACAGCAGGGTTTTACTCGCCGAGCGCTTCGCGCATGAATTCCGGCTGGGCCAGTGCGCCCTTGTGGATGTCGGCGTTGTAGTACTTCGTGGCGAAGTTCTTGCTGATGGCGCCGCGCTCGCGGAAGCCGGACAGGTCGCCGTCCTTGCGGGCCATGGTGCAGCTCCACCAGCCGGTGGGGTAGCACGGCTGCGGGAACGGCAGGGTGCGCACGGCCTTGAAGCCCGAGGTGCGCATGGCCGAACGCATGGCCTTGATCAGCTCGATGTGGGCCAGCGGCGATTCGGACTGCTGGACCAGGATGCCGCCGTGGCGCAGGGCCTTGTAGCAGCTGGCGTAGAACGCGGCGTTGAACAGGCCTTCGGCCGGGCCGACCGGGTCGGTCGAGTCGACGATGATCAGGTCGATCGATTCCGGATCCGCTTCGGCCATGTACTTGATGCCGTCGATGAACAGCAGCTCGGCGCGCGGGTCGTTGTTCGACTCGCACAGCTCCGGGAAGTACTGCTCGGCGAGGCGGGTGACGCGCTCGTCGATCTCGACCTGGGTCGCCTTCTCGACTTCTTCGTGCTTGAGCACTTCGCGCAGCGTGCCGCAATCGCCGCCACCGATGATCACCACGCGCTTGGCGCGGGCGTGGGTGAACAGCGCCGGGTGGGTCATCATCTCGTGGTACAGGAAGTTGTCACGGCCGGTGAGCATCACGCAGCCGTCGATCACCATCAGGTTGCCCCAATCGGTGGTCTGGTAGATCTCGATGGTCTGGAACTCGGTCTTCTCGGCGTGCAGCAGGCGCTCGACGCGGAAACCGATGGAGGAGCCCGAAGCCTGGTGGGCCTCGGTAAACCAGCTGAGCTGCTGCTGCGACATGACGCTTGTTCCTGGAAACGGGAAGGGGGTGTAAACGATGGATTGTACCGGCTCCGGGGCAAGAATCGGCCAAGTCGTCGGCCGACGGGCCGCGTAGGGGTTCATCGGCCTGATAGCCCGATGTCACACCCGGCCGTTAGAATAGACGGTCAGCCGCCGCCCCCAGGGGTGGCTGGCCCCGTCTGGACGGCCCCGCGGCGTGCGAGGCTCCCGGCCATCCAGGCCCGTTTCAGGTCAAGGTTCGCCGCTGCGACTGTTCCGCGCCCCCGTTGGGGACACGACAACATCACCTGGAGAACGCCTGCCCATGGCGAACTGGACCATCGATCGCGCCAAGCTGACCTACGCGATTCCCCACTGGAGCAACGGCTACGTCGACGTTGCCGGCGACGGCCACCTGCTGATGCGCCCCCGCGGCGACGAAGGCCCGTCCCTCGACCTCGCGGCCATCGTGGCCCAGGCCACCTCCGAAGGCCTGCGCCTGCCGCTGCTCGTCCGTTTCCCCGACATCCTCGCCGACCGCCTGAACCGCCTCCGCGAAGCCTTCGCCAAGGCCATCGACGATGCGGACTACGCCGGCTCGTACACCGCGATCTACCCGATCAAGGTGAACCAGCAGCGCGGCGTGGTCAGCGAACTGGTCGCCGCCGGCGAGGAAGGCTTCGGCCTGGAAGCCGGCTCCAAGCCCGAGCTGATGGCCGTGCTCGCCCATGCCCGCCCGGGCAGCATGGTGGTCTGCAACGGTTACAAGGATCGCGAGTACGTGCGCCTTGCGCTGATCGGCCGCAAGCTGGGCCTGCGCGTGCACATCGTCGTCGAGAAGCTGTCGGAACTGGACCACGTGCTGGCCGAAGCGAAGGCGCTCGACGTCGAGCCGCTGCTCGGCGTGCGCGTCCGCCTGGCCTCGATCGGCGCGGGCAAGTGGCAGAACACCGGCGGCGACAAGGGCAAGTTCGGCCTCAGCCCCGGCCAGGTGCTGGAGCTGATCGAGCGCCTCGACGCCGCCGGCCTGAAGCACACCCTGCGCCTGCAGCACTTCCACATGGGTTCGCAGATCTCCAACGTCCGCGATATCGCCGCGGGCATGCGTGAGGCCGTGCGTTACTTCGTCGAACTGCATCGCCTCGGCGTGCCGATCGACGTGGTCGACGTCGGCGGCGGCCTGGGCGTGGACTACGAAGGGACCCGTTCGCGCAGCTTCAACTCGATCAACTACAGCCTGGGTCAGTACGCCGCCAGCGTGGTCCAGCCGCTGGCCGAGGCCGTGGCCGAACACGGCATGCCGGCGCCGACGATCTTCACCGAGTCGGGCCGCGCGATGACCGCGCACCACGCCGTGATGGTGGTGAATGTCAGCGAAGTGGAAGAGGTGCCGATGGGCGCCATCGACGCCGCGCGCCCGGACGAGCCCACCGTATTGCGCCACCTGCGCGAAACCCACGCCGAGCTCGACACCCGCCCGCCGCTGGAGCTGTTCCACGAGGCGCAGCACCACTTCGCCGAAGGCCAGGCCCTGTACGCGCTGGGCCAGCTCGACCTGCGCGACCGCGCCACCCTCGACGACATGTTCTACGCCATCGCCAACGCCGTGCGTCCGCGCCTGCTGCCGGCGGAGCGTGCGCATCGCCAGGCGCTGGACGACCTCGATGAAAAGCTGGTCGACAAGTACTTCGTGAATTTCTCGGTCTTCGAATCGGTGCCGGACATCTGGGCCATCGACCAGATCTTCCCGATCGTGCCGATCACCCGCCTCGATGAGGAGCCGACCCGCCGCGGCGTCATCGCGGACCTGACCTGCGATTCGGACGGCCGCATCGACCACTACGTGGACGCCGAAGGCGTGGACGTCAGCCTGCCGCTGCACCGTCTGAAGGACGGTGAGTCGTATCGGATGGGTATCTTCATGGTCGGTGCCTACCAGGAGACCCTGGGCGACATCCATAACCTGTTCGGCGACACCGACGCGGTCAACGTCCGCGCCACCGGCTCCGGTTACGAATTCGCGCACATCCGTCGCGGCGACACCACTGACCTGATGCTCGACTACGTGGGCTACGACGTGAAGGCGCTGCGCCAGGCCTACACCGATCGCATCGCGGCAGCGGGCATCACCGGCGCCCACGCTGACGAACTCGCGGCGTCGCTCGACAAGGGCCTCACCGGCTACACCTACCTGGCGGAAACCACCCGATGACCCTGAAGACGGCCTTCATCGGCCTCGGTGCCATGGGCGCGCCCATGGCCGGCCACCTCCACGCGAAGGGCTTGCTCAGCGCCGTGGGCAATCGCACCCAGGCGCGCGCCGACGCGCTGGCCAGGGAGCTCGGCGTACAGGCGCCCGACCTTGCCACCATCGCCTCCACCTGCGATGTGATCGCCCTGTGCGTCAGCGCGGACGCCGACGTCATCGGCGTGGTCGAGGCGCTGGCGCCGACGCTGAAGAAGGGTGCCATCGTGGTCGACCATTCCACGGTGTCGCCCGAGACGGCGAAGCGTGCAGCGCGGATCATCGGCGACGCCGGTGGCGCATTCCTCGATGCACCGGTCTCCGGCGGCGTGGAAGGGGCCAAGAACGGCAAGCTGTCGGTGATGGTGGGCGGTGACGCCGCCACGCTCGACGCGGCGCGTCCCGCGCTGGAAGCCTACGGCGCGCGGATCACGCACATGGGCGTGGTGGGTGCGGGCCAGGCGACGAAGGCGGTGAACCAGGTGCTGGTCGCCGGTATCGCGCACGCGGTGACCGAAGGCCTTGCGCTGGGCGAGGCGCTTGGCCTCGACGCGGAGCGCCTGATCCCGACGCTGGGCGCGGGCGCCGCCGGTAACTGGTTCCTCGAGAAGCGCGGCGCGACGATGTTACGCAACGAATTCTCGGTGGGCTTCAAGCTGGCGCTGCTGCACAAGGACCTGGGCATCGTCCGCGGCATCGCCGCCGACGCGGGCACCGACCGGACGATCATCGAGCAGTCGCTGGCCGACTTCGCCCAGTTGATGTCGGAAGGGTATGGCGACGACGACATTTCGGCCTTGATCCGGCTGAAACGAAAGTCGTAAGCAAAAAAAACCCGCCAACCGGCGGGTTTTTTTTTCGTCCATCGCATCCGTGGTCAGGAACCTTCCTTCAATGCGATGGCGCTGATGCCGGCCGACTGCAGGCGCTGCTTGGTGCTCTCCAGCTCGGTTGCCGACTTGAACGGCCCGAGGCGGACGCGGTTGTACGTCTGCGCGCCGACCTTCACCGACTGCACGTTGGCGATGAAACCCTGCAGGGCCAGCTTGGCCTTCAGTGCTTCCGCGTCGCCCGCGCTCGGGAACGCGCCCACCTGCAGCAGGTAACCGCTGCCACCACTCGCGGCGGCGGGTGCGGCCGGCTGCGACGGGGTGGCGGTCACGGTCTGCGTGGTCGCCTTGGGCAGGTTCGCCGCGGCGGCATTCACCTGCTGCTGTTGCTGCGCGGCCGCGGCGGCGGCCTGCTGCTGTTGCGCGGCCTGGGCCTGCTGCTGGGCGGCAACCTGCTGCTGGTTCTGCTGCTGCGCCTCGGCCTTGGCCTGGGCGTGGATCTCCGCATCCGGGATGCGCACTTCCTTCTCCGACAGCACCGAGTAGAAGTCGTAGGACGGCTTCTTCGGCTTGTCGCTCTTTTCCGGCTCCGCCTGGTCGGCCACGCCGGGCTCGCTGCCCTTCTGCGCGGTGGCCTGCGGGTTGGGCTCCGGGCCGTCCTTCTTCATCGGCATGAAGCTGCCGCGCATCGCGAAGGCCATCAGCAGGGCGCCGGCGAGAATGCCGATCAGCGCCCAGCCCCAGCCGGGCATGCCGCCGGAGCTGTTGCGGACGGCCTGGCGGCCTTTGCCCTTCTTGCGAGTCGCCATTACATGCTCTCCGGGGCGGAAATGCCCAGCAGGTCCAGACCGTTGCGCAGCACCTGCTGCGTCGCCGCCACCAGGGTAAGGCGTGCGTCGCGCAGGTCGGCGTCGTCCACGATCCACTTGTGCTCGTGATAGTAGCTGTGCAGCGCGCCGGCCAGCTCACGCAGGTATTGCGCGACCAGGTGCGGCTCGAGGGTGGCCGCGGCGGCTTCCACCACTTCCGGGTAGCGCGACAGCTCGACCATCAGCGCCTGTTCGTGCTCGGTGTCGAGCCGGTCCAGCCGCGCGATGCCCTGGCCACGGTGGGTGGACAGGCCGCGATCGGCCAGTTCGCGGAACACGCGGCTGGCGCGGGCGTGCGCGTACTGGATGTAATACACCGGGTTGTCGTTGCTCTGCGAACGGGCCAGGTCGATGTCGAAGACCAGCTGCGAGTCGGCCTTGCGCGCGATCAGGAAGTAGCGCGTGGCGTCGCGGCCGGCTTCGTCGATCAGGTCGCGCAGGGTGACGTAGGAGCCGGCGCGCTTGGAGATCTTCACCTCTTCGCCGCCCTTCATCACCGTCACCATCTGGTGCAGCACGTATTCCGGCCAGTTTTTCGGGATGCCGCAGTCCAGTGCCTGCAGGCCAGCCTTCACGCGGGCCAGCGAGCCGTGGTGGTCCGAGCCGAGTTCGGTGATGGCGCGCTCGTAGCCGCGCTGCCACTTGGTCCGGTGGTAGGCGACGTCCGGCAGGAAGTAGGTGTAACTGCCGTCGGACTTGCGCATCACGCGGTCCTTGTCGTCGCCGTAGTCGGTCGAGCGCAGCCACAGCGCGCCGCCTTCCTCGTAGGTGTGGCCGTGGGCGACCAGCTCGCGCACGGTCTCGTCCACCTTGCCCTCGCTGTAGAGCGAAGACTCGAGGTAGTAGACGTCGAAGGAGACGCCGAAGGCCTTCAGGTCGAGGTCCTGCTCGTGGCGCAGGTAGGCGACGGCGAACCGGCGCACGTCGTCGAGGTTGTCCGCATCGCCCGTGGCCACGACCACTTCGCCGTCGGCCTCGACCGATTCCTTCGCCAGAAAGGCGCGGGCCACTTCGGCGATGTAGTCGCCGCGGTAGCCGGATTCCGGCCAGCCCGCCTCGTCCGGGGCGATGCCCCTGGCGCGGCACTGGGTGGACAAGGCCAGGTTGGCGATCTGCACGCCGGCGTCGTTGTAGTAGAACTCGCGGGCCACCTTGTAGCCGGTGGCATGCAGCAGGCGGCTGATGCTGTCGCCGATGGCCGCCGCGCGGCCGTGGCCGACATGCAGCGGGCCGGTCGGGTTGGCCGAGACGTATTCCACGCCGGCCGTCCGCCCGCCACCATCGCGGTTGTGGCCATAACGGTCGGTTTCCGCCAGCGCACGCTCGATCTCCGCATGGAACGCGGCCGGGGCGAGGAAGAAGTTGATGAAACCGGGCCCGGCGACCTCGACCTTGCCCACCAGCGGGGAGGCGCCCAGCGCCTCGACCAGGTCGGTGGCGATGTCGCGCGGCTTCCGGCCGGCGGCCTTGGCCATCATCATGGCGGCGTTGGTGGCGAAGTCGCCGTGCTCACGGCTGCGGGTCCGCTCGATGACGAAGACCGGGGCCACGAAATCGGACGGCAGCTTGCCGGACTCACGCAGGGCGCCAATGGCCTGCAGGACGAGTTGTTTGAGCTCTTGTTTCACGGGCTTCGCGACGCGGATATGGAACCGGTAATCCTAGCAGAAAGGGGTCTGCGGCCTCCCTACCGCCCGTCGTGCCGGCTATCCACAAGCCTGTGGATAACTCTGTGGGCAATAAGAGGGGCCAGGGGCATCATGCGGCCCGGTCGGCAAGTGACATCACCCCGTAACAAGCGAAACATAGACGGATCAATGGCTTGCAATGCTGACCTGCGCCGGGACAACAGCTGTGACGGCCAACTGACAAAAACGCTCTGTGTGCATAAGTCAATTCCTTCAAGCGTGTTTTCGTTCGTGCGGCATCGCGTCATGGGCCTGTCATGCCCAACCTTCACACTTTCCCTCGTGCCCGGTGTCTCCCCGGCCCATGGCACGCCCGGGTCACTGACGCCCCTCCCTCGAAAGGTGACCCATAACGGCGCGAGCGGCACTCGCGCCGTTTTTCTTTGGGGCGCCCGGCGGCTAGATCATGCCGAGCGCCCCCATCGAGACCACCCGGTTGCCACCTACCACCACATGGTCGAGCACCTTCACCTCCAGCGCACTCAAGGCCAGGCGGATGGTCCCGGTGATCTCCACGTCGGCCTGGCTGGGCCGTGGATTACCCGAGGGGTGGTTGTGGACGAGGATTACCGCCGTGGCGCGGTGCGCAATGCAGGCCTTGGCCAGTTCCCGGGGATAGACGCTGGCGTAGTCGACCGTACCCTTGGTCAGGACCTCGAAGCAGATCACGGAATGACTGGCGTTCAGGTACAGCACGGCCATGACCTCTTCCTTCAGGTGGGAAAAGTGTGACCTGAGGAAATCACCGCAATCCTCGGGGTTGCCGATGTGCTGCCGGGCAAGGACACCCTCGCCCAGCGAGCGGCTGGCCAGTTCCAGCGCTGCGACCAGCCGGGCGCGCTTGACCGGCCCGAACCCGGGGAGCGGCGGCATCTCGATCGCATCGGCCATCAGGCGGCGGATTCCCCCGGCTTGCGTGAGGAGTTTCCTGCCGGTCGCCACGGCATCGAGGCCCGGCGTGCCGTTACCGAGCAAGACGGCAACCAGTTCGGCGTCGGTAAGGGCGGTGGGGCCTTTGCGCACCAGGCGTTCGCGCGGCCGTTCCTGTTCCGGCCACGCACTGATCGGGTAGGCCCATGCCTCGTGGTCGGACGAGGCATCGCGGACGTTGCGTTTCTTGTTGCTGGGGTTGGTCATGGTTGCCTCCTTGGCGGGTCTTCCAAGGTACGGCCGGGGCCGGCCCCGCGACGATGGGCGCAGGCCGAAAGCAGGGCTGTCGCACGCCTCGCGGCTGGGTAGGGGAAATCCGTTAAGCTAGCCCGTCCCGCCGCTACGCCGCCGTTCCTGCCATGACCCTCCGCCAGCGTCGCATCCTGATTGGCGTCACCGGCGGCATCGCCGCCTACAAGATCTGCGAGCTCGTCCGTCGCCTGCGCGACCTCGAAGCAGAGGTGCGCATCGTCATGACCGAGGGCGCCACCCACTTCGTCACCCCGACCACCTTCCAGGCGCTTTCCGGCCAGCCGGTGCGGGTCAGCCTGTGGGACGAAGCCGGCGAAGCGGCCATGGGCCACATCGAACTGGCGAAATGGGCCGAGCGCCTGCTGATCGCCCCGGCCAGCGCCGATACCGTCGCCCGGCTGGCCCATGGCTTCGCCAACGACCTGCTGTCCACCGTGGTGCTCGCCACCGCCGCGCCGGTCTATGTCGCCCCGGCGATGAACCAGCAGATGTGGGCCAATCCGGCCGTCCAGGCCAACATCGGCACCCTGCGCGTGCGCGGCGTCCAGGTCCTTGGGCCGGCCGATGGCGACCAGGCCTGCGGCGACATCGGCTCGGGCCGCATGCTCGAGCCGCACGACCTGCGCGACATCCTCGTGGCTTCGTTCGCCGGACAGCGCCTGCGCGGCCGCCGCGTCGTGGTCAGCGCCGGCCCTACCTACGAAGACATCGACCCGGTCCGCTTCATCGGTAACCGCAGCTCCGGCCGGATGGGCTTCGCGGTGGCCGCCGCCGCCCGCGATGCCGGCGCCGACGTCACCCTGGTCGCGGGCCCGGTGTCGCTACCCACGCCGGCCGGCGTACGGCGGATCGACGTCCGCAGCGCCCGCGAGATGCACGAGGCGGTGCTCAAGGCCAGCGAGGGCGCGGATATCTACGTCGGCGCCGCAGCCGTGGGCGACTACCGCCCCGCGGAGATCGCCGGCCACAAGCTGAAGAAGGCCGGCGGCGAACCGCTGCGGCTGGAACTGGCGGAAAACCCCGACATCATCGGCGCGCTCGCGCAGCGACCGGGCCACCCGTTCCTGGTCGGTTTCGCGGCGGAAACCCGCGAGGTCGCCGACTACGCCCGCGACAAGCTGGCTCGCAAGGGCCTGGACATGATCGCCGCGAATGAAGTCGGCGCCGGCCGCGGATTCGAAGTCGCGGACAATGCACTGCATCTGTACTGGCCGGGCGGCGACATCGCGCTGGGCCAGGCAGCAAAAACCGAGCTGGCCCGCCAGTTGATGGCCCACGTGGCCGACCATTTCCTCGCCAGCCACGGGGCACGGCCTTGATCGACATCGAACTGAAAATCCTCGACCCGCGCCTCGGCGACAGCATCCCGTTGCCCGAGCCGGCCACCGATGGCAGCGCCGGCATGGACCTGCGCGCCGCGGTCGAGGCTCCGATCACCCTTAAGCCGGGCGAGAGCGTGCTGGTCCCGACGGGCCTGGCGATCCACATCGGCGACCCAGGCTGGTGCGCCCTGATCGTCCCGCGCTCGGGGCTGGGCCACAAGCAAGGCCTGGTGATGGGTAACCTGGTCGGCGTGATCGACGCGGACTACCAGGGCCCGCTGATGATTTCGGCATGGAATCGCGGAACTGCCGAATTGACCGTCGCGCCGGGGGACCGTATTGCGCAATTATTGCTCGTGCCCGTGGGGCGGGCTCGCCTGCGGGTGGTCGAAGGCTTCGCGCCGTCACACCGCGGGCAGGGCGGTTTCGGTTCTACTGGCGTCAATTGACACACCGATAGGGTAAGGGGACACATGGCTCGCGAAGCGGGAGTGGGGCGGGGGCCTCGCATCGATCCACGGAAACTGGTCACGCTGGTCGTGGCCACCGTGCTGGTCGCCGCGGGCGCGTTCTGTGCGTGGCAGGCATGGCTGATCGCGGATGAAGAAGGCGCCGCGGCGCGCGTGCGTGACGCGCAGGCCGAGGTCGTGCGCGACCTCAATGGCGAATACGCGGGCATGCGCCGGCAGTTCCTCGCCGCCGTGGCGGATCCGGCGCTGCAGGCCGGGATCGACGATCGCGCCGCCGCCGCGGCGCGGCTGCATGCGCTGCTGCCCACGGCCCAGACCACCGAGGTCTACTCCCCGGGCCTGGACGAAGTGGTCCGCGCCAACTATCGCGAGTTTGGTTATGCCAAGGCCGCGCAGCTGATGGCGGCCCTTGGGGGCCAGGGCCAGGAGCAGGCGCCGGCCAGTACCCAGACCGTGAACGGCAAGCGCCGCCTGAGCGTGGTCGAGCCCGTGCAGGTGAGCGGTACGTTGCGCGCCTGGGTGTTCCTCGAATACCCCTTCGACGGCATCGCCACGCGCTTCGCGTCGGTGTCACCGCATGGCGGACGGCTTGAACTGCGCCAGGGCGACGGCTCCGACAGCCTGCTGCTGGTGGCCAACGGCGAGACCAGCGGTGAGCTCGCCGCGACGGGCCAGCGCATCAACGGTACGGCGCTCTATGTGTTCTCCGCCATGCCGAAGGCCTTCATCGTCGTGCCGCATTCCGAAGTGCTGGCCGCGTTGCTGGCCCTGATAGGCCTGGCCGGCGGCGGCTTCCTGCTCTGGTCGCGCCAGCGTCCCGAGCCCGTCGTGGTCACCCTCGCCGAAGAGCCCGAGATCCTGGTCGCCGACGTGCAGCGCAAGCCGCGCCTGCCGTCGACCTCCGGCGGCGATGCCGATGAACCACGGCCGGCCCCGGTACCCGCACCCGCCCCGGTCGCGAACGTCGTCCCCGCCGCACCGGACGTGGTCGATCCGGCGATCTTCCGCGCGTACGACATTCGCGGCGTCGCGGGCGGCACCCTGACCGCCAGCACCGCGCACCAGATCGGCCAGGCCATCGGCGCGCTGATGCACGAGCGCGAACTGCACGAAATCGTCGTCGGCCGCGACGGACGCCTGTCCGGCCCCGAGCTCGCCGGTGCCCTGTCCAACGGCTTGCGCGACGCCGGCATCGACGTCATCGACCTGGGCGTCGTGCCGACGCCGCTGGTCTATTTCGCCTGCTTCCAGTTCGGCACCGGTTGCGGCGTATCCGTCACCGGTAGCCACAACCCGGCTGACCACAACGGCTTCAAGATCGTCGTAGGCGGCGAAACCCTGGCCGAGTCGGCGATCACCGATCTCTACCGGCGGATCGCCGAGGGCGGCTTGCCCTCCGGCGGCCATGGCACGTGGCGCGAGCAGTCCGTGAGCGATGCCTATGTCGGCCGCGTCGCCGACGATGTGTCGACCCAGCGTCGCCTGAAAGTGGTGGTGGACGCGGGCAATGGCGCCGCCGGCGAGATCGGGCCGCGCGTGCTCGAGGAAATCGGCTGCGATGTCGTGCCGCTGTACTGCGATATCGACGGTCGCTTCCCCAACCACCATCCCGATCCGTCCGATCCGCGCAACCTCGGCGACCTGATCGCCGCGGTGCACACGATCGGCGCGGACCTCGGCATCGCCTTCGACGGCGATGGCGACCGGCTCGGCGTGGTGACGCCCGCCGGCGAGATCATCTATCCCGACCGCCTGCTGATGCTCTACGCGCAGGACGTGCTGGCGCGCAATCCCGGCGCGACGGTGATCTACGACGTCAAGTGCACCGGCCACCTGCGCCGGGTGATCCAGGAAGCGGCCGGCGTGCCGTTGATGTGGCGCACCGGCCATTCGCTGATCAAGGCGAAGATGCGCGAGAGCGGCGCCTCGCTGGCCGGCGAGATGAGCGGCCACTTCTTCTTCGCCGACAACAATCGCTGGTATGGCTTCGACGACGGCATCTACGCCGCGGCACGCCTGCTGGAAATCGTCTCCAGCGACCTGGAAGAGCGCAGCCCGGCCGAGATCTTCAATGCGTTGCCGAAGAGCGTCTCCACGCCCGAACTGCGCCTGCCGATGGCGGAAGGCGCGCCCGTGTACTTCATGGAAGCCTTCCGCGGGAAGGCGACGTTCGACGAGGCGCGGATCAGCACGCTGGACGGCATCCGTGCCGACTGGCCCGACGGTTGGGGCCTGGTCCGCGCGTCCAACACCTCGCCGGCGCTGGTCTTCCGTTTCGACGCGGACAACGCGAAATCCCTGGAGCGCGTGATGCAGGCCTTCCGCCTGCAACTCCACGCGGTCGATCCGAAGCTGGCCTTGCCGTTCTGACGCGGCGGCCTTAGCCGCCGTTGGCCGCCGCTGCCTTGAGTTCGCGGTAGTGCTTCACGTCCACGTCCATGGTTGCCCTGGCCGCGGCTTCCGCTGCCTGCTGGCGCTGCATCGTCGCACGCAGGCCAGCTACCGTATTGCGCTGCTCGCTGATGCGATCGCTGAGGAACACCGGCACCGGCTGCTTCGCGCGCTCGAGATCGCCGGCGCGGTTGAGCAGGTCGGCCAGGGTTTTTTCCTGGCCCTGCAGGTTCAGCTGGGTGGTCCGGGTGGCCTGGCCAAAGTTGTCCAGCTGCGACTGCCGCGCGGCGATGAACGCCTTCTCGGTGGGGTAGGCGTTCAGCATCTGGGCATCTTCGCGCTTGCGCTGGTCGATGGCCGCCTGCTCGGCCGCCTTCTGGTCCGCGATCTTCTTCGCCGCGACACGCTCGTCCGGGGTCAGCTGACGATCCACGTGCTGGACCACGACGCCGCGCGAATTGACGATGTCGTAGCCGACCTTCATCGCATCCGAGGTAAGGCTGTCGCTATAGAAGGACTGGCCGGAGCCGTCTTTCCAGCGATAACGGAAGCCGTTGTTGTTGCTCGTGCTCTGCGGATCGAGTGCAAAGGCGGACGTGGCCACGACCAGCGCCATTCCCGCCATGATGAAACGTGTTGCTCGCATGGGTTCCCCTCCTGTGTGCGGAGTATAGCCATCGGCATCGCCCACCGTGCTTATGCCTTCACACCGTATTGTTCGCGGTAGGCGAGCAGCCGTCCGTGCTCTGCCGCAAGTTCCGGGCGCTCGCCGGCATAGGCCAGCACGTCGGCGAGGCTGGCGATGGCGATCACGGGGATGCCGAAGCTGCGCGCGACTTCCTGGGCCGCGGAAAGCTCGCCCAGGCCGCGTTCCTGGCGATCCAGTGCGATGAGCACGCCCGCGGGCTCGGCGCCCTGCGCTTTGATCAGCTCCAGCGATTCGCGCACGGCCGTGCCGGCGGTCATCACGTCGTCGACGATCAGGACCCGGCCCTGCAACGGCGCGCCGACCAGCGTGCCGCCTTCGCCATGGTCCTTGGCTTCCTTGCGGTTATAGGCCCAGGGGACGTCGCGGTCCTGGGTGTCGGCCAGCGCGATGGCCGTGGCCGCGGCCAGGGCGATGCCCTTGTAGGCCGGGCCGAACAGCATGTCGAACGCGACGCCGGAGCGCACGGCGGCCGCCGCATAGGAGCGCCCGAGCCGGGCGAGCGCGGCGCCGGAGTCGATCCGGCCCATGTTGAAGAAATACGGGCTGGTGCGGCCGGACTTCAGCGTGAATTCGCCGAAGCGCAACACGTCGCGGGCGAGGGTGAGTTCGATGAATTCGCGCTGGTAGTCGTGCACGTCGCAGGTTCCGCAGGATTCGGGACCCCCATGGTACCGCGGGCACCCCGGCCATGGCCGGTTGCTATGATGGCGCATTGCCCGACGCCCGAGACCCCATGCGCATCATTTGCCTGAATGCCAACGGCATCCGCTCCGCCGCCACCAAGGGCGTGTTCGACTGGCTCCGCAAGCAGGACGCCGACGTCGTCTGCCTGCAGGAGACCAAGGCCCAGGAAGCGCAGCTGACTGACCCGATGTTCCGCCCGGACGGCCATCACTGCTTCTATCACGATGCCCGCAGCAAGAAGGGCTACAGCGGCGTGGCCATCTATTCGAAGCGCGAGCCGGACGAAATCCGCACGTCGCTGGGTCGCGAAGACTTCGACTGCGAGGGGCGTTACATCGAGGCGCGCTACGGCAACCTCAGCGTCGTGTCGTTCTACATCCCGTCGGGCTCGTCCGGCGACGAACGCCAGCAGTACAAGTTCCGCGTGATGGAATGGCTGACGCCGATCTTCCGCGAATGGGCCGCCAGCGGGCGTGACTACGTGTTGTGCGGCGACTGGAACATCGTGCACACGAAGGACGACATCAAGAACTGGAGTTCGAACCAGAAGAACTCGGGCTGCCTGCCGGAAGAGCGCGCGTGGCTCGACCTGCTGTTCAAGGAGATCGGCTGGGTGGACAGCTTCCGCGCGCTGAAGCCCGACGCCGTGGAATACACGTGGTGGTCGAATCGCGGCCAGGCCCGTGCGAACAACGTGGGTTGGCGCATCGACTACCAGATCGTGACCCCGGGCCTGCGTGATCGCCTGCGCGACTGCTCGATCTACCGCGACGAACGCTTCTCCGACCATGCGCCGTTCACCGTGGACTACGCCGAGTGAGCGAAGTGGAGGGCAAGGTCCGTTACAAGGGCTGGCGCGGCCTGTTCGCCGCGTTTGCCCAGCCGGGCGCGGTGGTCATGCTGTTCCTCGGCCTGGCCTCGGGCCTGCCGTTCCTGCTCGTGGGCAACACGCTCTCGGCGTGGCTGAAGGAATCGGGCGTCGACTACGGTGCCATCGGCGTCGCCAGCTTCGTTACCTTCGCCTACAACTTCAAGTTCGCCTGGGCACCTGCGGTCGACAAGCTGCGCCTGCCGTTGTTCTGCCGGCTCGGCCAGCGCCGTGGCTGGCTGCTCTTTGCGCTGCTGCTGCTGGCCGCGGGCCTGTTCGGCATGGCGCTGATGCCGCCGGAGCAGTCGCTGCGGAACTTCCTCGGGATGACCATGCTCGCGGCGTTCGCCGGTGCCACGGTCGACATCGTGGTGGATGCCTATCGCGTGGAGATCGCGCCGCCAGAAGCACAGGGCGCGCTGGCCGCGACCTACACGCTGGGTTACCGGCTCGGCCTCATCGCCGGTGGCGCGGGCATCCTTATCGTGGCCCAGGCGCTGGGCTGGCAGAAGGGCTACATGGCCATCTGCGCGCTGTTGCTGATCCCGCTGGTCACCGTGCTCGTCGCCCGCGAACCCGAGCATCGCGTGCGCGAGCGCGTGCCGCTGGCCGTGGCGATCCAGGAAGGTTTCATCGGCCCGTTCCGCGACTTCTTCGCGCGCTTCGGCGTGGCGCTGGCGCTGGGCATGCTGTTGTTCGTCGCGCTGTTCCGCCTGCCCGACCAGATGCTCGGCGTCATGGCGTACCCCTTCTACCTCGACGCCGGCTTCAGCAAGCTCCAGATCGCCGAGGTATCCAAGGTCTACGGCGTGATCGTCGGCATTGCCGGCGCCCTGTTGGGCGGCTGGGCCGTGACCCGTTTCGACATGCGCCGGCTGCTCGCGGTCTCCGCCATCGGCGTGGCCCTGTCCAACATGCTCTACCTGCTGATGGCGCAGAACCCCGGGCAGACCTGGGCCTTCGTGGCCACGCTGTCCGGCGACAACTTCGCCCAGGGCTTTGCCGGCCCGGTGCTGGTCGCCTTCATGTCGGGGCTGGTCAACCGCCGTTTCACGGCCACGCAGTACGCCTTGCTCAGCGCGCTGGCCAACCTGCCCGGGAAACTGCTCGGCGGCTTCTCCGGCTTCCTCGTCAAGGACGCGGGATACACCTCGCTGTTCGTGGTGAGCACCCTTTCGATCGTCCCCTGCCTGGCCGTGCTGGCCATCCTCTGGCGGGGCCTGCCCATGCCGGCGGCCACCGAGGAATAGGCCGCCCGGGGTACGTGCGTCCGTCGTCCGATTCTGTGTAAGATTCGGTCCACAGGGGGCATGCGCGCTGGAGATTACGCACGTGCCGGATATCGTGGTGCGACATATTGATGATCAGATGGCCGAGCGGATCAAGTCGCTCGCTCGGGAACGCCGCTGGTCGATCAACGAAGTGATACTGCACGCGTTGCGGTATGGACTCGGCTTGAGTCCTGGCGACGTGTTCAACGAGCTGCTGCTCGAGCCCGGCGACATCGCGCACCTCACCGGCGCATGGGATGCCGACGAACAGGCGGCCTTCCAGGAAGCCTTGTCGGCGCTGGTCCAGGCCTCGCCTGCCAGCCTCGCCGAGAACGCCAAACGCCACGCCGTCGCGGCGAGCGAAAGCTGATCGCCTCGTTGAGTCAGGCTGGCGGAGCCGCGTAGACCGCGCCCAGCAGCCTCGCCCCCGTCGCCCCGGTCACCGCGGGCAGGTTGCCGGGCTCGCCACGGAGCCTGCGGAACGCCAGCCATGCGAAGCCCATGGCTTCCATGAAGTCCGGATCGATCCCGAACGCGCCGCTGGCATGCAGCGCGCGTCCTTCGAGCCGGCTCGCGATCGCGTGCATCAGTGCCGCGTTATGCACCCCGCCGCCGCACGCGACCACGTCGACGGCATCCGCCGCATGCTGGCGAATGGCGTCGCCGATCGATACGGCGCTCAGCGCCATCAGGGTGGCCTGCACATCTTCCGGCGAGAGCTCGGCAACGCGCGGATGCGCATCCAGCCAGGCCAGGTGGAAGTGCTCGCGGCCGGTGCTCTTCGGCGGCGGCAAGACGAAGTAGGGATCGTCGAGCAGCTCGGCGAGCAGGTCGGGATCCACCGTGCCGGAGGCCGCGAAGATCCCGTCGCGATCGAAGGCTTCGCCACGGTGGCGCAGGCACCACGCATCCATCAGGCCGTTCGCCGGGCCGGTATCGAAGCCCGTGACGTGGCCATCGGGGGTCAGCCGCGTGACGTTGGCAATGCCGCCCAGGTTGAGCACGGCGCGCGCGCCCGTGGCCGGGCGCAGCACGGTCGCGTGGAAGGCCGGCACCAACGGGGCGCCCTGTCCACCCGCGGCGACGTCGGGACGGCGGAAGTCGGCCACGGTGTCGATGCGGGTGCGCTCGGCGATCACCGAGGGGTCGCCGATCTGCAGGGTGAACGGGTACTCGCCGTCGGGACGATGGCGGATGGTCTGTCCATGCGAGCCGATCGCACGCACGTCGCGCGCCGGCACGTCGGCCTGCCTGAGCACGGCCAGCGCGGCATCCGCGAAGGCTCGGCCGACCGCGACGTCGAGCTGGCCATAGCCGTCGAGGTCGAGGCGTTCTTCGTCCTGTGCGATCGCGAGGATGCGCCGACGCAGCGTGTCATCCCATGGATGCACGAGGCCCGCGACAAGCGCGGGCCGGGTGTCGGTGAAGCGGACCAGCGCGGCATCGATGCCATCCGCGCTGGTACCCGAGATCAGGCCGAGGTACAGGCCATCCGAAGCATGGGGCACGACTCAGTCGTCGCTCGCGGTGTTGCCGCCCTTCGCGCTGGCCAGCTTGTAGTTGCTGTCCAGCTGGTTGAGGCGGGCGAGCTGCGGACCGACGACGTCCTTCTTGAACTTCGCCAGCTGGGCCGCCGGCAGAGGCTCCGGCTTCGGCAGGGTGACCGTCTGCGGGTCGCGCTGCACGTTGTTGACGCGGAATTCGTAGTGCAGGTGCGGGCCGGTGGCCAGGCCGGTCATGCCGACGAAGCCGATCGTGGTGCCCTGGCTGACATGCTGGCCGACGCGCAGGTTGGCGAAGCGCGACATGTGGCCGTAAGCAGTGCTGATGGTGCCGTTGTGCTGGATCACCACGAAGTTGCCGTAGCCATTCATCCAGCCGCGGAACTTGACGACGCCATCGCCGGCAGCGTGGATCGGCGTGCCGGTCGGTGCGGCGTAATCGACGCCCTTGTGCGCGCGCATCTTGCCAAGGATCGGATGCATGCGGCCGGCGCTGAACTGCGACGAGATGCGGGTGAAGTCGACCGGGATGCGCAGGAACGAACCCACCAGCGGACGGCCTTCCTCGCTGAAGTAGCTGAACTTGCCATCGGCCGTCTTATAGCGATACGCCGTGTAACGCTTGCCCTGGTTCACGAACTCGGCGGCGACGATGTCGCCCTCGCGCAGGTAGGCGCCATCGCTGTATACGTCGTCATAGATGACGGTGAAGCTGTCGCCGACGCGCAGGTCCTGGACGAAGTCGATGTCGTACTTGAACGCTTCGGCAAGCTTGAGGACCATCGCGTTGCTCATGCCGGCCTTGGAGGCGGCACCGAACAGCGAGCTATCGATCACGCCGTGCGAGATGTGTTCGCGGCGCTGCACGTCGCGCACCTGGGTGGTCAGCTTCGCGGTATCGCCATCGAGGCGGAGCGTGGCGATGGTGGCTTCGTCCTGGTCGAAGCGCACGCCCTTGAGCGCATGGTCCGCACCGACGAGGAACTGGAATTCCTGGCCCGGCTTGATCTGATGGAAGACCTTCGTGCCGCCCGCGCCGTCGATGACGTGCTGCAGGTCGGTCATGGTGAGGCCTTGCGCAAGGAAGATGTCGGCGAGCGTCTGGCCGGCTTCCACCTGCACGGTCTGCCATTCTTCCGTCGGGACGAGCGGCTTGATGGCGGACGGGTCCATCTTCGGCAACGCGAGGGGCACCACGTTGTGCGGACCGGCTACCGTCGTGACGCTGGCGGTGGTCGTGAACTTCGGCGACTTCATCGCGCCGGCCCACGCGGGGATGACCAGCGCCGACAGGATGACGAGCACGAACGCGGTGCCCGCGAGGATCCATCGCTCGCGCGACCAGCTCAGCGGTTCCGACGACGCATTGCGACTGAACGACCAGTGGGCCGCACGGCTGTCATAGAAGTGGGAGTGGCGCCGCTGCGCCTTGCGGCGAATGGCCTGCTTGCGCGCGCTCTGTTGCGCGCTTCGAATCTCATCACCCATTGTCTTTCTTGTATCCGCTCGCCCCGTGTTGTCGCGTACCATAACGGCCTCGTGCAAAAGACGTCAACGCCTTTCACATCAAGGCTTTGCATCGCATGTCGCGGTTAACGCACAATTAACCGCTACGCGTCCTTCACATACATTTGTGAAGTTGCGAAACCCATACATACGTACGTAAAGAAGAGAGTAAGCATGAACGACCTGGAGCAGTCGCTGGCCCTTATCGCGCGCGGCGCGGACGAGATCATCAAGAAGGAAGACCTCGAGGCACGCCTCAAGACCGGTCGTCCCCTGCGCATCAAGGCGGGCTTCGACCCGACCGCGCCGGATCTCCACATCGGCCACACCGTGCTTCTTAACAAGATGCGCCAGTTCCAGGACCTGGGCCACCAGGTCATCTTCCTGATCGGCGACTTCACCGGGATGATCGGCGACCCCACCGGCAAGAACGTCACCCGCAAGCCGCTCACCCGCGAGGACGTGCTGGCCAACGCCCAGACCTACGCCGAGCAGGTCTATAAGGTGCTCGATAAGGAGAAGACCGAGCTGCGCTTCAATTCGGAGTGGTTCGGCAAGATGGGCGCCGCGGACATGATCCGCCTGGCGGCCCAGCACACCGTGGCGCGCATGCTGGAGCGGGACGACTTCGCCAAGCGCTATAAGGGTGAGCAGCCGATCGCCATCCACGAGTTCCTTTACCCGCTGGTCCAGGGCTACGACTCCGTCGCCCTCGAGGCCGACGTGGAGCTCGGCGGCACCGACCAGAAATTCAACCTGTTGATGGGCCGTGCCCTGCAGGAGCACCACGGCCAGCCGCCGCAGATCGTCCTGACCATGCCGCTGCTCGAGGGGCTGGACGGGGTCAACAAGATGTCCAAGTCGCTGGGTAACTACATAGGCATCAGTGAACCGGCCATCGATATCGTCACCAAGACGATGAAGATCGGCGACGAGCTGATGTGGCGCTGGTTCGAGCTGCTCAGCTTCGATGTGTCGCTGGACGAGCTGGCACGGATGAAGGTGGACATCGCCTCCGGGGCGCTCAACCCGCGCGATGCCAAGCTGCGGCTGGCCCGCGAGCTGGCGACGCGCTTCCATGACGCCGCCGCCGCCGAGCAGGCCATTGCGGGCTGGCACGCCGTGGTGACGGGGCAGGGCGATACCTCGCTGCTTCCTCTTACGGACATCCAGGCGCCGGCCGAAGGCTTCCGTCTTGCTTCCCTTTTGACCGCCGCGGGCGTCACGCCGAGCAATTCCGAGGCGAACCGCAAGCTCAAGGAGCGCGCGGTGCGTATCGATGGCGAGGTGGTGGAAGACGCAGCACGTGTGTTTACGGCAGGTTTTGAAGGCGTGCTCCAGGTCGGCAAGCGAAACTTCGCCCGTATCCGCCTGATTTAACGGCGCTTTCAAAAAAAGTTCACAAAAGGGGTTGCAGCAGGTCTGAAAAACCGTATTATTCGCCTCCCCG